>NZ_JAGYGJ010000013.1:0-141232 GCF_019947405.1 Pseudomonas sp. GL-B-26 | reverse complement strand
GCTCGCGAATGCGGTGTGTCAGGCAACGTTGATGTCGACTGACCCGCCGCATTCGCGAGCAAGCCCGCTCCCACAGGGTATGGCGGTGTTTGAAGAGGCGGGTTACACCAGAATCGAAGTCCCGGTCATTTCAGCCGGTTGTTCCAGGCCTAGCAGTTTCAACATGGTTGGTGCCACATCCGCCAGCACGCCGCCGTCGCGAACCTTGAAGTCGCGCTTGCCGACATAGATGAACGGCACCGGTTCGGTGGTGTGGGCGGTATGCGCCTGGCCGGTGGCCTCATCGGACATCTGCTCGACGTTGCCGTGATCGGCAGTGATCAGCGCTTCGCCGCCGACTTTTTCCAGTGCATCGACGATGCGGCCAACGCACAGGTCGAGGCATTCAACAGCTTTTACTGCCGCATCGAACACGCCGCTGTGGCCGACCATGTCGCCGTTGGCGTAGTTGACCACGATCACGTCGTAACGCTGGTTTTCGATGGCATCGACGATGCGGTCGGTGACTTCCGGGGCGCTCATCTCGGGCTGCAAGTCATAGGTGGCGACTTTTGGCGACGGGATCAGGATGCGTTCTTCGCCCGGGAACGGTTCTTCGCGACCACCGGAGAAGAAGAAGGTCACGTGGGCATACTTCTCGGTTTCGGCGATGCGCAGCTGGGTCTTGCCGTTTTTCGCCAGGTAGTCGCCCAGCACGTTGTCCAGGCTGCCTGCGGCGAAGGCCGACGGCGCAGGAATGCTGGCGGCGTATTGGGTCAGCATGACGAAACCGGCCAGTTTTGGCTGGCGGGCACGTTCAAATTCCTTGAAATCGTCTTCGACGAATACGCGGGTCAATTCACGGGCGCGGTCGGCGCGGAAGTTCATGAACACCACGGCGTCGCCGTCTTCGACTTTCACCGGTTCGCCGATGCTGGTGGCTTTGACAAATTCGTCGCTCTCGCCGCGTTCGTACGCGGCTTGCAGGCCTTCCTGAGCGGTGGCGGCGTTGAATTCGCCGTTGCCATCGACAATCAGGTTGTAAGCCTGGGACACGCGGTCCCAACGGTTGTCACGGTCCATGGCGAAGTAACGGCCAATAATGCTGGCGATCCGGCCTTTGCCGAGGGCCTGGAAGGCCGCATCCAGCAGTTCGATGGACGACTGAGCGCTTTTCGGCGGCGTGTCGCGACCATCAAGGAAGGCGTGCAGATAGATTTTTTCGGCGCCGCGCTTGAAAGCCAGTTCAGCCATGGCAACCAGGTGATCCTGGTGGCTGTGAACGCCGCCATCGGACAGCAGGCCCATGAAGTGCACGGCTTTGCCGGCAGCAACGGCTTTATCGACAGCGGCGCAGATGGTCGGGTTCTCGAAGAACTCGCCGTCGCGGATCGATTTGGTCACGCGTGTGAAGTCCTGATACACCACGCGGCCGGCGCCGAGGTTCATGTGGCCGACTTCGGAGTTGCCCATCTGGCCATCCGGCAGGCCGACGTCCATGCCGCTGCCCGAGATCAGGCCGTTCGGCACGGTGGCCCACAGACGGTCCAGCACGGGCTTCTTCGCCGCAAAGATGGCGTTGGATTCAGGGCTCTCACTGTGACCGAAGCCGTCGAGAATAATCAGGACCAAAGGTTTAGGCGTGGTAGTCATGGATTCCACTCGTGGCTGAGTTAAAAGAGGGCGATGGAAAAGGGAGTGGCAAGTTTAGGACGTGTTGACCCTCAATTGCGAGTCGCGTTTGCCCTGTGAGCGTGCCAGGCAAGGCGCGGGACGTGGGTTAAGGGTCGTTTCCTTGCCGAGTCCCGCAACGCAGCATGGCGCGCTCACAGGGCAAACCCGGAGGGCCACGCCCCGTAAAGCGCAATCCGTCGTTATTCGTCGTTCATTTGAAACGCCAAACCTCACTCCTCATGCCTAGTCTTGCGATTTACGGGGCGCGGCGCGACTCGCAATTGAGGGTCAACACGTCCTACAGCTAAGTTCCGACGGCGTCACCGCCGGACGGGGTTTGGCCCACCATAGTGGCTGTGTATACTGGCCGACATTTTAACGCCCTGGAACCTCCTTCGATGGTTGCTCACCTGATTGAATTTGCCACTAACCACTATCTGCTCGTCGGTATCTTCGTCGTACTGCTGGCGTTGCTGATCGCTTATCAGATGCAAGGCGGCGGCCGCAGCCTGAGCACCGGTGAACTGACCGGGCTGGTCAACAAGGACGCGGGCGTTGTGATCGACATTCGTTCGACCAAGGACTTCGCCGCCGGTCACATTGTTGGCGCGGTGAACATTCCTCACGACAAACTGACCGCTCGCGTCGGCGAACTGGAAAAGCACAAGGCCAAGACCATCATCCTGGTCGACGCCATGGGCCAGACTGCTGGCACTCATGCCCGCGAACTGATGAAGTCCGGTTTCACCGCCGCCAAGCTTTCCGGCGGTATTTCCAGCTGGAAAGGCGACAACCTGCCGCTGGTGAAGTGAAATGAGCAACGTCGTCGTCTATTCCAGCGATTACTGCCCTTACTGTTCGCGAGCCAAGTACCTGCTCGAGAACAAAGGCGTGGCCTTCGAAGAGATCAAGGTCGATGGCAAGCCGCAGGTGCGTGCCGCCATGGCTCAGAAGGCCGGACGTACGTCCGTGCCGCAGATCTGGATCGGCAGCACCCACGTGGGTGGTTGTGATGATTTGTTCGCCCTTGAGCGCGCCGGCAAGCTCGACGCGATGCTCAAGGCCTGAATGCCTTCCCTATAAGACCCCAAGATCAGAAAGGATCTGAGATGACTGACCAACAGAACACTGCAGCTAGCGAAGAAGAAACCGCACCGCAATTCTCCTTGCAGCGCATCTACGTACGTGACTTGTCCTTCGAAGCACCGAAAAGCCCGGCCATCTTCCGCCAGCAGTGGGAACCGAGCGTCGGTCTGGATCTGAACACCCGTCAAAAGGCTCTGGAAGGCGACTTCCACGAAGTCGTGCTGACCCTGTCCGTCACCGTGAAGAACGGCGACGAAGTGGCGTTCATTGCTGAAGTGCAACAGGCCGGGATCTTCCTGATCAAGAACCTCGACGACGCTTCGATGAGCCACACCCTCGGCGCGTTCTGCCCGAACATCCTGTTCCCGTACGCTCGCGAAACCCTGGACAGCCTGGTCACCCGCGGTTCGTTCCCGGCCCTGATGCTGGCCCCGGTGAACTTCGACGCGCTGTACGCACAAGAGCTGCAACGCATGCAGGCGGCTGGCGAGACTCCAACCGTTCAATAAGCGGTCTGTGCGTCAAGGCAAGTCCAATGTGGGAGCGGGCTTGCTCGCGAAAGCGGTGTAACAGACAACGATGATGTTGAATGTTATGACCCCTTCGCGAGCAAGCCCGCTCCCACATTTGTTATGTGCTGTTACTTGAAACCGAGCTGGCGCCAGCCTTCGTACACGGCGACCGCTACGGTGTTCGACAGGTTCAGGCTGCGGCAACCTTCACGCATCGGCAGGCGCAGGCGCTGTTCGCCGGGCAGGGCATCGAGTACTTCCGCCGGCAAACCACGGCTTTCCGGGCCGAACAGGAACGCATCGCCCTCGGCGAAGCTGGCATCGTGGAACGGTCGCGAGCCCTTGGTGGTGAAGGCGAACAACCGAGGATGACCGAGGCTTTCCAGACAGCTGGCGAGGTCTGCGTGGCGTTGCAGGGTGGCATACTCGTGGTAATCGAGACCGGCCCGGCGCAGACGCTTGTCGTCCATCTCGAAGCCCAGCGGTTCGATCAAATGCAGGTGGCAGCCACTGTTGGCGCACAGCCTGATAACGTTGCCGGTATTCGGCGGAATTTCTGGTTGGAAAAGGATGACGTGAAACATGCACGGCTCCGAAGGTAAAGATGAGCGGCATTCTACGCCGGAAGCAGACCCGCGTTCGAAGCTATTCCCGCGAGTGATGGCTTCGCTGGCGATTGTCGGGGTGATGGTGGGGCTGATGATCGGTCGCCTGACCACGCCCGACCCTAGTGAATTGCAGCAGGTCGAGGTCGCGAACGATGGGTTGGTGGTGTGGTTCAACAACGAACCCAAGGCTCACGGCGAGTTCGTCGACGGTAGCCTCGCGCTGCTGTTCGAGGCTGAAGGCAAGGCACAGAAAGGTCAGCTCAAGCTCAACGACAAGAACGTGAACTGGCGGGTGCGTTTGAGTGATGGTGGGTTGTTGCTGACGGTGGTGGCGGCCCGGCCACTGCAGGGTGAGTGGGCCGGTAGCGAGGTCGATGACCGCTGGCGGCTGGAGATCCATCTCCGAGAGCAATAAAAGAGGGAATCCCCGGCCTGCCTGTACCAAGGTTCCCAAAACGGCAGGGCTCGCGCATTGCGTCGTGAGCCCGGTGTAAAGAAGGAACCCCTGACCTGCCTGTATCAAGGGCCCCAAAACTGGGTGGGCTCGACGCTTGTGCGGTGTGAGCCCGATGTAAAGAGGGGAATCCCCGGCCTGCCTGTACCAAGGTCCCCGAAACCGGGTAGTGAACTGAATCACTGAATGGACTATTGCAGGGGGCGTGCCAGGTTTTAACAAGTTGAAACAGAATGTCGCGCTGAAACGTCGAAAGCCCCGTATTCCGGGGCCTTCGTGTTTTTTCGATAGGGGTTCGATTGCGAACGCAGGCGGGATTTGGGATCGGTTGCCGTGCGCGATTGCGGTTCACGGTGCATTCAGTCGGTGCACGGAGATCTTAATGTGGGATTCGGCGAATGGATCTATTGATCGTTCCCACGCGCGGGAGCGTGGGAACGATCAGGTGGGGGGATTAACCCTCATCCCCCTCATCATCATCCCCACCATCAACCTTCATCCCCAATTCCTTGATCTTGCGCGTCAGGGTATTACGCCCCCAACCCAGCAAAACCGCGGCATCGCGGCGGCGGCCGGCGGTGTGTTTGAGGGCGGTTTCGATCATGATCCGCTCGAAGGCCGGCACGGCGCTGTCGAGCAGGCTCGACTGGCCACGAGCCAACGCCTGATCGGCCCACTGGCGCAGCGCTTGCTCCCAGTTGGTCACCGGCGCCGAATCCTGCGGCAGGTTCAGCAGCTCCGGCGGCAGGTCGCTGATGTGCACTTCGCGACCCGAAGCCATCACCGTGATCCAGCGGCAGGTGTTCTCCAGCTGACGTACGTTGCCGCCCCACGGCAGGTTCTTCAGGTATTCCTCGGTTTCGCTTTTCAGCAGCTTCGGCTCCACCGCCAGTTCCTGCGCGGCGCGGCTGAGGAAGTGCTTGGCCAGGGTCGGGATGTCTTCGCGACGGTCCGACAGCCGTGGAATGTGGATGCGGATCACGTTGAGGCGGTGGAACAAGTCCTCACGGAATTTCCCGGCATGCACCAGGGTTTCCAGATTCTGGTGAGTCGCGGCGATGATTCGCACATCGACCTTCACCGGCACATGGCCGCCGACGCGATAGAACTCGCCGTCCGCCAACACCCGCAGCAAACGAGTCTGGGTGTCTGCCGGCATGTCGCCGATTTCATCGAGGAACAGCGTGCCGCCGTCAGCCTGTTCAAATCGCCCGCGACGCAGGTTGGCCGCGCCGGTGAATGCGCCTTTTTCATGGCCGAACAGCTCGGATTCCATCAGGTCTTTCGGGATCGCCGCCATGTTCAGCGCAATGAACGGCGAAGCCGCCCGTGGGCTGTGACGGTGCAGGGCGTGGGCCACCAGCTCTTTACCGGTACCGGATTCGCCGTTGATCAGCACCGTGATGTTGGAGTGGCTCAAGCGCCCGATGGCGCGAAACACTTCCTGCATCGCCGGCGCTTCACCGATGATTTCCGGGGTGCGGGTCAGGGCGACCGGGACTTCCAGGCCTTGCTGTTCCTGAGCGTGCTGGTTCGCGCGCTTGACCAGGGACACCGCTTCGTCAACGTCGAACGGTTTTGGCAGGTATTCAAACGCGCCGCCCTGATAGGACGCGACAGCGCTGTCCAGATCGGAGTGAGCGGTCATGATGATGACCGGCAGCCGTGGGTGTTGTTCGCGAATCCGCGCCAGAAGGTCCAGACCGCTGGCGCCCGGCATACGGATGTCGGAGATGATCACGTCCGGCTGCTGGCGCGCCAGGCGGCTCATCACGCCATCGGCGCTGTCGAAGCTTTGCGTGGTCATGCCTTCTTGCTGCAGGGCTTTTTCCAGGACCCAACGGATAGAACGGTCGTCATCGACGATCCACACGGTTTCACTACGGCTCATGTCGATGTGGCTCCTTGTTCCAGTGGCAGAAAGATCGAGAACGTGGTGTGGCCTGGATGGCTGTCACATTCGATCAGGCCCTGGTGCTGGCTAATGATGTTCTGGGTAATGGCCAGGCCGAGCCCGGTACCATCCGGGCGACCGCTGACCATGGGAAAGAAGATGGTTTCCTGTAGCTCGGCGGGGATCCCCGGGCCGTTGTCGATGATTTCGATCTTGGTCACCAGACGATGGCGCACGTGGCCGATGGTGAACTGGCGCATGGCGCGGGTACGCAAGCTGATGCGGCCAAGGCGCAGCTCGTTCTGGCTGCTGATGGCCTGCATCGCATTGCGCACGATGTTCAGTACCGCTTGAATCATTTGTTCGCGGTCGATCAACACGTCGGGAATGCTTGGGTCGTAGTCGCGCACCAAAGTGATGCAGCCCTGGCTTTCGGCCTCCACCAGATGACAAACACGTTCCAGAACTTCGTGGACGTTGCACATCGCCAGTGACGGTAGCTTATTGGAACCGAGCATGCGATCGACCAGATTGCGCAGGCGGTCGGCCTCTTCAATGATCACGTTGGTGTAGTCGCGCAGGCTTTCTTCCGGCAGTTCGCGGGCAAGCAATTGCGCCGCGCCGCGAATCCCGCCGAGAGGATTCTTGATCTCGTGAGCGAGGCCGCGCACCAGCATCTTGCTGGTTTCCTGCTTCGACAGCTGCGCCTCTTCCTTGGTGATCCGCAGCAAGCGGTCACGGGGGTGGACTTCCAGCAGCAGCATCGTGGCGCCGTTGGCCAGGATGGGCGTTACCGCGTAGTCGACGGTCAGGGTCTGGCCGGTGAGGGCGGTGAGCATCGCTTCGCGTTTGGTGAACGGATGTGCCTGCTCGACCGCCTGGCGCAGGGAGTTCAGCGCCTCGGTAGATTCGGTGAACAACTCGCTGATGAACTGCCCATGGCTACGCTGACCGCTAATGGCCAGGAGCATCTCCGCCGCCGGGTTCATGTACTCAAGGCGCAGTTCGGCGTCGAGCAGAATGGTGGCGGTGGTCAGGTTGTCGAGTAGCAATCGATGCAGTGCGTCGCTAATGGTCATCAGGACCTCTTTTGGAGCAGGGCGCGCGCATGAATAAAGCGCTGATACGAGGAAAATGCAAAAACCAAACCAAGGCTCCGAAAAGAAGCGTTTAAGGCCTGAAACGGGCGTTTGACGCTCGTTTGCGTGGCGTTCTGCCAGCTTTGACGGGTACTTTCGAACCAAAATGGGATGGGATGTGAGTACGGTGCAACTAATTGCACCAATATAGTGCGCAAAGCTGAGCGGCGTTAAAAGAAACGCAGGAAGGGATTTTTTTCTTCTGCGGGTTTGTCTTTGAGCGGGCATTCCGGCCGTTGGCCGTAATCGGCGGGGGCGCAGGGTTTGACCTGACGCTTCTGCGCGAGGGAGATGCGCAGCATGTGGAATGGCTGGTTGGCTGTGCGTTCAACCGTGCGATCCTGCTCGTCGAGGATTTCCACGGAGAGGTTATGGCTGCCGCGATCGATGTTGCTCAGGGCAAATACCGGGCTCAGGCCGGGCGCTGCGGTGGGTTGGCCGTCGAGCAGCAGTTGGTAGCGATGGCCTCGTTGCAGGCCGGGTTCGCTGGTGACGCTGACGATAATCTCGCCAGCACTGCTGCGCACTGTGGCGTCTGGCTCCGGCACCAGGACTCTCAGCATGTCGTAGTGAAACAGAGGTTTTGTTTCGGTTTTCTTTCCAGCATTCACTGGTGCTGCGCCGCCAGGGTTGGCGGACATGCGATTACTCGTCGCCATGGGCACGCGCTTGGCGTTGCCGGAACCTGGCCGGTCGGTGTAGACACGATTGCCCTGGGCGTCGATGTAGGTGAACACCTCGGCCGTCACCGGCAGGGCGATCAGGCAGGTGATCAGCAGCCACAGCCTCACGGCTTATGCACCCGTTGTACGGTGAACGTCACGGTGGGGCTTTGCTGGACGATGTTCTCACCATCGATCACCTGCACTGCGAGGCTGTGTGTGCCGCGATCAATATTGACCAGTTGCAGGATCGGCACGTTGCTCGGCTGGCCGTAAGGTTGATCGTCCAGCAACAGCCTGAGCAGATGAGGGCCTTGCAGGCGGGGTTTGATCAGCACGTTGACGGTGAAGGTGCCGTTGTTGGCACGCAGTGCTTCGGTAGTGGGCAAGTTGGTCAGCTCCAGCACCTCGTAAGCGCTAAGCGGCTGTTCGCGGCTGGTGGCTTCGACAGGTGGCGCAGAAGGGGCTTGGGGCTCAACCCTGTTAAGCGGTGGCAACTCGACCGGCTGAGCCTTCACGCCATCGGGCGGTTGGTTGCTGTAAGCGGTGTTGCCGTCGGCGTCGGTGTACTTATAGATCTGCGCTACGGCGGGCAGGGCGATCAGCAGCAACATCAGTAGAAAACCACGACCCATAAAATTGACCAGAAACGAAAGCATTGAGGTGCAGCATAGGTCAGGGCTGGCAATAGACCCAAGTCGTTAACATTTGGGCATGATTTATCGCAATCTCCCAAACACTACAAAACCACTGTGGGAGCGGGCTTGCTCGCGAAGGCGGAGTGTCAGTCACCATCAATGCCAGCTGAAAGACTGCCTTCGCGAGCAAGCCCGCTCCCACAGGGGACGTCGTCAGCCGTTGAAATCGCGCCCAAAAAAAAGACCTCCCGAAGGAGGCCTCTTTTTTTTCACGCCGCTTGCGCAGGCGCTACTGGATTAGCAGCTGTAGTACAGCTCGTATTCCAGTGGGTGTACGAAGGTACGTACTTTGATTTCTTCTTCGCTTTTCAGAGCGATGTAAGCGTCGATGAAGTCGTCGCTGAAAACGCCGCCTTTGGTCAGGAACGCACGACCTTTGTCCAGCTCTTCCAGGGCTTCTTTCAGGCTGCCGCAAACTTGTGGGATCTCTTTCGCCTCTTCAGGCGGCAGGTCATACAGGTTTTTGTCAGCAGCGTCGCCAGGGTGGATCTTGTTCTGGATACCGTCCAGGCCGGCCATTACCAGGGCAGCGAAGGCCAGGTACGGGTTGGCTGCCGGATCCGGGAAGCGAGCTTCGATACGGCGAGCGCGAGGGCTGGACACGTAAGGAATACGGATCGAAGCGGAACGGTTACGAGCCGAGTAGGCCAGCATTACCGGAGCTTCGAAACCTGGGACCAGACGCTTGTAGGAGTTGGTCGACGGGTTGGTGAAGCCGTTCAGCGCTTTACCGTGCTTGATGATGCCGCCGATGAAGTACAGAGCGGTGTCGGACAGGCCGGCATAGCCTTCGCCAGCGAAGGTGTTCTTGCCATCTTTGGCGATGGACAGGTGAACGTGCATACCCGAACCGTTGTCGCCGTACAGCGGCTTAGGCATGAAGGTCGCGGTGCGGCCGTATGCATCAGCAACGTTGTGTACGCAGTACTTCAGGGTTTGAACTTCGTCAGCCTTGGCAACCAGGGTGTTGAACTTCACGCCGATTTCGTTCTGACCGGCAGTCGCCACTTCGTGGTGGTGAACTTCGATGACCAGGCCCATTTCTTCCATGGCGTTGCACATGGAGGTACGGATTTCGTGGTCGTGGTCGAACGGCGGAACCGGGAAGTAGCCACCTTTGACGCCTGGACGGTGGCCTTTGTTGCCGCCTTCCACGTCCTGGTCGGACATCCACGAACCTTGTTCGGAGTAGATCTTGAACATGGAACCGGAGATGTCGGACTTGAACTTCACTTCGTCGAAGATGAAGAATTCAGGCTCTGGACCAACAAATACGGTGTCGCCGATACCGGTCGACTTCAGGTATTCCTCGGCACGCTTGGCGATCGCACGTGGGTCACGGTCGTAGCCTTGCATGGTCGAAGGCTCGATCACGTCGCAAACCAGGATCAGGGTTGGCTCTTCGGTGAACGGGTCGAGAACGGCAGTGCTGTCGTCCGGCATCAGGATCATGTCGGAGGCTTCGATGCCTTTCCAGCCAGCGATGGAGGAACCGTCGAACATTTTGCCTTCTTCGAAGAAAGCTTCATCCAGCGCGTCGCGAGCCGGCATGGTCACGTGGTGCTGAGTGCCTTTGGTGTCAGTGAAGCGCAGATCAATCCACTTGACGTCATGATCTTTGATGAGTTGAACCGACTTCGACATAGTGTCCTCCGGGTGGCTTCGGGCTTAGTAGTGGATGCCCTTAGAATGTGGGTGATGCCGGCGCGAATACTCTGCCATGGCAACCTGCCTCACAAGGGAGCAAATTGCATGCCAGTGCCCCACCATGGGTTTTTTGCCCCAATTTCACGCTTATAAAGGTGCAAAGCGGAGCAAAGCAGGAAATAGCGCCCTGTAATGTGGCGTCAAACTCAGCAAATGACCTGTTTTGGTGCGCGCAAAACCTTCTGCACATTAACTGGTTAAACCTTGAGCAATTTCCGCTATAATCCGCGCCCCCCTTTTTCGGCTGGCCCAGCGCGCGCTGTTTTCATGAAACTAATCGTAAAAGTCTTTCCCGAGATCACCATCAAGAGCCGCCCGGTACGGATGCGTTTCATCCGCCAGTTGGCCAAAAACATCCGTACCGTGCTCCGCGACCTGGACCCGGCTGTGGTGGTGAACGGTGTGTGGGACAATCTCGAGCTGGAAACCCGCGTCAGCGAGCCCAAAGCCCTGAAGGAGATGACCGAGCGCCTGAGCTGCATGCCGGGCATCGCGCATTTCCTGCAGGTCGATGAATACCCGCTGGGCGACTTCGACGACATCGTCGCCAAGTGCAAGCAGCACTTCGGTGATGCGTTGGCCGGGAAGATCTTTTCGGTGCGCTGCAAGCGTGCGGGCAAGCATGAATTCAGTTCGATGGACGTCGAGAAATACGTCGGCAGCCAACTGCGTCGTCAGTGCGGCGCCGCCGGAATCTCGCTGAAAGAGCCGGAAATCGAAGTTCGCCTCGAAATTCGCGACAAACGGTTGTTCGTGATCCACAACCAGCACAACAGCATCGGCGGTTATCCGCTGGGTGCCCTGGAACAGACACTTGTGCTGATGTCAGGTGGCTTCGATTCCACCGTCGCCGCTTACCAGATCATGCGCCGCGGGCTGATGAGCCATTTCTGCTTCTTCAATCTGGGCGGACGAGCCCATGAACTGGGCGTCATGGAAGTCGCGCATTTCATCTGGAAGAAGTACGGCAGCTCCCAACGCGTGTTATTTGTCAGTGTGCCGTTCGAGGAAGTACTGGGAGAAATTCTCGGGAAAGTCGATAACAGTCATATGGGCGTAGTTTTGAAGCGTATGATGTTGCGCGCTGCTTCCCGTATTGCCGATCGGCTGGAGATCGAAGCGCTGGTCACCGGCGAAGCGATTTCCCAGGTGTCGAGCCAGACGTTGCCGAACCTGTCCGTGATCGACTGCGTGACCGACAAGCTGGTCTTGCGTCCGCTGATCGCCAGTCACAAGCAGGACATCATCGACCTGGCCAACGAAATCGGTACTGCCGACTTCGCCAAGCACATGCCGGAATACTGCGGGGTCATCTCGGTGAACCCCAAGACCCACGCCAAGCGTCCACGCGTGGAGTACGAAGAACAACAGTTCGACATGGCAGTACTTGAGCGTGCGCTCGAGAACGCCAAACTGGTGCCGATCGATCGCGTGATCGACGAATTGGGCCAGGATTTGCAGATCGAAGAAGTCAGCGAAGCGCTGGCTGGTCAGATCGTCATCGATATCCGTCATCCGGATGCCGCTGAAGACGACCCGCTGGGCCTCGTTGGCATTGAGGTACAAACGATGCCGTTTTATGCATTGAACGCTCGTTTCAAGGAACTGGACCCTACTCGCCAGTACCTGCTGTATTGCGACAAAGGCGTGATGAGTCGCCTGCATGCCCACCATTTGCTCAGTGAGGGGCATGCCAATGTGCGCGTTTATCGACCGAGCTAAGAGCCCGGGGCTGTATGCCTGTGGCCTGCGTCACCGGCCCCCCGACTCTGCCGTCAAGCTGTAACGGCAAGGCCTGACTCTACTGTAAATCGCTGCCAAGACTTGTCAGCACACCGAATCCTCTGATCGAGATACACAAGTGATCGAAAATCTACGCAACATCGCCATCATTGCTCACGTTGACCATGGTAAAACCACCCTGGTAGACAAACTCTTGCGTCAATCCGGCACCCTGGAGCGCAACGAGCTCAACGACGAGCGCGTGATGGACTCCAACGACCAGGAGAAAGAGCGCGGTATTACCATTCTGGCGAAAAACACCGCCATCAACTGGAACGGCTTCCACATCAACATCGTGGACACCCCGGGCCACGCCGACTTCGGCGGCGAAGTTGAACGCGTAATGTCGATGGTTGACTCCGTTCTGCTGCTGGTTGACGCTCAAGACGGCCCTATGCCGCAAACCCGTTTCGTGACCAAGAAGGCTTTCGAAGCCGGCCTGCGTCCAATCGTGGTGATCAACAAGGTTGACCGTCCAGGCGCGCGTCCGGACTGGGTTCTGGACCAGATCTTCGACCTGTTCGACAACCTCGGTGCTACCGAAGAACAGCTGGACTTCAAAGTCGTCTACGCCTCGGCCCTGAACGGCATTGCCGGTCTGGAACACACCGACATGGCTGAAGACATGACTCCGCTGTACCAGTCGATCGTCGACAACGTACCTGCGCCGAAAGTCGACCGTGACGGTCCGTTCCAGATGCAAATCTCCGCTCTGGACTACAACAGCTTCCTGGGTGTTATCGGCGTTGGCCGTATCGCTCGTGGTCGCATCAAGCCGAACACTCCGGTTGTCGCTATCGACGCCGACGGTAAGAAGCGTACCGGTCGTATCCTGAAGCTGATGGGTCACCACGGTCTGCACCGTATCGACGTTGAAGAAGCAGCTGCCGGCGACATCGTCTGCATCAGCGGCTTCGACCAGCTGTTCATCTCCGACACTCTGTGCGACCCACTGAACGTCGAAGCGATGAAGCCGCTGACCGTTGACGAACCAACCGTTTCCATGACCTTCCAGGTAAACGACTCGCCTTTCTGCGGTAAAGAAGGCAAGTTCGTCACCAGCCGTAACATCAAGGAACGTCTGGACAAAGAACTGCTCTACAACGTTGCTCTGCGCGTTGAAGAAGGCGACACCGCCGACAAGTTCAAAGTCTCCGGCCGTGGTGAGCTGCACCTCTCGGTACTGATCGAAACCATGCGTCGCGAAGGCTTCGAAATGGGTGTTGGTCGTCCGGAAGTGATCATCCGCATGGTTGACGGCGTCAAGCACGAACCGTACGAAAACGTGACCATCGACCTGCCAGAAGAATCGCAAGGTTCGATCATGGAACAGATCGGTATCCGTAAGGGCGACCTGACCAACATGGTTCCGGATGGCAAGGGCCGTGTGCGCCTTGAGTACAACATCCCGGCTCGTGGCTTGATCGGTTTCCGTAACGAGTTCCTGACCCTGACCTCCGGTGCAGGCATCCTGACCTCGATCTTCGACCGTTACGACGTGATGAAGTCCGGCGACATGTCCGGCCGTCAGAACGGCGTGCTGGTTTCGGTTGCTACCGGTAAGGCGCTGACTTACTCGCTGGAAACCCTGCAAGCTCGCGGCAAACTGTTCCTGGGTCACGGCGAAGACGTGTACGAAGGTCAAATCGTCGGCATCAACAGCCGCGACAACGACCTGGGCGTCAACCCAACCAAAGGCAAGAAGCTCGACAACATGCGTGCTTCGGGTAAAGACGAAACCATCGCTCTGGTTCCGCCTATCCGTTTCACCCTGGAACAAGCTCTTGAGTTCGTGCAAGAAGACGAACTGTGCGAAGTCACTCCTAAGTCCATCCGTCTTCGCAAGAAGATCCTGGGCGAAAGCGAGCGTACCCGCGCTGCCAAGAAAGCCGGTAACTGAGTTTCGACTTAGTTAGCTGCTAAAAAAACGCCCCCGACCGCAAGGTCGGGGGCGTTTTTGTTTGTCTGGCTGTAGCAGCTGTCGAGCCTGCGAGGCTGCGTTCGGCTGCGCAGCAGTCGTGAAATCAAACGCTGCGGTGCATCATATAAATCGTATTTTCCGGCCTGCGACTGCTGCGCAGCCGAACGCAGCCTCGCTGGGGCTCGACAGCTGCTACGGGGAATCGAGGCGGCTTTAAAACTTCTCGAAGGTCCGACGGCTCTCGCTGGTCTCGCGCGCCACTTCTTTCGGCTTATACGCGCAATACCCCGGCCGCGGCCCGATTTTCGGGTGGTTGCGGCAAGTATCCGGGCGCTTTTCATAAATAGTGCACAGACGGCTTTTACGATCCAGGTACAGGCAATCGTTGTTGCTCATGCGCTGAAGGGTGAAGATCTCGGACTTCTGGTTGTAACGCTCGACGATCCCTTCCTTCTGCAGGCGCTTGGCAATGTTCTTCGGCGGCTCGCCGCGCTCGAATTCATCGACGATGCCGATACGGATCAGATCCTTGATCTTGACCTCGACCGGCAGGGTGCAGCAGCTGGAAACGCACGAACCACACATCGGGGCGGAGTACTTGGCCCAGGTATCGAGGCGATCGATCTCCGCGGCGGCGATCAGGTTGGACTTCATCATCGGTTGTTACCAGCGTGCATCAGGGCGCGCGATCATACCGGGACTGGTGGATTTTTGAACAACCTTTCGCCAGATTTTTTCGTATTCCGCCCAATAACACCTGTAACCCGGCACGGCCCCTGCATTCTTTCCGGTGCGCGACAAGGTAATGTCGATCTATCTCACACTAACGGGAAAAACTGCCGAACCAGAGTTCCAACGGCCTGTCAGACCGTCTAGGCTCAACTACTCCACGCTCGCTCGAGGTCCTATCGATGACTCAAGAACCACTTGTTCGCGAAGCAGAGGTGGCCGCATTCCGCGACGCCGTCTTGACCAAACTCACCTACGCGGTGGGCAAAGACCCGGATCACGCCTTCGACCACGACTGGTTCGAAGCCATTGCCCTGGCGGCGCGCGATCACATGGTCGAGCACTGGATGGATCACACCCGGCAGATCTACCGCAAAGGTCAGAAGCGGGTTTATTACCTCTCCCTCGAATTTCTGATCGGCCGTCTGCTCTACGACAGCCTGAGCAACCTTGGCCTGCTGGACGTCGCCCGTGAGGCCCTGACTGAACTTGGCGTCGACCTTGAGCGCATCCGCCTGCTGGAACCCGACGCAGCGCTGGGCAACGGTGGTCTCGGTCGTCTGGCCGCGTGCTTCATGGAAAGCATGTCGACCCTCGGCATCGCCGGCCACGGTTACGGCATTCGTTACGAACACGGCTTGTTCCGCCAGGCCATCGTCGACGGCTGGCAGCAGGAGCAGACCGAACACTGGCTGGATTTCGGTAACCCTTGGGAGTTCGAGCGACCAGAGGTCGTTTACCCGATTGGCTTCGGCGGCAGCGTCGAAACCGTCACCGACGAAACCGGCAAGTCCAAGCAAGTCTGGACGCCGGTGGAAACCGTTCGCGCGATTGCGTATGACACGCCGGTCGTCGGCTGGCGCGGGGCGAGCGTCAACACGCTGCGCCTGTGGCGCGCCCGGGCCATGGAAGATTTGCACCTGGAACGCTTCAACGCCGGCGACCACTTGGGCGCCGTAGCGGAAGTCGCCCGGGCCGAAAGTATTTCCCGGGTGCTCTACCCGGCGGACAGCACCGAAGCGGGCCAAGAACTGCGCCTGCGTCAGGAGTATTTCTTCGTCGCCGCGTCCTTGCAGGACTTGCTGCGTCGTCATCGCAACATGCACACCTCGGTCCTGACCCTGGGCGATCATGCCGCGATCCAGCTCAACGACACCCACCCTTCGATTGCCGTGGCCGAATTGATGCGGCAACTGGTCGATGTCTATGACGTCGCGTGGGATGCGGCATGGCAAGTTACCGTCGACACGCTGTCCTACACCAACCATACGCTGCTGCCGGAAGCGCTGGAAACCTGGCCGGTCGGTTTGATGGAGCGGATGTTGCCGCGGCACATGCAGATCATTTATTTGATCAACGCCCAGCACATCGATTCGTTGCGGGCCAAGGGTATCCATGACTTCGAGGTGCTGCGCGCGGTGTCGCTGATCGAGGAAGACAACGGCCGCCGCGTGCGCATGGGCAACCTCGCGTTCCTTGGCTCCCACAGCGTCAACGGCGTGTCCGGGCTGCACACGCAGTTGATGCGCAAAACGGTGTTCTCCGAGCTGCACAAACTCTACCCGGACCGGATCAACAACAAGACCAACGGCATCACCTTCCGCCGCTGGCTCTACCAGGCCAACCCGGAGCTGACCTCGATGATGGTCGACGCCCTCGGCCCGGATCTGCTGGACAACCCCGAAGAACGTTTGCGCGGCCTGGAACCGTTCGCCGAGAAAGCCGCGTTCCGCAAGGCGTTTGCCGAGCAGCGCCTGCACAGCAAGAAAGCCCTGGCGTACATCATTCACGAGCGGCTTGGCGTTGCAGTCAACCCGGCGGCGATGTTCGACGTGCAGGTCAAGCGGATCCACGAATACAAACGTCAATTGCTCAACTTGCTGCACACCGTTGCGCTGTATCAGGCGATTCGCGCCGAGCCGGAAATCGATTGGGTGCCGCGGGTTAAGATCTTCGCCGGCAAGGCGGCGGCCAGTTATCACCAGGCCAAGCTGATCATCAAACTGACCAACGACATCGCCCGGGTGGTGAACAACGACCCGACGGTGCGCGGTTTGCTGAAAGTGGTGTTTCTGCCCAACTACAACGTCAGTCTGGCGGAAAGCATCATCCCGGCAGCGGATTTGTCGGAGCAGATCTCCACCGCAGGCTTCGAAGCCTCGGGTACCAGCAACATGAAGTTCGGCCTCAACGGCGCGCTGACCATCGGCACCCTCGATGGCGCCAACGTCGAAATGTGCGAACGCATTGGCGTCGAACACATGTTCATCTTCGGCCTCAGTGCTCAGCAGGTTGAAGCGCGCAAGCAGAACCATGAGTTCAACGCGACGCCGGATATTGCCGCATCCCACCGGCTGAATGACGTGCTGCAAGCGATTCGCGGCGGGGTGTTCTCGCCGGATGATCCTTCCCGTTACACAGGATTGATCGATTCGCTGATCGACTACGATCGCTTCCTGGTCTGCGCCGATTTCGACTCTTACTGGGACGCGCAGATGCGCGTTGAAGCCCATTGGCACGATTCGAAGGAATGGTGGCGTTCGGCGGTGTTGAGCACCTCCCGGATGGGCTGGTTCTCGTCCGACCGGACCATTCGCGAGTACGCCACGGATATCTGGAAAGCTTTGGAGTAACTTTTAGCAATAATTGCGAGCAAGGCCCGACGGTTGTTGGGCCTGGCCGATATACTGAGCGTCAGTTTGCCGGATTGGCCACTGCGCTTAGGGATATCGACCATGCAATGGATGTTCATGCTGATTGGGCTGGTGCTGGGCTGGGTACTCGACGAGTCGTTCAGCGATGCGCTGCTGGGCGCGCTGCTCGGGTTGGGTATTGGCCAGGCCATTCGCATTGGCCGCTTGGGTTCACAAGCTGACCAGCAGCGCCAGCTGCTTCAACAGGCGCAGGTGACGCTGAATGCGGTCGAGCAACGTCTGGCATTGCTGGAGGTATCAGGTGTCAAGGCGCCGGAAACCAGTGAGCCAGTTGCCAGCGAAGCTGCTGCACCTCCTGAATTCACTCTCGACGAAATCCCTGCCGAGGCCCCGGAGCTGATCTGGGAACTCCCTCCCGAACTGGAACCGATCACCGCGGCCGCTGCCGAAACGAGCCGTCCAGTGCCCGTCGATGCCTGGAAACCCGAACCGGTCGCCCGCGAGCCGCAACAACCCGCCATCCCGCGCGGCCCGAACTTCATCGACCGCGCCATCAGTGGCGCCCGCAACTGGCTGTTCGGCGGCAACACCGTGCTGCGGGTCGGTGTGGTGCTGTTGTTTCTCGGTCTGGCCTTCCTGCTGCGTTACGCCACCGAAGGCATGGTGGTGCCGATCGAGTTGCGTTACGCCGGTGTTGCGGCGGCCGCGTTGGGCCTGCTCGGCCTGGGTTGGTGGCTTAGAACACGCAACAGCCATTACGCGTTGATGTTGCAGGGCACCGGGATCGCGGTGTTGTACCTGACCGTGTTTGCCGCGATGCGCCTGCATCCGCTGCTCAATCCTACGGCGGCATTAGGTCTGCTGGTTGCAGTGACGGTGTTCTCGGCGATCCTCGCCATCACCCAGGATGCCTTGGGCCTGGCTGCCGCTGCAGCATTGGGCGGTTTTGCCGCGCCGATCCTGACCTCCACCGGCGCCGGCAACCATGTCGCGCTGTTCAGCTACTTCGCCTTGCTCAACGCCGGCATCCTCGCCATCGCCTGGTTCAAGGCCTGGCGGCTGCTCAACCTGATCGGTTTCGTCGGCACCTTCGGCATCGGTTTCGCCTGGGGCCTGCGTTCCTATACCCCGGAACTGCTGTGGAGCACCGAGCCGTTCCTGATTGTGTTCTTCCTGATGTACCTGGCCATTGGTCTGCTGTTCGCCCGACGCAAGTTGCTGGAAATGAGCGACGCCCCCGAGGACGACAGTCGTGAAGCGCTGCTGCACTGGTCGGCGCACAAGGGCGATTACGTCGACGGCACGATGCTGTTCGGTCCTCCATTAGTGGGTTTCGGCTTGCAGTTCGCATTGGTCCAGCACATGGAATTCGCTGCAGCCTTCAGCGCGTTGGCGTTAGGCATGATTTACATGGGCCTGGCGCGGCTGCTGATGGGCGGACGAGCGTTGCTGTTGGCGGAAACCTGTCTGGCGCTGGGGGTGATCTTCGCCAGCCTGGCAATTCCGTTGGGGCTCGATGCGCGCTGGACCGCCGCCGCTTGGGCCGTTGAAGGCGCCGGCATCTTCTGGCTTGGCCTGCGTCAGCAACGACCGTTGGCCCGAGCCTTTGCCTTGCTGCTGCAATTGGGTTCGGCGCTGGCGTTTATCAGCGAACTGCGGATCGGTGAAAGCAGCCTGCTAGACGGTGCGCCGCTCGGCGCGTTGATGCTCGGCGTGGCGTTGTTGTTCAGCTTTTACCAGTTGCGCAAAGCCTTGCCCGAGCAGACGTCGGACTGGGAACGCAAAGGGCTGCCGGTATTGGCCTGCCTCGGACTGACCTCCCTCTATCTGCTGGCGCCGTTGTTTTTCTTCACCGACGGCACGGCGATCAGTTGGGCGCTGGCGGGGTTGGCGACCTTGTTCGTTGGCTTGCGTCTGCAATCGCGCACGTTCCTGTTCACCGCGTTCGCCGTGCAGTTGCTCGGCGGTGCGTTGTTCCTGCTGCGGCTGCAAGGTTCTAGCGGTGAGTCCGGTGCCGTGTTCAGTGCGGGTTGGAGCGGTCTGCTGAGCGCATCGTTGATCGGTCTGGCGCTGATCGCTGGCATGTTGCTGGCGGCGCGCGATGAGATGGTCCGAAGCGACGTGAGATTGCTGCGTGGCTTGTCGGTGGTACTGCTGGCCGGTCTGGTGTTGATCAATCTGGCGGTGCTGTTCGTCCTGCCTTGGCAAACGGCGAGCGCGGTGTGGGCGGCCAGCGGTCTGTTCATCATCTGGCTCAGCCTGTACCTGAAGCAGCGCGTGAGTTTTGTTTTCGGTCTGCTGTTGCAGGTCATTGGCGGCGCGGCGTTCCTGATGGCCGGGCCTGATTTGCTCGGACCGCTTGCGAGCGAAGGATTGAGGCCTCTGGCTCATAGCGGTTTCTGGACGCCGCTGGTGTTGGGTCTGGCTGCGATGGTTGGCGCCTGGCGCTTGCAGTTCGGCAATCATGCTTCGGCCTTCGATGTGCTGAGCTTGCAGCGTTTGTCCGAAGTGCTGCTGGTGTGGGGCGCGGCTTGGTGGGCGCTGGCGTGGGTCAGTGAAGTACTGCGATTCGCACCGTTGAATCTACAAGCGACGTTGTTGCTGGCGGTCGCGGCGCTGAGCGTGGCGTTGTGGACAGTGTTGGCGCTACGCCTGAAATGGTCGTCGCTGGGCTTGCTCTGCACCTTGCTGATGCCTGCTGCCGGTTTGGTGTTGCTGGCTGCGTGGCACTCGCGTTATCACCCGGCGGCCAATGTTGGTTGGCTGGTATGGGCGGCCGTGTTTGTTGTGCATTTCATCTCCCAGCGGCGTCTGGCGCTGATGTTGCCGACGCGCGCCCTCAGTACCGCGCACGTGCTCGGCTGCTGGCTATTGATCGGTGTGTTGGCCCTGGAGCTGCGTTACGGCCTGTTGCTGTTGTCCGAGCAGTACAACGCCTGGCGCTGGTTGGGTTGGGCGATACTGCCGAGCCTGTATCTGGTACTGATGGCGGGCCCCCGTGCCTGGCCATGGCCGGTGTCGGCTTATTCGCGCGAATACCGCGTGTACGCGGCGGCACCGCTGGCGTTGCTGATGCTCGGCTGGTTCTGGCTGGCTAACGTCGTCAGCGACGGCACCGCCGAGCCGTTGCCTTACGTGCCGCTGATCAACCCGCTGGAGTTGGGTCTGCTGTTTGCGCTGTTCGGCGTCTACGTGTGGTCCCGCAGCGCTGTGGCGCAACTGGCGATTCGCAAGGACTATGCCGAATACGCCACGCAACTGATCGCTGGCGCCTCGTTGTTTGTGTTCTTCACGGCGCTGGTGATGCGCACGGCCCATCATTGGGGCGGTGTGCCGTTCGAGCTGGATGCGTTGCTCGAATCCATGCTGGTGCAGGCCGGTCTGTCCATCGTCTGGACCTTGATGGCCCTGAGTCTGATGATCGGCGGCCATCTGCGTCATCGCCGAGAAGTCTGGCTGATCGGTGCGGCGCTGATCGGTGTAGTGGTGGCCAAACTGTTCTTTGTCGAATTGAGCAACCGCGGCGGACTCGCCCGGATCGTCTCGTTTATCGGCGTTGGCGTGTTGCTGTTGGTGGTGGGCTATTTCGCCCCGTTGCCGCCCAAGCGCGCCGAGGCTGTGCCGGAGGCTGAAAAACCGGCCCCGCAAACCGAAGGAGTGTCGTCTTGAGTCAGAAGCTGAACCTTGTCTGGTTGGGCGCCGTTGCGCTGGGGGTGGCGCTGTCGGCCAGTGCTCAGGAAAAATTGGCGGACTTCACCACACAGGTGCCATTGTCGGTCAGCGGCGAAGGTCCGTGGTATCGCCTCGAATTGCCGTTGAGCGTGCAACTGAATGCTCGGCAAACCGATCTCAGCGATGTGCGCGTGTTCAACGCCGCCGGTGAGGCTCAGGCGTATTCCTTGGCGCGCGCGCCGGCGCAGACCAGCGAAAACCGTACCCTGACCGACGTGAAATGGTTCCCGCTGTACAACTCGGCGGATTCCACCGAGCACGCACCGAGCGTGCGGGTGCAATCGAGCGCCAATGGCACGCTGGTCGAAGTTCAACCGTCCAGTCAGCTGGAGGTGGGCGAAGAAATGCTGCGCGGCTGGTTGCTCGACGCCAGTAGCATCAAAGCACCGTTGCAGCAGTTGATCCTCGACTGGACCAGTGAGCGCGACGGTTTCCAGCGTTTCACCATCGAGGCCAGCGACGACCTGCAGCATTGGCAGTCATGGGGCGAAGGGCAGGTGGCACGCCTGACGTTTGCCGACGAGCGGGTCGAGCAACATGAAGTCGCCTTGCCGGGCCAGTCGGCCCGTTATCTGCGCTTGCTGTGGAACACGCCGCAATCGGCACCGACGTTGACCTCGGCGCAACTGCAAAGCGCCAAGACCCGCAGTCTGCCGCTACCGCTTGTCTGGTCGCAACCGCTGGCTGGCAGCAGCGTAAAGGCCGGTGAATACACTTGGCAATTACCCATGGGGCTGAATGTCGAACGCTTGCAGGTCGAGTTGAGCCAGCCCAACAGTTTGGCGCCCGTGACCTTGTCCGGTCGTCGGGAAAGCAGCCTGCCGTGGCAGCCGCTGGGCAGCGGTTTGCTCTACCGCCTGACCCAGAGTGGCCAGGACGTGGTGCAGAACGAATTGCAGCTGTCGGGGCAAACCGTTCAGCAGTTGAAGCTGACGGTGGACGAGCGCGGCGGCGGTCTGGGGGCCGAGGCGCCGACTGTGCGGTTCGCCGTGCGCTCCATTCAATTGATGTTCCTGGCGCGCGGAGCGGGGCCTTATACGCTCGCGCTGGGCAGTGCCACGGTGAAGGCGGCGAACCTGCCGCTGTCGACGTTGATTCCGGATTACAGCGCTGCAAAGTTGGCGACATTGGGCAAGGCTACGGTGGACGGCGGGGCGGTGGCCACGCCAGCGTCGACCGTGACAACGGCTGCGCCGACGGACACCAACTGGAAGAAATTCGGGTTGTGGGCGGTGCTGCTGCTCAGTGTTTTGTTTCTGGCATCGATGGCGTTCAATCTGTTGCGCAAGCCGCCGGTCAAGCCCTGAAACTGGCAGCAACGCCCGGTGCACATCCGGGCGGTTTCGAACTACGCTCAACCGGGCGCATGAACTCTATTGGGTGTAACACGTCTGATAGGAGGAAATGCGCCCCGACTCGCGTTAAACTGCGCGGGTTTTTAGCCCCCCATTCCACCGGAGCCTTCCATGTCCCGCGTTACCCTGAGTCGCTATTTGATTGAGCAGACCCGTAGCAATAACACCCCTGCCGATCTGCGTTTCCTGATCGAAGTGGTGGCGCGTGCTTGCAAAGAGATCAACCACGCCGTGTCCAAAGGCGCCCTCGGTGGTGTTCTGGGCAGCATGGGCACTGAAAACGTCCAAGGTGAAGTGCAGAAGAAACTCGACGTGATCTCCAACGAGATCCTGCTCGAAGCCAACGAATGGGGCGGTCACCTGGCCGGCATGGCGTCCGAAGAAATGGACAACGCCTACCAGATCCCGGGCAAATACCCGAAAGGCGCGTACTTGCTGGTATTCGACCCACTGGACGGCTCGTCGAACATCGATATCAACGCGCCGGTCGGTACTATCTTCTCGGTGCTGCGTTGCCCGAACGAATACCTGAGCCAAAACGAGCCCTTGAACGAAAAGGCTTTCCTGCAGCCAGGCACCGAGCAAGTGGCTGCCGGTTACGCGATCTACGGTCCACAGACCATGTTGATCCTGACCTTGGGCGACGGCGTAAAAGGCTTCACCCTGGACCGCGAAATGGGCAGCTTCGTGCTGACCCATGAAGACATCAAGATTCCGGAGTCCACTCAGGAATTCGCGATCAACGCGTCCAATCAGCGTCACTGGGAAGCTCCGGTACAACGCTACGTCAGCGAATTGCTGGCTGGCGACGAAGGCCCGCTGAAAAAGAACTACAACATGCGCTGGGTCGCCGCGATGGTCGCGGACGTGCACCGCATCCTGACCCGTGGTGGCTTGTTCATGTACCCACGCGACAGCCGCGAGCCGTCCAAGCCGGGCAAGCTGCGTCTGATGTACGAAGCCAACCCGATGTCGTTCCTGGTTGAACAGGCTGGCGGCGCTTCCACCGATGGCCATCAGCGCATTCTCGACATCAAGCCTGACGGCTTGCACCAGCGTGTCGCGGTGTTCCTCGGCTCGAAAGAAGAAGTCGCACGCGTCACGGCTTACCACAAGGAATAAACCATGACCGCGCCCTGGCAGCCGTTGCTCGAATGGTGGTTCGGAACGCTCGAATTCCCCAACGAAATATCGGCTGACAAGGGCAAGTTATGGTTCGGCAAGCGCGACAGCCAGGACCTCGAAGCGCGCACGCGTTTCGGGGACTGGGTCGAGCAGGCACTGGCCGGCGGATTGACCGAGTGGGCGCAACGCCCCGAAGGTTGGCTGGCCCTGGTGCTGCTGCTCGATCAACTTCCGCGCATGATCTATCGCGACACTCCCAAATCCTTTTCAGGCGATCTCAGGGCTCAGGCACTGGTAGCGCAAGGCATTGCTGCGGATTTCGATCGGCAACTACGGCCGATTCAGCGGGTGTTCATCTATCTGGTGTTTGAGCATTGCGAGAATCTGGCGGTGCAGAACGAGGCGGTTTCGCGGTTTATCGATCTGGTGGCGCAGCAACCTGAGGCTGATCGGGCGGTGTTTGCCGATAACCTGGATTATGCCGAGCGGCATCAGAAAGTGATTGCGCGGTTTGGACGGTTTCCGCATCGCAATGCGGTGTTGGGAAGGGAGTCTACGGCTGAGGAGTTGGAGTTTCTTTCGGGACCTGGTTCAAGGTTCTAAATCTTGCTCGCGATGAGGCCTTTAAAAGCGCTTTAGATCCGGAAGCTGCCAACCAACTGTTTAAGCCGCGCCGCCTGCTGCTCAAGGTCTGAACACGCGCGCAACGTCGCCTGCAGGTTCTCCACGCCTTCCTGGTTCAGCGTGTTGATCTCGGTGATGTCGACGTTGATCGACTCCACCACCGCCGTCTGCTCTTCCGTCGCAGTAGCCACCGACTGGTTCATCCCGTCGATCTCACCGATACGCTGAGTCACGCTGCCCAGACGTTCGCCCGCCTGGTTGGCGATGCCGACGCTGCTTTCGCTTTGGCGTTGGCTGTCGGTCATGGTGATCACGGCTTCCCGGGCGCCGACTTGCAGTTCCTCGATCATCTTCTGCACTTGCTGTGCCGAATCCTGAGTACGGTGCGCGAGGTTACGCACTTCGTCCGCTACCACGGCAAAACCGCGACCGGCTTCACCGGCACGGGCCGCTTCGATGGCGGCGTTGAGTGCCAGCAGGTTGGTCTGCTGGGAGATGCTGGTGATCACTTCCAGAATCTGCCCGATGTTCACGGTGTTGCTGTTGAGCGTTTCGATGTTGCCGCACGAATCGCTGATCTTCGCCGAGAGCTGCTGCATCGCCGCGATGGTTTTGTCCACGACCTGCTGACCGTCTTCGGCCAATGCGCGAGCATCGCTCGAATGCTGAGAGGCGAGGGCGGCGTTCTGAGCAATTTCCTGGGCGGCGGCGCCCAGCTCGTTGATGGCGGCGGCGACGCTGCTGGTGCGCGAGGCTTGCTGGTCGGAGTTGAACATCGACGAATTCGACGCAGCAACCACACGCAAGGCGACTTCGTTGACCTGGCCGGTGGCCGAGGACACCTCGCGAATCGACGTATGAATACGCTCCACAAAACGGTTGAACGAGGTGCCCAGCGCACCAAATTCGTCCTGGCCGTGGATGGTCAGGCGTTTGGTCAGGTCACCTTCGCCTTCCGCGATGTCATGCATGGCGCGGCCCATGGTCAGTAGCGGCTGCATCAAGAAGCTGATCAGCATGCCCAGCAGCGCGATGATGATCACCACGGCAATGACCATGGCGATGATCGCCGAGGTGCGAAATTCGCTGAGCATCGAGAACGCGGTGTCCTGATCCAGCACCAGTGCCACGTACCAGTCTGCCGAGGGCACACCGTTGACGTGGGTAAAGGAGATGAATTGAGTCTTGCCGTCGATCTCGACTTCTTTCATGCCCGGGCTGACTTTCGGCGCGCCGTTCGGGTAGGCGTCGGTCAGGCTCTTGAGCACCAGTTTGCTGTCCGGGTGAATCAGGATCTTGCCGTCGGCACTGACGATGAACGCGTGGCCGTGGCCGCCGAAGTTCAGCGAGTTGATGATCGCGCTGACGCTGGACAAGTCGATGTCTGCGCCGGCGACGCCGATCATTTGATTCTGATGTTTCACCGGGGTGGCAACGGTGATCACCAGTTTGCCCGACGACGCGGCGATGTAGGGTTCGGTGACGATGGTCTGTTGCGCGCCGTTGGCCGCCTTGTACCAGCCGCGGGCGCGGGGGTCGTAATCCGCGGCACGATTGCCGGCCGGGACCGAGAACATCACGCCGTCGGTGCCACCGAAGTAGCTCAGCTGAAAATTACTGGTGTAGGCGGGCAGGTCGATGGCGCGCTTGAGGTTGGCCTGGGCGCTGCCGTCCACCGCGATCTGCTGAGACAGCGATTGCAGCAACTGAATGCGGCTTTCCAGCCAGGTCTGGATGTTGCTGGTGGTCAGGCTGCCGAGTTCCTGCATCGAGGATTCGGTACTGCTGCGCAGGGTTTGCCGCTGGCGATAGTCGTTGAAGAGGATGAAACAAGCGAATGCAACGGCCACCACGAGGGCGGCAGCCAACAAGATCTTGTGGCTGAACTTCATGTTTCTGGTCATTAAATGAGCTACCGCGGAGAGGCTGGTCAACAAAGGGGCGTCAATTTGCCACAGTCGTGGGCGTTGCGCTGCTTTTATGTCGACTGACCGGCGCCAAAGATTAGGCGGATTTTGTGAAAACCGACGAAATACTCAATAGCGAAAGAAAGTTGCTGATTTTTCGAAACAAGACAGACGAGCGGCCTGATAAATAGCCGGCCGGACAGGGAACCAGACAAGGGTTTTCTCTTCTAAGCTTCAGCTTGGCAGCCATGCCATTCCCCTTCGCCCCAGGAGCTACACCATGTCGCTGCGTTCTATCGCCCTGCTTTCGTTCTGCGTGTTGTTGGCCGCGTGCAGCAAGATTAATCAGGAAAACTACTCGAAGCTGTCGTCAGGCATGCCCAAGGCCGAAGTAGAAACCTTACTGGGTAAACCCGCCGATTGCTCGGGCGCGCTGGGCATGTCCAGTTGCACTTGGGGCGACAAGAACAGCTTTATCAGCGTGCAGTACGCCGGTGACAAAGTGCTGATGTTTTCTGGCCAAGGCCTGAAGTAATCCGGGGCGATGCGCCCACGGGAGAAAAATAATGAAGCGGTTACTGATAGTCCTTTTAGCCGGCCTGGTATTGGCCGGCTGCGCCACTTCCGGCGTAGATCCGTTGGCGCCGAAAACCGCCAATAGCGTCAATCTCAAGAAGTACCAAGGGACCTGGTACGAGTTGGCTCGTCTGCCGATGTATTTCCAGCGCAATTGCGCGCAATCCGAAGCCCATTACACGCTCAAGCCTGACGGCAAGGTGTTGGTGCTCAATCGCTGCCTGACGGCAGACTGGCAATGGGAAGAGGCCAAAGGCGTGGCCTGGCCACAGGAGCCTGGCAAAACCGACAAGCTGTGGGTCGAGTTCGATACCTGGTTTTCGCGGCTGATCCCGGGTGTGGCGAAGGGAGAGTACTGGGTGCTGTACGTCAGCGATGACTACAAGACCGCCATTGTTGGCGATTCGAGCCGCAAGTATCTGTGGCTGCTGTCACGGACCCCGACGGTCAATGGCGTAGTGCGTGAAGAACTGTTGAGCAAGGCACGTCAGCAGGGATACGACACCACGCGGCTGATCTGGCGCGCGACCGATACTCAGATGGCCAAGACCTCTAACTAACGTCTAGCGCATAACCAATGTGGGAGCGGGCTTGCTCGCGAAGGGGTCATCAAATTCAACAGAGATGTTGACTGACAGTCCGCCTTCGCGAGCAAGCCCGCTCCCACATTTTTTTGCGTCAGCCTAGGAGATCGCGCAGGACTTGTGTGAAGGCGCGGTTACTTTCTTCTTCGCCCGCATGACGCCCGTCGCGCACAACCCACTGACCATTGACCAGTACATCGCGCACCTGACGATCACCACCGGCAAACAACCAACGATTGAGAATCCCGTCGCCACTGGCCGTCGCCAGGTACGGATCGTTGCCATCCAGCACCAGCCAATCCGCACGTTTGCCAACTTCCAGCGCACCAATCGGCTGACCCAGCGCCTGAGCCCCGCCATCCAGCGCCGCGTCGTACAGCGTGCGGCCAACCATCGGCTGATCCGCGCCATACAAACGATTACGGCGTTGGTCGCGCAGACGCTGGCCGTATTCCAGCCAACGCAACTCTTCCACCACGCTCAATGACACATGGCTGTCGGAACCGATGCCCATGCGTCCGCCCTGAGCGAGGAAATCCACCGCCGGGAAGATCCCGTCGCCGAGATTGGCTTCGGTCGTCAGGCACAAGCCGGCGATCGCGCGACTCTTGGCCATCAGCGTGACTTCTTCCGGGTTGGCGTGGGTGGCGTGAACCAGGCACCAGCGCTGATCGACCTCGGTGTTTTCGTACAGCCATTGCAGCGGACGGCGGCCGCTCCAGCTCAGGCAGTCGTCGACTTCCTTCTGCTGTTCGGCAATGTGAATGTGCACCGGGCACTGCTTGTCGCTGGCCGCCAGCACTTCGCTGATTTGCTGCGGTGTTACCGCGCGCAACGAGTGGAAACACAAACCCAGCGACTGCGCCGGTTGCTGCGCCAGGATCGGCTGCAAGCGCGACTGAAGCTTGAGGTAGTTTTCGGTGCTGTTGATAAAGCGGCGCTGGCCTTCGTTCGGGGCCTGGCCGCCGAAACCGGAATGGCTGTAGAGCACCGGCAGCAGAGTCAGGCCGATCCCGGCGGAACTGGCGGCCTGGCTGATGCGTAGCGCCAGTTCGGCCGGGTCCGCGTAAGGCTGGCCGTTGGTGTCGTGGTGTACGTAGTGAAATTCCGCGACCGAGGTGTAACCGGCCTTGAGCATTTCGATGTACAGCTGACGGGCGATGACGCCGAGTTGATCCGGACTTATTTTTCCGACGAGGCGATACATCAAATCGCGCCAGGTCCAGAAACTGTCATTCGGATTACCCGCCACTTCCGCCAGCCCGGCCATGGCCCGCTGGAAGGCGTGGGAGTGTAAATTCGGCATACCCGGCAGCAGCGGACCGCTTAGCCATTCGGCGCCATC
The DNA here is from genome assembly GCF_019947405.1 of Pseudomonas sp. GL-B-26. Classification (NCBI taxonomy): domain Bacteria; kingdom Pseudomonadati; phylum Pseudomonadota; class Gammaproteobacteria; order Pseudomonadales; family Pseudomonadaceae; genus Pseudomonas; species Pseudomonas sp. GL-B-26. The sequence goes on along the minus strand of NZ_JAGYGJ010000013.1, from coordinate 112,485 downwards.
TGCGTTGGAATCGGCCTGGATATGGGTCAACACGCCATCGGCGCTGACTTCAAGACGTACATTGTTGGCCCATCCACTAGGCAGCAGCGCGCGTTCGGCAAAGAAGGCGGACATGGTTCAGCACCCCATCGTGTGTTATTTGTATATACATATACAGACGTTTGCCTGCTCGGTAAACTCCGGCAAGCTAGCAACCTTTACTAAACGAACAAGGATTAACCGTGCCAACTCCGTCTGCCACATTGCCGCCGAATGCCAATCTGAGCGCCAATCTGGGCGACAGTCCGGCGCCCTTGTACGCCCGCGTCAAACAGATGATCACCCAGCAAATCGACAGTGGAAACTGGCCGCCGCACTACCGCGTTCCGTCGGAAAGCGAGCTGGTCAACCAGCTGGGTTTTAGTCGCATGACCATCAACCGCGCCCTGCGCGAGATGACCGCCGACGGTCTGCTGGTGCGCATGCAGGGTGTCGGCACTTTTGTCGCCGAGCCGAAAAGTCAGTCCGCGCTGTTTGAAGTGCACAACATCGCCGACGAAATCGCCTCCCGTGGCCATCGCCATACCTGCAAGGTCATCACCCTCGAAGAAGAGGCTGCCGGTTCCGAGCGCGCACTTGCCCTGGACATGCGCGAAGGCCAGAAAGTCTTTCACTCGCTGATCGTGCATTTCGAAAATGATATCCCGGTGCAAATCGAAGACCGTTTCGTCAACGCACTGGTGGCGCCGGACTACCTCAAGCAGGACTTCACCCTGCAAACGCCATACGCCTACCTGAACCAGGTCGCGCCGCTGACCGAAGGCGAACATGTGGTCGAGGCGATTCTGGCCGAGGCCAGCGAGTGCAAATTGCTGCAGATTGAAAAGGGCGAGCCGTGCCTGCTGATTCGTCGCCGCACCTGGTCCGGCCGTCAGCCAGTGACTGCCGCTCGCCTGATCCATCCTGGTTCCCGCCATCGTCTGGAAGGTCGGTTCCATAAATAGAGAGCCATAAATGAGTGAGTTTAAGGTTTTACGCGCAGTTGATTACCCACGCATGCCATGGAAAAACGGCGGCGGCAGCACTGAAGAAATCACCCGTGATGGAGGTGCCGGCCTTGAGGGTTTCGGCTGGCGTCTGTCGATTGCCGATATCGGCGAGTCGGGCGGTTTCTCGACATTCGCCGGCTATGAGCGAGTGATCACGGTGTTGCAAGGCGAGGGCATGACCTTGCGGGTTGATGGCCAGGACACGCAGCCATTGTTACCGCTGGACCCATTTGCTTTCAGTGGCGAGAGCCAGGTCTCCTGCACTTTGCTCGGTGCGCCGATCCGCGACTTCAACCTGATTTATGCGCCGCAGCGTTATAGCGCGCGATTGCAGTGGCTGGACGGCGAGCAGCGGTTTTTCAGCTCGGCAGGCACCGTGCTCGTGTTCAGTATCACCGACGAGCTTGAAGTGAAGGTTGGTAACAGCGCCTCACAACTCGGTCGCCATGATTGCCTGCAACTCGACGGTAACGCCGGCCTGCTGGAAGTCTCCAGCAATGGCCCATGCTGTGTGATCGAACTGATCGCACGCTGATTCAAAATTCCCAAAAGATCGTCCGAGCGCGGCCCGAGCCTTCGGACGATCTTTTTGCTTTTAAACGTTCCCCAACGCGCACCACTTTGTTACCGAACGCCCCAGCGTGGCGCAAAACCACGCTCAAGTAACAGCTGTAACCCTCCTCGCAAAATCCCCTCGAAAAATTTCATCTTTGCCAGAACCCTTGATCCAGGCGCCTTTTAGCCCTTTCAAAACTTTTCTTGAACACTCATCCAGCAAGTTGGCCGCTTGATTGCATATGCTTGTATGTACAAGTAAAGACGTATGCGTATGAGTCGATCGAGACTCCTCGCAACGTCCACTGATTCAGGTTTGGATTGATCGCTGAGGAGTCTCTTTCGTGACTGACAATAAAATGACCAAGTTTCGTGATGTTGAAATCCGCGCTGCCCGCGGTAACAAGCTGACCGCCAAGAGCTGGCTGACTGAAGCGCCGCTGCGCATGCTGATGAACAACCTCGACCCGGAAGTCGCCGAGAACCCTAAAGAACTGGTGGTTTACGGTGGTATCGGTCGTGCGGCACGTAACTGGGAATGCTACGACAAGATCGTCGAAAGCCTGACCAACCTGAACGACGACGAGACCCTGCTGGTGCAATCCGGCAAGCCGGTCGGCGTGTTCAAGACCCACAGCAATGCCCCGCGCGTACTGATCGCCAACTCCAACCTGGTGCCACACTGGGCGAGCTGGGAACACTTCAACGAACTGGACGCCAAAGGCCTGGCCATGTACGGCCAGATGACTGCCGGCAGCTGGATCTACATCGGCAGCCAGGGCATCGTTCAGGGCACCTACGAAACCTTCGTCGAAGCCGGTCGCCAGCACTATAACGATGACCTGAAAGGTCGTTGGGTCCTGACCGCAGGCCTCGGCGGCATGGGCGGCGCTCAACCACTGGCCGCGACCTTGGCCGGCGCTTGCTCGCTGAACATCGAATGCCAGCAGGTCAGCATCGATTTCCGCCTGAACAGCCGTTATGTCGATGAGCAAGCCACCGACCTCGACGACGCTCTGGCACGTATCGCCAAATACACCAAAGAAGGCAAAGCGATTTCCATCGCCCTGCTGGGTAACGCGGCTGAAATCCTGCCGGAACTAGTCAAGCGCGGCGTGCGCCCGGACATGGTCACCGACCAGACCAGCGCCCACGACCCGCTGAACGGTTACCTGCCAGCCGGCTGGACCTGGGAAGAGTACCGTGCTCGCGCCAAGACCGAGCCAGCCGCTGTCGTCAAAGCCGCCAAGCAATCCATGGCCGTGCACGTTAAAGCGATGCTCGAATTCCAGAAGATGGGTATTCCGACCTTCGACTACGGCAACAACATCCGTCAGATGGCCCAAGAAGAAGGCGTCGAGAACGCATTCGACTTCCCAGGCTTCGTACCCGCTTACATCCGTCCGCTGTTTTGCCGCGGTATCGGCCCGTTCCGTTGGGCTGCACTGTCGGGCAACGCCGAAGACATCTACAAAACCGACGCCAAGGTCAAAGAACTGATCCCGGACGACGCCCACCTGCACAACTGGCTGGACATGGCGCGCGAGCGCATCAGCTTCCAGGGTCTGCCGGCACGTATCTGCTGGGTTGGCCTGGGCCTGCGCGCCAAGCTCGGTCTGGCATTCAACGAAATGGTTCGCAGCGGTGAATTGTCCGCGCCAATCGTGATCGGTCGCGACCACCTGGACTCCGGTTCGGTAGCCAGCCCGAACCGCGAAACCGAATCGATGCAGGACGGTTCCGATGCCGTGTCCGACTGGCCACTGCTCAACGCTCTGCTCAATACCGCGAGCGGCGCGACCTGGGTTTCCCTGCACCACGGCGGCGGCGTCGGCATGGGCTTCTCCCAGCACTCGGGCATGGTGATTGTCTGCGACGGTACTGACGAAGCGGCCGAGCGTATCGCTCGCGTCCTGCACAACGACCCGGCGACCGGCGTCATGCGTCACGCCGATGCGGGTTACCAGATCGCGATCGACTGCGCCAAGGAACAAGGGCTGAACCTGCCGATGATTACCGGCAAATAACGCAATACCTGTGGAAACTGGCTCATGTGGGAGCGGGCTTGCTCGCGAAAGCGGTAGATCAGTCGACGTTGATGGTGGATGTGCCGACGTCTTCGCGAGCAAGCCCGCTCCCACATAAAGCGGCTTCCCGGTTGAACCCTAAATAACAATCCACAGAGGTTGAATCATGGCTGTTAACAGCGATCGTGCAGGCAGTAAACCGTTGATCGAGAAACGTTCGATCGACTACATCCCGGAAGCGGAGAGACACGGTCGTCTGTTGAGCCAGTTCACCCTGTGGATGGGTGCCAACCTGCAAATCACCGCGATTGTCACCGGGGCCCTGGCCGTGGTGCTGGGCGGTGACGTGTTCTGGTCGTTGATCGGTCTGTTGATCGGTCAACTGCTCGGCGGTGGCGTAATGGCGCTGCATGCGGCGCAAGGGCCCAAGCTTGGCCTGCCACAGATGATCTCCAGCCGGGTACAGTTCGGCGTGTATGGCGCGGCCATCCCGATCGTGCTGGTCTGTCTGATGTACCTCGGTTTCACCGCTACGGGCACTGTGCTTTCCGGCCAGGCGCTGGGCCAGTTGTTTGGTGTCAGCGACAGCGTCGGCATCCTGATCTTCGCCAGTGTCATTGTGCTGGTGACGGTGCTCGGTTATCGGGTGATCCATTGGATCGGCCGTTTCGCTAGCGTCATTGGTGTGATTGCCTTTGTTTACCTGTTCAGCCGCCTGATGAGCCAGACGGACGTGGGTGCACTCCTGCAAATCCGCCACTTCAGCTGGAGCAGCTTCCTGCTGGCGGTGTCGCTCGCGGCGTCCTGGCAGATCGCCTTCGGTCCTTACGTGGCTGACTATTCACGCTACCTGCCGAGCAAGACGTCTTCGGTGAAAACCTTTTTCGCCGCTGGCGCGGGTTCGGTGATTGGCGCACAAGTGGCGATGATCCTCGGCGTGTTTGCCGCCGCTTCGGCCAACGGCCAATTCGCCGGCCATGAAGTGGCCTACATCGTTGGTTTGGGCGGTACCGGTGCCACCGCTGCGTTGCTGTATTTCAGCATCGCGTTTGGCAAGGTCACCATCTCCACGCTGAACTCCTACGGCAGCTTCATGTGCATTGCGACCGTCATCAGCGGTTTTCGTGGTGATCTGAAAGTAACGCGCTTGCAGCGTCTGGTCTTCGTGCTGGTCATCGTCGGCGCTGCGACCCTGATGGCGTTGCTCGGTCAGCACTCGTTCCTCGGTGCGTTCAAGTCCTTCATCCTGTTTTTGCTGGCGTTCTTTACGCCATGGAGCGCTATCAACCTGGTGGACTACTACTGCATCACCCGCGAGCGCTATGACGTGCCGGCGCTGGCCGATCCGAATGGTCGCTACGGCCGTTGGAACGTCCTCGGTATCAGCGTTTATGTCTTCGGTGTGCTGGTGCAGTTGCCGTTCATCTCCACCAAGTTCTATACCGGTCCGCTGGTGGCGGCCCTGGGTGATGTGGATATTTCCTGGATCATCGGTCTGGTAGTTCCCGCAGGCCTGTATTACGTGTGCGCGAAAAAATGGCACAGCGCAGTACCCGATCACCTGATTCTGCCAGTCGAGCAGGACAGCGATGCAGCACCTATAACAAGCGGGGCCGGTCGCGCTGCGGCGCAGGCCTGATTGGACGTGGACAGGGCTGGATGCCTCTTGACTGCCGTAAGCCAACTCATGATTAGGAGCGTCACTACAATGAAATCGAACAAGACCCTGCTGACCACATTGCTTTCCATGGGCCTGCTGGCCAGCGCCGGCGCCACTCAGGCGGCGGGTTGGTGCGAGTCGGGCAAACCGGTGAAATTTGCCGGCCTGAACTGGGAAAGCGCCATGCTGCTGACCGACGTGCTGCAAGTCGTGTTGGAGAAAGGCTACGACTGCAAGACCGACAGCCTGCCGGGCAACTCCATCACCATGGAAAACGCCCTGAGCAGCAACGATATTCAAATCTTCGCCGAAGAGTGGGTTGGTCGTAGCGAAGTCTGGAACAAGGCCGAGAAGGCCGGCAAGGTTGTCGGTGTCGGCGCGCCTGTCGTGGGTGCTGTCGAAGGTTGGTACGTGCCGCGTTACGTGATCGAAGGCGACGCCAAGCGCAAACTGGAGCCTAAAGCTCCGGACCTGAAAGCGATTGCCGATCTGGGTAAATACGCTGCCGTGTTCAAGGATCAGGAAGAGCCATCCAAGGGCCGTTTCTACAACTGCCCGGCCGGCTGGACCTGTGAGCTCGACAACAGCGAAATGCTGAAAAGCTACGGCCTGGAAAGCACCTACACCAACTTCCGTCCGGGCACCGGTCCGGCACTGGATGCCGCGGTGTTGTCGAGCTACAAGCGTGGCGAGCCGATCCTGTTCTACTACTGGTCGCCAACCCCGCTGATGGGCCAGGTTGACCTGGTGAAACTCGAAGAGAAACCAGGCGTGAACAAGGAAGTGACCATCAAGGTCGGTCTGTCCAAGACTTTCCACGAGCAAGCTCCGGAACTGGTGGCCGTGCTGGAAAAGGTCAACCTGCCAATCGACCTGCTCAACCAGAACCTCGGGCGCATGGCCAAAGAGCGGATCGAGTCACCAAAACTGGCGAAAATCTTCCTCAAGGAACATCCTGAAGTCTGGCACGCGTGGGTGAGCGAAGACGCAGCCAAAAAGATCGACGCGGCCTTGTAGGTTGAGCCTCTCCGACTGCCCTGAGCGGCAGTCGGATGCTTGATCGCAACCCCTTGATTGAGAGTCTCTTATGTTTCCCGAAAGCTTTACCTTTTCCATCGCCGACTGGGTCAACAGTTGGGTCGATACGCTGGTCACCAACTACGGCGACGTGTTCCGGCAAATCTCGGACACGCTGCTGTGGGCCATCGTCAACCTTGAAGGCCTGCTGCGTGCGGCACCCTGGTGGTTGATGCTCGCCATCGTCGCGGGCGTTGCCTGGCACGCGACTCGCAAAGTCGTGACCACGGCTGTGATCGTTGGCTTGTTGTTCCTGGTGGGTGCGGTCGGCCTCTGGGACAAGCTGATGCAAACCCTGGCGCTGATGATGGTGGCGACGATCATTTCGGTGCTGATCGGCATTCCACTGGGCATTCTTTCGGCACGCAGCAATCGCCTGCGTTCGATCTTGATGCCGCTGCTGGACATCATGCAGACCATGCCGAGTTTCGTGTACCTGATCCCGGTGCTGATGCTGTTCGGTCTGGGCAAAGTCCCGGCGATTTTCGCCACCGTGATCTATGCCGCACCACCGCTGATCCGCCTGACTGATCTGGGCATTCGCCAGGTCGACGGCGAAGTGATGGAAGCGATCAACGCCTTCGGTGCCAACCGTTGGCAGCAACTGTTTGGCGTGCAACTTCCGCTGGCCCTGCCGAGCATCATGGCCGGGATCAACCAGACCACCATGATGGCCCTGTCGATGGTAGTGATTGCCTCGATGATCGGTGCCCGTGGCTTGGGCGAAGACGTGTTGGTGGGGATTCAGACCCTCAACGTCGGACGTGGTCTTGAGGCCGGTCTGGCGATCGTGATTCTGGCAGTGGTTATCGACCGTATTACTCAGGCGTATGGTCGGGCACGGCATGAGGTGAGCAAATGAACAACGAAGCCATCAGCAAGATCGAAGTCAAAAACGTCTTCAAGATTTTCGGCAACCGTTCCAAGGATGCGCTGGCCATGATCGGCCAGGGCAAAACCAAGGATCAGGTGCTGTCCGAAACCGGCTGCGTGGTCGGCGTGAACGACTTGTCCCTGAGCATCGGCACCGGTGAGATCTTCGTGATCATGGGCCTGTCGGGTTCCGGCAAGTCGACGCTGGTGCGCCACTTCAACCGCCTGATCGACCCGACCAGCGGCGCGATCCTGGTGGACGGCGTGGACATCCTGCAATACGACATGGAAGCCCTGCGCGAATTTCGCCGGCACAAGATCAGCATGGTGTTCCAGAGCTTTGGCCTGCTGCCGCACAAGACTGTGGTGGATAACGTCGCCTACGGCCTGAAAGTGCGTGGCGAGACCAAGCAAATGTGCTCCGAGCGCGCGCTGCACTGGATCAACACCGTGGGCCTCAAGGGCTACGAAAACAAATACCCGCATCAGCTCTCGGGCGGCATGCGTCAGCGTGTGGGCCTGGCTCGCGCCCTGGCGGCAGACACCGACATCATCCTGATGGACGAAGCCTTCAGTGCCCTCGACCCGCTGATTCGCGCCGAGATGCAGGACCAGTTGCTGGAACTGCAAAAGACCCTGCACAAGACCATCGTCTTCATCACCCACGACCTCGACGAGGCCGTGCGCATCGGCAACCGCATTGCGATCCTCAAGGATGGCCGCCTGATTCAGGTGGGTACGCCAAGAGAGATCCTGCATTCGCCAGCGGATGAGTATGTCGATCGGTTCGTTCAGCGTCGGGCTGCGGTGGTTTAAGACAGACCGCTTTTGTGGCGAGGGAGCTTGCTCCCGCTCGAGCGCGAAGCGGTCGCAGATTTTTTGGGGCTGCTTCGCAGCCCAGCGGGAGCAAGCTCCCTCGCCACAGGTGTCATGCGTTCAAGAATTTTGTATGAGGTCAAAGATGTCCCAGGCTGAAAAAATCGTTATCGCCGACGCCCCGTTGCGTTGGCAGGATGTGGTCGCCGTCGCCCGTCATGGCGCACAGCTTGAGCTGTCACCACAGGTCTGGGCGCGGATCGAAAATGCCCAGGCGATCGTCCAGCGCATCGTCGTCAGCGGCGAGCGCGCCTATGGCGTCAACACCGGCCTCGGCGCGCTGTGCAATGTTTCGCTCAAAGACGAGCAGCTCAGCCAATTGTCGCGCAACACCCTGCTCAGTCACGCCTGTGGCGTTGGCGCGCCACTGGCCGACGAACAGACCCGCGCAATCATCTGCGCCGCTATTCGCAACTACAGCCATGGCAAATCCGGCATTCATCGCCGGGTCGTCGAAGGTCTTCTGGCGCTGCTCAATCGCGGCATCACCCCGCAAGTGCCGTCCCAGGGTTCGGTGGGTTACCTGACCCACATGGCCCACATCAGCATCGCGCTGCTGGGTGTCGGCAATGTCAGCTATCGCGGGCAGATCGTTTCTGCGCAGCAGGCCCTGGCCGAAGAAGGTCTGCAACCGGTTCAACTGGGCGCCAAAGATGGCCTGTGCCTGGTCAACGGCACGCCGTGCATGTCCGGCCTCAGCTGCCTGGCAATCGCCGACGCGACGCGTCTGGTGCAATGGGCTGACGTGATCGGTGCCATGAGCTTCGAAGCCCAGCGCGGTCAAATTGCTGCGTTCGATGCCGAGATCATCGCGCTCAAGCCTCACCCAGGCATGCAGCAAGTCGGCATCAACTTGCGTGCGTTGCTCGATGGCAGTGAAGTGATTGCCAGCAGCAAAGGCATTCGCACTCAGGATGCGCTGAGCATCCGCTCTATCCCGCAGGTTCACGGTGCGGCTCGCGACCAACTTGAGCACGCGAAAAAACAGATCGAAACCGAACTCAACTCGGTCACCGACAACCCTATGCTGCTGGGCACGCCGGACGACTTCCGGGTGGTGTCCCAAGCCAACCCGCACGGTCAATCCGTGGCCTTGGCGGCGGATTTACTGGCCATCGCCATGGCGGAAATCGGCTCCATCGCCGAACGTCGCCTGGATCGCTTGATCAACCCGCATGTCAGCGGTTTGCCGGCATTCCTGGTGGCCAATCCGGGGGTGAATTCCGGGATGATGATCGTCCAGTACGTCGCCGCTTCGCTGTGTGCGGAAAACCGTCAGTTGGCGCAACCGGCGGTGCTCGACAACTACGTCACCTCGGGCCTGCAGGAAGATCACCTGAGCCTGGGCACCAACGCCGCGCTGAAGCTGCATCGCGCCTTGGAAAACTGCACGCAGATCCTCGCCATCGAGTACCTGCTGGCGTCTCAGGCGTTTGAATTCTTGAAAGAGCAACGCTTCGGCGCCGGTACCGATGCCGCCTGGCGTCTGCTGCGCGAGCGAGTCCCGGCCTACGACCAGGACCGCTGGCTGGCACCGGACATCGCCAGTGCCGCCGCCGTTTTGAAAGACCCTGTTTTGCTGCACAGCGCGTTACCAAACTTGAACTGATTTTTACAAAACACCAGCGTGCCAAGGCGCGGCTCCCCAGAAGGCGAGACGCGACGGACAACGGACATCTCCGGAGCGTCTGGTGAGTACTCTTCATTTATGAAGAATAAATCTCTCAAAAGGAGCATAGAAATGACTGTTTTAAACCTTATTCCCGGCCAACTGAGCCTTGCCCAACTGCGTGATGTTTATCAGCAACCGGTCAAAATCACCCTCGACAACAGTGCCTCGGCCCAGATCGAAGTCAGCGTTGCCTGCGTGGAACAGATCCTCGCCGAGAACCGCACCGCTTATGGCATCAACACCGGTTTCGGCCTGTTGGCGTCGACCCGTATCGCCAGCGAAGACCTGGAAAACCTGCAGCGCTCGCTGGTGCTGTCCCACGCCGCCGGTGTTGGCGAGCCGATCAGCGACGCACTGGTTCGCTTGGTCATGGTGCTGAAGGTCAACAGCCTGAGCCGTGGCTTCTCCGGTATTCGTCGCAAGGTCATCGACGCACTGATCGCCCTGATCAATGCCGAGGTTTACCCGCACATTCCATTGAAAGGTTCGGTTGGTGCATCCGGTGACCTGGCGCCGTTGGCCCACATGTCGCTGGTGCTGCTGGGCGAAGGTAAAGCTCGCTACAAAGGCGAGTGGATGGAAGCAACCGAAGCGCTGAAAGTGGCCGGTCTGACCCCGCTGACCCTGGCTGCGAAAGAAGGTCTGGCGCTGCTCAACGGTACTCAGGTGTCCACCGCTTACGCGCTGCGTGGTCTGTTCGAAGGTGAAGACTTGTTCGCTGGCGCTGTGGCGCTGGGCGCACTGACCGTTGAAGCCGTGCTGGGTTCGCGCTCACCGTTCGACGCACGTATCCACGCTGCTCGTGGCCAGAAAGGCCAGATCGATGCCGCTGCTGCTTACCGCGATCTGCTGGGCGAGCGCAGCGAAGTGTCCGACTCGCACCAGAACTGCGAAAAGGTTCAGGACCCGTACTCCCTGCGCTGCCAGCCGCAAGTCATGGGAGCCTGCCTGACCCAGTTCCGTCAGGCCGCCGAAGTGCTCGCCATCGAAGCCAACGCCGTTTCGGACAACCCGCTGGTATTCGCCGCTGAAGGCGACGTGATCTCCGGCGGTAACTTCCACGCCGAACCGGTCGCCATGGCTGCCGACAACATGGCGTTGGCCATCGCTGAAATCGGTTCCCTGAGCGAGCGTCGTATCTCGCTGATGATGGACAAGCACATGTCGCAACTGCCGCCGTTCCTGGTGGCCAATGGCGGCGTGAACTCCGGCTTCATGATCGCCCAGGTGACCGCTGCGGCACTGGCCAGCGAGAACAAGGCGCTGTCCCATCCGCACTCGGTGGACAGCCTGCCGACTTCCGCGAACCAGGAAGATCACGTTTCCATGGCGCCGGCTGCCGGCAAGCGTCTGTGGGAAATGGCCGAAAACACTCGCGGCGTTCTCGCGGTGGAATGGTTGGCTGCGGTCCAAGGTCTGGATCTGCGCGATGGTCTGAAGACTTCTTCGAAGCTGGAAGAGGCTCGCGGGATTCTGCGTGCGCAAGTGCCTTTCTATGAGAAGGATCGCTTCTTTGCACCGGACATCAACGCGGCGAGCGAGTTGTTGGCGAGCCGTTGCCTGAACGCGCTGGTACCGGCGAAGTTGCTGCCTAGCCTGTAATGGCCCTATCGCGAGCAAGCTCGCTCCCACAGGGTTCATGCAATCCAATGTGGGAGCGAGCTTGCTCGCGATTCGATTTTGCGTCGAATAAGAATAAATAAGGACGAGCAATGCAACAGCCAGAAAAGGGTTTGAAACGCGGGCTCTCTGCCCGACATATTCGCTTCATGGCGCTGGGGTCGGCAATCGGCACCGGGCTGTTTTACGGTTCTGCCTCGGCCATTCAAATGGCCGGGCCTGCGGTCCTGCTCGCTTACCTGATCGGTGGCGCGGCGGTGTTCATGGTCATGCGCGCCCTCGGCGAGATGGCGGTGCACAATCCGGTGGCCGGTTCTTTCGGCCACTACGCCAGCACTTATCTTGGGCCGATGGCGGGCTTCATCCTCGGTTGGACCTACGCGTTTGAAATGGTCATCGTCGGCATGGCCGACGTCACCGCATTCGGTATTTACATGGGCTTCTGGTTTCCGGAAGTCGCCCGCTGGATCTGGGTGCTGGGCATCGTTTCGGTGGTCGGCGGCTTGAACCTGTGCAACGTCAAAGTCTTCGGCGAAATGGAGTTCTGGCTGTCGCTGCTCAAAGTGGCGGCCATCGTCGCGATGATCCTCGGTGGCTTTGGCATCATGCTGTTCGGCATCAGCACGGCGCCCGGCGCTCAGGCGACCGACATCAGCAATCTCTGGAGCCATGGCGGCTTCATGCCCAATGGCGTGGGCGGCCTGATCGCTTCGTTTGCGGTGGTGATGTTTGCGTTCGGCGGCATTGAAATCATCGGCGTAACGGCCGGTGAAGCCAAAGACCCGCAGCGCGTGCTGCCCAGGGCGATCAATGCCGTACCGTTGCGTATCCTGCTGTTCTACGTGCTGACGATGTTCGTACTGATGTCGATCTTTCCATGGCAGCAGATCGGCAGCCAAGGCAGCCCATTCGTGCAGATTTTCGACAATCTGGGGATCAGCTCGGCGGCGACCATTCTCAATATCGTGGTGATCTCGGCGGCGGTGTCGGCGATCAACAGTGACATCTTTGGCGCTGGCCGCATGATGTACGGTCTGGCCCAGCAAGGGCACGCGCCAAAGGGCTTCGCCCGCTTGTCGCGCAACGGCGTGCCATGGATGACCGTGGTGGTAATGAGTGCCGCGCTGCTGCTGGGCGTGCTGCTGAACTACCTGATTCCGGAAAACGTATTTCTGTTGATCGCGTCCATTGCGACCTTCGCCACTGTATGGGTCTGGTTGATGATTCTGTTCACCCAAGTGGCCATGCGTCGTTCCATGAGTGCCGAGCAGGTCGCCCAACTGAAATTCCCGGTGCCTTTCTGGCCCTATGCGCCAATGGCGGCGATTGCCTTCATGCTGTTCATCTTTGGCGTGCTGGGCTATTTCCCGGACACCCAGGCGGCTCTGATCGTCGGCGTGGTCTGGATTGTATTGCTGGTGCTGGCCTACCTGACGTGGGTGAAACCGGCGGCAGGCAAGGCAGTACCCGTGGAGCGGGAACCTTCTTTTTCTCATCGATAACCTAACGGAGGCCACGGATGAAAACTCTCTGGCAACACTGCCACGTCGCAACCATGGCGCAAGGCGTCTACTCGATCATCGAGGATGCGGCCATCGTGACGTCAGGAGCGCACATTGAGTGGATCGGCCCACGCGCTGAACTGCCGTCGGGCGAGTACCCGGCAGTCAATGATCTTAAAGGGGCCTGGGTGACGCCGGGCCTGATCGACTGCCACACCCACACGGTGTTCGGCGGTAACCGCAGCGGTGAATTCGAACAGCGTCTGCAAGGCGTCAGCTATGCAGAAATCGCAGCGGCCGGTGGTGGCATTGCCAGCACCGTGCGCGCCACTCGCGCGGCCACTGAAGACGAGCTGTTCGCCAGCGCCGCCAAGCGTCTGAAAAGCCTGATGCGCGACGGCGTGACCACGGTCGAAATGAAATCCGGCTACGGCCTGGACCTGGCCAGCGAACGCAAGATCCTGCGGGTCATCCGCCGCCTCGGCGCCGAACTGCCGGTCAGCGTGCGCAGCACCTGCCTGGCCGCTCACGCGTTGCCGCCGGAATACGCGGACCGTGCCGACGACTACATCGATCACATCTGCGCCGAGATGCTGCCGGCCCTGGCCGCCGAAGGGCTGGTGGATGCCGTGGACGCGTTCTGCGAGTACCTGGCGTTTTCGCCGGCACAGGTCGAGCGGGTGTTCATCACCGCGCAACAACTCGGTTTGCCGGTGAAGCTGCACGCCGAACAGTTGTCGTCGTTGCATGGTTCGAGTCTGGCGGCGCGTTACCACGCACTGTCGGCCGATCACCTGGAATTCATGACCGAAGACGACGCCATCGCCATGGCGGAATCTGGCACCGTCGCGGTGTTGCTGCCCGGCGCCTTTTACTTCCTGCGGGAAACCCAGTTGCCGCCGATGGAGGCCCTGCGCAAACACGGCGTGAAAATTGCCATCGCCAGCGACCTTAACCCAGGCACCTCACCGGCGCTGTCGTTGCGTTTGATGCTGAACATGGCGTGCACCTGTTTCCGCATGACCCCGGAAGAAGCCTTGGCCGGTGCAACGATTCATGCCGCCACGGCGCTGGGCATGGCTGAAACCCACGGTTCGCTGGAAGTCGGCAAGTGTGCAGATTTCGTCGCCTGGCAAATCGATCGTCCGGCCGATCTGTCGTACTGGCTGGGCGGTGACCTGGAAAAACGCGTCGTGCGTCACGGCGTTGAAGTGAGCATTTAGGAGAACAGTTGTGGATAAGGTTCTGAACTTCAAACAAGGTCGCGTACCGCTGCTGATCAGCATGCCCCACGCCGGCCTGCGCCTGACCCCGACGGTCGAAGCCGGGTTGATCCCCGACGCGAAAAGCCTGCCGGACACTGACTGGCACATTCCGCAGCTTTACGAATTTGCTGCCGAGCTGGGCGCCAGCACCTTGGCCGCCGAGTACTCGCGTTTTGTCATCGACTTGAACCGACCGTCTGACGACAAGCCTTTGTATGCCGGTGCGACCACCGGCCTGTACCCGGCGACGCTGTTCGACGGTATTCCATTGTTCCGCGAAGGGTATGAGCCATCGGCCGCAGAGCGCGCGACTTACCTGGAGCAGATCTGGACGCCGTACCACAGCACGTTGCAGAACGAGCTGGCGCGACTGAAAGCCGAGTTCGGCTACGCATTGCTGTTCGATGCGCACTCGATCCGCTCGATCATCCCGCACCTGTTCGACGGCAAACTGCCGGACTTCAACCTAGGCACCTTCAACGGCGCCAGTTGCGATCCACAATTGGCCACTCAACTGGAAGCGATCTGCGCACGCCACGACGATTACAGCCATGTGCTGAACGGTCGCTTCAAGGGCGGCCACATCACCCGGCATTACGGCAATCCGGCCGAGAACATCCATGCCGTGCAACTGGAGTTGGGCCAGTGCTCGTACATGGAAGAGTTCGAGCCGTTCCGCTATCGCCCGGATCTGGCGGCACCGACGCAGGTGGTACTCAAGGAGTTGTTGCAAGGGCTGCTGGCTTGGGGGCAGGAACACTACAAGCGCTAACGCTCAGCACAATACCCTGTGGCGAGGGAGCTTGCTCCCGCTCGGCTGCGCAGCAGTCGCAAAGTCTGCAAACCGGTCCGTCTGACACCACAAGGTGTCTGTTTTCAGGGCTGCTTTGCAGCCCAACGGGAGCAAGCTCCCTCGCCACAGGTCATCACTCGCCTCGATACCTGACTGGAACGGTCGCCACCGTGCAAAACACGGTCGCCACAGGTCGCTTTTACCGCTCGTCTGCTGCGTAATGTTTGGCCCACGGTGCATGAAGACACCGGGCCCACAATAATCCGCTGCCGCACGAGAACCTCCCCAATGAAAAGACCGTTTATCCGCTGTCTCTCAATCCTCTGCGGCACTGCTCTGCTGAGCACCAGCGTCCTGGCCAGTGACGACGCTTCCTGCAAGGCCGTGCGCATGGGCGTGGTCAACTGGACCGATGTGATCGCCACCAGTGGCATGGCCGATGTGCTGCTCAACGGCCTCGGCTACGAAAGCAAGCAAACCAGCGCCGTGCAGCAAATCATCTTTGCCGGTATCCGCGACAAGCGTCTGGACATCTACCTCGGTTACTGGAAACCGGCGATGGACAAAAACATCGCGCCGTTCCTGGCTGCCAATCAAGTGAAAGTCTTGGACAAGCCGAGCCTGGCCGACGCCCAGGCTACGCTCGCCGTACCGGAGTACGTCGCCGAAGCGGGCCTGAAAACCTTCGCCGATATCGCCAAATTCAAGGATCAGCTCGGGGGCAAGATCTACGGCATCGAGCCGGGCAGTGGCGCCAACACCACGATCAAAACCATGATCGAGACCAATCAATTTGGCTTGAAGGATTTCAAGCTGATCGAGTCGGGTGAGGCCGGCATGCTTGCCGCCGTTCAGCGGGCAGTGAATCGCAAGGAACTCGTGGTGTTCGTCGGCTGGACCCCGCACCCGATGAACATCAACATGAAAATCGCCTACCTGACCGGCAGCGAAGACGTTTACGGCCCGAACGAGGGCGCCGCCACCGTCTCCACCGTGACCGCCCCGGATTACGCCCAGCGCTGCCCGAATGTAAATCGCCTGCTGGAAAACCTGACCTTCAGCGCTGCCCAGGAAAGCCAGTTGATGGTGCCGATCATGGAACGCAAGACCCCTCAGGACGTTGCCAGACAATGGCTGCGTGATCATCCCGAGGATCTGCAGCGCTGGCTCGCCGGTGTCAGCAGTTTTGATGGCAAGGATGGCGTGGCGACCGTTCAGGCCAGTTTGAAACTTTGATGAGTTCCTATCCGTTATCCGAGCAAATGACGGCTTTCGTCGAGAAAACCGTCAGCTTCAACAGCACCGACAGCAGCCTCGGCGGTTTGCGCCAGGCTTATAGCGACCTGTGCCGGGTGTTCACCCCGGCGCGTCCCGCCGGGCTTTATGTGGTGGATTTTGAATTGGCCGGCGTGCCGGTGCGGTCTTATCAACCGCCGGTTTCGCCACCGACCGGCGGTTGCCCGTGCATCGTGTATCTGCACGGCGGCGGCTGGGTGGTAGGGGACCTGGATTCCCACGACTTTATCTGCGCCGAACTGGCATCGACGCTCGGTGTGCTAGTGATCGCGGTCGATTATCGGTTGGCGCCGGAACATCCGTTTCCGGCGGCGTTCGAGGATTGTCTGGGTGTCTGGCGCGCGCTACGGGCCGGGCCGTTCCGGCTCGATCCCGAGCGAACGCTGGTGGCCGGGGACAGCGCCGGTGGCAACCTTGCGGCTGCGTTGTGTCTGGCGTTGCGCGATGCGGGGGAGCCATTGCCGGCGGCGCAGGTGCTGATTTATCCGGGGCTGGGCGGTGATCACCGATTGCCGTCGCGCAGTGAATGCGTCGATGCTCCCTTGCTCAGCAGTAGCGATCTGGACTGTTATCACGCCCTGTACTTGCGCGGCACTGGACAGCCAGGTGCCTACGCGATGCCGTTGCTCGCCGAGGATTTCAGTGGGTTGCCGCCGGCCTTGATCGCCGTGGCGCAATTCGATCCGTTGCGCGATGACGGCGTGCTGTACGCCGAGCGATTGAACGCAGCAGGCGTGGCAGCGACGCTTTATTACGGGGAGGGGTTGGTTCACGGCTGTCTGCGGGCTCGGGGGCAGGTCGCCGAGGTCGACGCGCTCTATGAAACGCTGCTCGGCTATTTGTCTGAAAAAACCGGCTGAAAAACTCTGACTCTGCAAGGCATGCTCATTGGCGTAATTCGGGTTTATGATGCCGGACGGCAGAATAATAGAAGTCCCCCCAGGGATGACCTCGACCCCTTACGGAGCGCGCAATGCAGACTTTGTACCCGCAGATCAAACCCCACGCCCGGCACGATCTGGCCGTCGATGAAACCCACACGCTGTATGTCGACGAAAGCGGTTCACCGGAAGGTTTGCCGGTTGTATTCATCCACGGCGGCCCCGGCGCCGGGTGTGATGCCCAGAGCCGTCGGTATTTCGATCCAAACCTGTATCGCATTGTGACCTTCGACCAGCGCGGTTGCGGTCGTTCCACGCCCCACGCCAGCCTGGAAAACAACACCACCTGGGATCTGGTCGCCGACCTTGAGCGGATTCGCCAGCACCTTGGCATCGATAAATGGGTGCTGTTTGGCGGTTCGTGGGGCTCGACCCTGGCGCTGGCCTACGCGCAAACCCACCCGGAGCGCGTGCACGGTCTGATTCTGCGCGGGATTTTTCTCTGCCGGCCGCAGGAAATCGAGTGGTTCTACCAGTGTGGCGCCAGTCGTCTGTTCCCCGATTACTGGCAGGACTACATCGCGCCGATCCCGCTGGACGAGCGCGAAGACTTGCTCTCGGCTTTCCACAAACGCTTGGTCGGCAATGATCAGATTGCCCAGATGCACGCGGCCAAGGCCTGGTCCACCTGGGAAGGCCGGACCGCCACCCTGCGCCCGAACCCGATGGTGGTCGATCGTTTCTCCGAGCCGCAGCGCGCGCTGTCCATCGCCCGCATCGAATGTCACTACTTCACCAACAATGCGTTCCTTGAGCCCAACCAGCTGATCCGCGACATGGGCAAGATCGCCCATTTGCCTGGCGTGATCGTCCATGGCCGCTACGACGTGATCTGCCCGCTGGACAACGCCTGGGAACTGCATCAGAACTGGCCGAACAGTGAATTGCAGGTGATCCGTGACGCCGGCCATGCCGCCTCCGAACCTGGCATTACTGACGCACTGGTTCGTGCCGCCAATCAGATGGCCCATCGACTGCTCGATCTGGCCCCTGAAGAAGCATGAAGGGCCTGCTGCAACGCGTGCGTGGCGCACGAGTCGAGGTAGCGGGGGAGGTGGTTGGCGCCGTCGATCAGGGATTGCTGGTGCTGGTGGCGGTCGAGCCCGAGGATACTCGGGCCAGCGCCGACAAACTTCTGCAGAAACTGCTTAACTATCGTGTGTTCAGTGATGCCGAGGGCAAGATGAATCTGTCCCTGGCGGATGTAGGCGGTGGGTTGCTGCTGGTCTCACAGTTCACCCTGGCCGCCGATACCAAGAGCGGGTTGCGTCCGAGTTTTTCGACCGCTGCCCCTCCGGCCCTGGGTGAGGAGCTTTTCGACTATCTATTAGGTAAAGCGAAACAGGTGCATGGCACTGTGGCATCAGGTAGATTCGGCGCGGATATGCAGGTGCACCTGGTCAACGACGGCCCGGTAACCTTCCTGTTACAGACCTGAAAGCCCTTGAAACATGTTTTTAAGGGCTTTTCGACTGAAAACAGGCGTTTTTCGCGATAAATACTTTGTTACCCCTGATGCGTTGTAACGCGGCCTACTAGATAATCGCGCGCTACGGGGATCAGCGTTCGTTGGTCCATTTTGACTTAGGTAGAGACTTGTCCTGGACCTCTTGGGGAATCATTTAGCCCCATAGGAGTCGGAATAATGCTCGCCAACTTGGCAAGAGTGGTCTGTAGGGTCGGTTTTTTCATGCCGCACACCTCATAGGCCCTTCAACTGGCCGTTGGTTTTTTGATCTGTTTTCGGCGAGGGTTGCTCGTGATTGTTAGTCCCTGTAATGCACCAAAATTGTCTGCCAAACGGTTACGAAGTGCTCTGGTAGCGGGCTCTGCACTGCTCTGCCTGCTCAGCGCCGGTCAGCTTTGGG
This sequence comes from Pseudomonas sp. GL-B-26, assembly GCF_019947405.1. Lineage (NCBI taxonomy): Bacteria > Pseudomonadati > Pseudomonadota > Gammaproteobacteria > Pseudomonadales > Pseudomonadaceae > Pseudomonas > Pseudomonas sp. GL-B-26. The sequence continues at coordinate 93,432 of NZ_JAGYGJ010000013.1, read as the reverse complement.
CATTCAATCTGGATGATGTATCGGTCAAGGCAAAAGAGCTGGCCGGGCAGAAGTACGAAGCTCCGCGCAGTAACCTGCCGAACGAGTTCCGCGAGATGAAATTCGCGGACTATCAAAAAATTCGTTTCCTGACCGAAAAAGCCGAGTGGGCCGATCAGAAAACCCCGTTCAAGCTGTCGTTCTATCACCAGGGTATGCATTTCGATACGCCGGTGAAAATCAACGAAATCACAGCTAACACCGTCGAAGAGATCAAATACGACCCAAGTCGTTTCGATTTCGGCGACGTGAAGTTCGATCCTAAAGCCACCGAACAACTGGGTTATGCCGGTTTCCGTGTGCTGTACCCGATCAACAAGGCGGACAAGCAAGACGAAATCATGACCATGCTCGGCGCGAGTTACTTCCGCGTTGTCGGCAAGGGTCACACCTATGGCTTGTCCGCTCGCGGCATGGCCATCGATACCGCGTTGCCGTCCGGCGAAGAATTCCCGCGTTTCACCGAGTTCTGGATTCAACAGCCGAAACCGGGTGACAAGCACCTGGTGATCTTCGCCCTGCTGGATTCGCCACGCGCTACCGGTGCCTATCGCCTGACCCTGCGTCCGGGCAGCGACACCGTTGTCGACGTCAAGGCCAGGATGTTCCTGCGTGACAAGGTCACCAAGCTTGGCGTTGCGCCGCTGACCAGCATGTTCCTGTTCGGCGCCAATCAGCCGTCGAAAGTGCTGAACTACCGTCGCGAACTACACGATTCCAGCGGTCTGTCGATCCATGCCGGTAACGGCGAGTGGATCTGGCGCCCACTGAACAATCCGAAACACTTGTCGGTGAGCAACTTCTCGATCGAGAACCCGCGCGGTTTCGGTCTGCTGCAACGTGGCCGCGACTTCAGCCACTACGAAGACCTCGACGACCGCTACGACAAGCGCCCAAGTGCCTGGATCGAACCAAAAGGCGATTGGGGCAAGGGCTCCGTCGATCTGGTAGAGATTCCGACTGCCGACGAAACCAACGACAATATCGTTGCGTTCTGGAGTCCGGAAAAACTGCCTGAGCCTGGCCAACCGCTGGACGTCGCTTATCGCATGCACTGGACCATCGACGAAGCCGCGCTTCACGCACCGGACAGCGCCTGGGTTCAACAGACCCTGCGTTCCACGGGTGACGTGAAACAGTCCAACCTGATCCGTCAGCCGGACGGCAGCGTCGCCTATCTGGTGGACTTCGAAGGTCCGTCCCTTGCGGCATTGCCGGAAGATACGGAGATTCGTAGCCAGGTCAGCGTTGGCGAGAATGCCGAGCTGGTCGAGAACAGCGTACGTTACAACCCTGAAACCAAGGGCTGGCGCCTGACGCTACGGATGAAAATCAAGGATCCGGGCAAGCCTACCGAGATGCGTGCTGCACTGGTCAAGAACATCGTGACTGCCGACCTGGCCAAAACATCGTATCCGGCATCCAATTCTTCCGTCGCCAAGGCTGACAAGATTGCCGCTCGGCAGCAGGAGAAGCTGGACAAGGAGGCCAAGGAAGCCAAGGAGACCAAGCAAGCTGAGGCCAAGCAGGTTGAAGCCAAGCAGGTCGAAGCCAAGCCAGCCGCAGTTTCCAAGGACAAGGACAACAAAGACGCCAAGCAGCCAGTCGCTGCCGAAGCGGCCCCAGCCACACCGGAATCGGTACCGACTGAAGAAGTCCTGACCGAGACCTGGAGCTACCAGTTGCCTGCCGATGAGTAATTCTCAAGTACAGCCAGAGACTCTTGCCGAGTATCTGGCGCATCTACCGATGACCGACGAGCAGCGCGCGGAACTCGCGGGCTGCCAGTCTTTCAGCGAATTGCACGAACGCCTGTCGTCCTCGACGTTCGACGCGCCGACCGAGGCTGCTCAAGCTTCGGTGGGTCGTCGTTTGACGCTGAACACTGCCGAAGAACTGGCAGACGCTGAAATGCTGGTGCTCGACGCCAGCGGCCGGGTTTGCCTGCGGGCAACCCCGCCGATCCGTCGGACCAAAGTCGTGCCGGAGCCGTGGCGCACCAACATTCTGGTGCGTGGCTGGCGTCGTCTGACCGGTCGCACCAATCCGCCGGCCCCGCCGAAGGATGAGCGCGTGCTTCCGGCTGCTCGCTGGCGCACCGTCGGTTCGATCCGCCGCTACATTCTGCTGGTGCTGATGCTCGGCCAGACCATCGTCGCCGGCTGGTACATGAAAGGCATCATGCCGTACCAGGGCTGGTCGTTCGTCGACCTGAACGAAGTGCTGCATCAACCGCTGTCGCAAACGGCTACGCAAGTGCTGCCGTATGCACTGCAAACCAGCATCCTGATCTTGTTCGGGATTCTGTTCTGCTGGGTGTCGGCCGGTTTCTGGACCGCGTTGATGGGCTTCCTCGAGTTGCTCACCGGTCACGACAAATACCGCATTTCCGGCAAAAGCGCCGGTAACGAGCCGATTCCTACGGACGCGCGCACCGCACTGGTGATGCCGATCTGCAACGAAGACGTGCCACGGGTGTTTGCCGGTTTGCGGGCGACCTTCGAGTCGGTTGCGGCCACGGGTAACCTGGATCGCTTCGACTTCTTTGTCCTCAGCGACAGTAACGACGCCGACATCTGCGTCGCCGAGCAACAAGCCTGGCTGGACGTCTGCCGTGAAGCCAAGGGCTTCGGGAAGATCTTCTATCGTCGCCGTCGCCGTCGCGTCAAGCGTAAAAGCGGTAACCTCGACGACTTCTGCCGTCGTTGGGGCGGTGATTACAAGTACATGGTCGTGCTCGACGCGGACTCCGTGATGAGCGGTGATTGCCTGACCAGTCTGGTGCGCTTGATGGAAGCCACCCCGGATGCCGGGATCATCCAGACCGCGCCGCGCGCTTCGGGCATGGACACGCTGTATGCGCGCATGCAGCAGTTCGCCACCCGCGTATACGGTCCGCTGTTTACCGCCGGTCTGCACTTCTGGCAGTTGGGCGAATCCCACTACTGGGGCCATAACGCGATCATTCGCATGAAGCCGTTCATCGAACACTGCGCCCTGGCGCCGTTGCCCGGTAAAGGCGCGTTCGCCGGTGCAATTCTGTCCCACGACTTCGTTGAAGCGGCGCTGATGCGCCGTGCCGGCTGGGGCGTGTGGATTGCCTACGACTTGCCGGGCAGCTACGAAGAATTGCCGCCGAACCTGCTGGACGAACTCAAGCGTGACCGTCGCTGGTGTCACGGCAACCTGATGAACTTCCGGTTGTTCCTGGTAAAAGGCATGCACCCGGTGCACCGTGCGGTGTTCCTGACGGGCGTGATGTCTTACTTGTCGGCGCCGTTGTGGTTCTTCTTCCTTGTGCTGTCGACGGCGCTGCTGGCGGTCAACACGCTGATGGAGCCGCAGTACTTCCTTGAACCACGTCAGCTCTATCCGTTGTGGCCACAATGGCACCCGGACAAGGCGATCGCGCTGTTCTCGACCACCGTCGTGCTGCTGTTCCTGCCGAAGTTGTTGAGCATCATCCTGATCTGGGCCAAGGGCGCGAAAGAGTTCGGTGGCAAGTTCAAGGTGACGATGTCGATGCTGCTGGAGATGCTGTTTTCCATGCTGCTGGCGCCGGTGCGGATGATTTTCCACACCCGCTTCGTGCTCGCCGCGTTCCTCGGCTGGGCCGCGACCTGGAACTCGCCGCAACGTGACGACGACTCCACGCCATGGAGCGAAGCGGTCAAACGCCACGGTCCGCAAACCTTGCTGGGCTTCTTCTGGGCCTTGCTGGTGATCTGGCTGAACCCGAGCTTCCTCTGGTGGCTGGTGCCGATCGTCGGTTCGTTGATGCTGTCGATTCCGGTGTCGGTGATCTCCAGTCGAGTTGGCCTGGGGCTCAAGTCTCGTGACGAAAGCCTGTTCCTGATCCCTGAGGAATACAATCCGCCACAGGCGTTGCTGGCAACCGACCAGTACACCCACGAAAACCGTTGGCATGCACTGAACGACGGCTTCACCCGGGCAGTGGTCGATCCACAGCAGAACGCCTTGGCGTGCTCGCTGGCGACTTCACGCCACCGTCAGGCCGAGCCGATCGAATGGTTGCGGATCGAGCGGGTGCGTCATGCGCTGAAAGTCGGGCCTGAGGGGCTGAACAACAATGAGCGCGTGCAACTGCTCAGTGATCCGGTGGCACTGGGTCGTCTGCATGAGCAGATCTGGAACGAAGCTCACCCCGAGTGGCTGGAGGCGTGGCGTAAATCGGTGAAAGCCGATCCCCATGCGCCGCTGTTGCCGCTCAAGCCGCTGAGTGTGCAGCCTCAGTTGGCCTGACAAAAAACCCCGCGAAAGCGGGGTTTTTTTTGCGCTGATCAGCGTCAGGCAACAAATCCTGCTTAAACCCTTGTGCAAACGAACGAGTGCGTTAGCATCCGTCCCCGAATTGGTGCGCCCGGACAACTTTCTGTTCGTATCTGCCGGTTTCCCAAGGGAAACCCGCAGTTTGCGCGCCTCACAACGCGATGGTTTTGGGGACTTGATGATGAAGAAGTATCTCTCGATGCTGCTGGTCGGCGTCACGGCATTGGTTGCAGTCAACACGGCGCAGGCCGGTGCCATCGATGACGCGGTCAAGCGCGGCACGCTGAAAGTTGGCATGGACCCGACCTACATGCCGTTCGAAATGACCAATAAGCGCGGCGAGATCATCGGCTTCGAAGTCGACATCCTCAAAGCCATGACCAAGGCCATGGGCGTCAAGCTGGAGACGGTTTCCACCGGCTACGACGGCATCATCCCGGCCCTGCTCACCGACAAGTTCGACATGATCGGCAGCGGCATGACCCTGACCCAGGAACGCAACCTGCGCCTGAACTTCAGCGAACCGTTCATCGTGGTGGGCCAGACCCTGCTGATCCGCAAGGAACTGGAAGGCACCATCAAGTCCTATAAAGACCTGAACACCACCGACTACCGGATCACTTCCAAGCTCGGCACCACCGGCGAGATGGTGGCCAAAAAGCTCATCTCCAAAGCCAACTACCACGGCTACGACAACGAGCAGGAAGCCGTGCTCGACGTGGTCAACGGCAAGGCCGACGCCTTCATCTACGACGCGCCTTACAACGTCGTGGCGGTGAACAAGGTCGGTGCGGGCAAACTGGTATTCCTCGACAAGCCGTTCACTTACGAGCCGCTGGCCTTCGGTCTGAAGAAGGGTGACTACGACAGCCTCAACTTCATCAATAACTTCCTGCGCCAGATCCACGAAGACGGGACCTACGATCGCATCCATGACAAGTGGTTCAAAGACACCGCTTGGCTCAAGGACATGGAATAAGGCCCGGTCATATAGACCGCGTCGCCCCATTCGCGAGCAAGCCCGCTCCCACACTAGATCTCGGTCGAACACAAAATCTGTATTCACTGAAGATCAAATGTGGGAGCGGGCTTGCTCGCGAAGACGGCCTCTCTGGCAACACAGAATTCGGAACCTTCAGAGTAAATGAAACAGAAAAAAGCCCTATGGCCGTGGCACGTGTTAACCGTGCTGCTGCTGATCGGCCTGGCCGGCGCGTTGTATTACGCCACCTCGCTGATGTCCTACGAATGGCGCTGGAACCGTGTGCCGCAATACTTCGCCTACCACGCCGAAGAATCCCGGCGTGCTGCCGATATCTCCACCGTCAGCGAACTGGTGCGCAAGGGCGACAAGGCGGAAGTCACCCTGCGCAATGATGCCGGCACAGAGCAACACCTGACCGTCGACGACAACAGCCTGCAAGTCGCCCAAGGTGATGACGTGGCCGAAGGCGACGTGATTGGCGTGACCCGTCATTGGGCCGCCGGACCGCTGATGTGGGGGCTCTGGACCACCTTGTGGTTGTCCGTGGTTTCAGGTGTGCTCGGTCTGCTCATCGGCCTCGCCACGGGTCTGTGCCGACTGTCGAACAACCCGACCCTGCGCGATCTCTCGACGATCTACGTCGAACTGGTGCGCGGTACGCCGCTGCTGGTGCAAATTTTCATTTTCTACTTCTTCATTGGCACCGTGATGAACCTCTCCCGGGAGTTCGCCGGGATCGCCGCGCTGTCGCTGTTCACCGGTGCTTATGTGGCGGAAATCATCCGTTCCGGCGTGCAATCCATCGCCCGTGGCCAGAACGAAGCCGCGCGCTCCCTGGGCCTGAGCGCTGGTCAGTCGATGCGCCACGTGGTGCTGCCGCAAGCGTTCAAACGGGTGCTGCCACCGCTGGCCGGCCAGTTCATCAGTCTGGTCAAGGACACCTCGCTGGTGTCGGTGATTGCGATTACCGAGCTGCTCAAAAGCGGTCGCGAAGTCATCACCACCTCGTTCTCGCCGTTCGAAATCCTGTTCTGCGTGGCCGGTCTGTACCTGTTGATCAACCTGCCGCTGTCGAAAATCGCCAGCCGGCTTGAGCGGAGGCTCGCGCAAAGTGATTGAAGTCCGCGATCTGGTAAAAGTTTTCGACACCCGCGGCCACGTGGTTCGCGCGGTGGATAACGTTTCGACGCACGTGGCCAAGGGCGAAGTGCTGGTGGTGATCGGCCCGTCCGGTTCCGGCAAGTCGACTTTCCTGCGCTGCCTCAACGGCCTGGAAGAGTTCGACTCGGGCTCGGTGAGCATCGACGGCTTGCAACTGGCCGACCCGAAAACCGACGTGAATGCCTATCGTCGCGAAGTCGGCATGGTGTTCCAGCATTTCAACCTGTTCCCGCACATGACCGTGCTGGAAAACCTCTGCCTGGCCCAGAAAGTCGTGCGCAAGCGCGGCAAGAAAGAGCGCGAGGCCAAGGCCTTGGCGTTGCTGGAGAAGGTTGGTATTGCGCAAAAAGCCAACGAGTTTCCGTCGCGCCTGTCCGGCGGTCAGCAACAGCGTGTGGCCATCGCCCGGGCACTGGCGATGGAGCCGAAGGTCATGCTGTTCGATGAGCCGACCTCGGCGCTCGACCCGGAAATGGTCGGCGAAGTGCTGGACGTGATGAAAACCCTGGCGGTGGAAGGTATGACCATGGTTTGCGTCACCCACGAAATGGGCTTCGCCCGGGAAGTGGCGGATCGGGTGCTGTTCTTCGATCACGGCAAATTGCTGGAAGACGCTTCACCGGCCGAATTCTTCGATGCGCCGAAGGATCCGCGGGCTCAGGCCTTCTTGCGGCAGGTTCTCTAACTTCAGCGTTTGTCAGACCGCTTTCGCGAGCAAGCCCGCTCCCACAGTGGGTCTGGTTGAGCACAAGAAATGTGTTCACCGAAAATCTACTGTGGGAGCGGGCTTGCTCGCGAAAGCATCACCCCGGTCCCAAGCGAACCGAGGTCATTGAATCGCCTTAAACCTTGAACCGCCCCACCAGCATCTGCAGATGCGTCCCCAACCGCGCCAGCTCAATGCTGGAGGCCGCGGTCTCTTCACTGGCTGCCGAGGTTTGCTCGGACACGTCGCGCACGTTCAGCACGCTACGGTTGATCTCTTCAGCCACCGCGCTCTGTTGTTCTGCTGCGGCGGCGATCTGCTGATTCATCGACTGAATCGCCGAGACAGTGCGAGTAATGCTTTCCAGCGAGCCACCGGCGCGGCGGGTCAGTTCGACGCTGCTGTCGGTCAGGCTGCGGCTGTTGTCCATGATGGTCGCGACTTGCTGGGTGCCGGTTTGCAGGCCGACGATCAGCTCTTCGATTTCTTCGGTGGACTTCTGGGTACGCTGGGCCAGGCTGCGGACTTCGTCGGCGACCACCGCAAAACCACGTCCGGCCTCACCGGCACGTGCGGCCTCAATCGCCGCGTTGAGCGCCAACAGGTTGGTTTGCTGGGCCACGGATTTGATCACGTCGAGTACGCTGCCGATCTTGTCGCTTTCACGTTTGAGATGACCCATGGCTTCGGTGGAGCTGCCGACTTCCTTGGCCAGGCGCTCGATCTGGGCGATGGCTTCGCCGACCACTTTGTCACCTTCGCGGGCCTGCTGGTCGGCGGCGACGGCGGCTTCCGACGCTTCTTCGGCGTTACGCGCGACTTCCTGCACGGTGGCGGTCATTTCGTTCATGGCGGTCGCCACTTGGTCGGTCTCGACCTTCTGGCTGTTGACCCCGGCGCTGGTCTGCTCGGTGACTGCCGACAGCTCTTCGGCGGCGCTGGCGATTTGCGTGACGCCGTCACTGATGCCGCCAATCAACTCGCGCAGGCCCAGGGTCATGCTTTGCATGGCGCGCTGTAGCTGACCGAGTTCGTCCTGACGTTCAGAGATAAGGTTTTGGGTCAGGTCGCCGGCAGCAACGCGCTCCGCCACTTTGAGAGTCTGGCTCAGGGGAATCACGATCTGGCGAGTGATGGCCCAGGCGGCAAGCATGCCGAAGGCGAGCGCCAGGACGGTGGCCAGCAGCAGCAGGTTTTTGGCGTGCGCGGCGTCGGTGTCTCGGACGATGGTTTGCGACACGGTGAGTTTTTTGCTGACATCGAGCAGGATGTCGCCTTGCGCGGCCATGCGTTTGAGCGCGGCAGCGCTGGCAACCTGAGAGTCACGGAACTGGCTGACGGCGGCGCGATAGGCCTTGAGCGAGTCAGTGGCCTGCTGCAGGTTGGTGATGTGCTGTTCCGGCAGCTTGGAGGGTAGGCCTTCGAGGTTTTTCAATGCGTTGTCGATGGCGTCCAGAGCAGGTTGCTCGGCCTCGGTTTTACCGCTGTAGGTATAACCGCGAACCTGGAAGCGCGCTTGCTGGATCAGTTTGCTCAGGTCGATCACGCTGTTGAAATCGGCGACGCTGTCACCTTGCAGCATGGTTTTTTCGACTTCGGCGACACGGGCCACGGCATTGTCGGCGGTGGCGCCGAGTTTGCCGCGGGCATCTTCGCGGTGGGCGCCGGCCTGGGTCATGGCCGTGAAGGCTTGTTTGTACTCACTGACGGCGGCCAGTTGCTGGTCGATCATGGCCACGTCGGCCGGTTGTTCGATCAGCGTGCGCGCGGTTTTCAGGCCGGTATCGAGTTGGCCGAGCAGATCGTTGACCGCACCGGGGCCTTGTTCGCCACGACGCATTTCGTAATCCAGACGGGCCAGGCGCAGGTCTTTGGTCAGGTCATTGAGGCTGGCAATAAACCCCAGCTTATCGCCGCGACTCATCACACCGCTCAGGCCGGTCCAGCCGGTGAAGGTGATCAACAAGGTAAGCAGCAGCACCAGACCGAAGCCGACACCCAGTTTGCGATTGACGCTGACGTTCCCCAGTTTCTCGGCTAGCCATCGGTACATACTGCAACTCCCTCGAACCATTCGTTGGTTTTATGGGAACTGTATCGGCAGGCAGCCGGGAATCTGTAGGGATTAGAAGAGGCGGGCGAGCAGCGCAGTGACGGCGGTTTCGACCCGCAGGATGCGGTCGCCGAGCTGCACCGGTTGCAGGCCGGCCTTGCCCAGCAGGTCGATTTCGTAAGGAATCCAGCCACCTTCTGGACCGATGGCCAGGGTCACCGCTTCGTTCAGGCCGCGAGGGCAGGGCGGGTAATGGCCGGGGTGGCCGACCAGGCCGAGGGTACCCTCGGTGATCGCCGGCAGATGGTCCTCGACGAACGGCTTGAAGCGCTTCTCGATGACGACTTCCGGCAGCACGCTGTCCCGGGCCTGTTCGAGGCCGAGGATCAACTGCTCGCGAATCGCCTCGGGCTCCAGGAACGGCGTTTGCCAGAAGCTCTTCTCGACGCGATAGCTGTTCACCAGAATGATCCGTGGCACACCCATGGCCGCCACGGTCTGAAACACTCTACGGAGCATTTTCGGTCGTGGCAGGGCCAACACCAGGGTCAGCGGCAGCTTGGCCGGTGGTGGCTGGTCGAGGGTGACGCGCAATTCGGCTTCATCGGCGTCCAGGCGCAGCAGTTCGGCCGACCCCATCAACCCGCCGATGCGCCCGACCCGCAGGCTGTCGCCGACAACGGAGCGGTGGACTTCCTGCATGTGCGTCAACCGGCGATCGCGCAGGATCGCCCGGTCGGCCGCAATGAAGTCGGCCTCTTCGAGAAGCAGCAGGTTCACGGTTGAGTCGCTGGCGGCTGGTCGTTGTGATCGTCGGCCGGCTGGTCGTCCGGGTGCTCGCCGCGCTTGCTGATCAGGCCGCCGAACAGGATGCCGATTTCAAACAGCAGCCACATCGGTACGGCCAACAGTGTCTGCGAGAAGATGTCCGGTGGCGTCAGGATCATGCCGACCACGAAGCAACCGATGACTACGTACGGGCGGATTTTCTTCAGGTAAGCGACGTTGACCACGCCGATCCATACCAGCAGCACCACGGCCACAGGGATCTCGAACGCTACGCCGAAGGCGAAGAACAGCGTCATGACGAAGTCGAGGTAGCTGCTGATGTCGGTCATCATCTCCACGCCGGCCGGGGTGGCGGCGGCGAAGAATTTGAAGATCAGCGGGAATACCAGGTAATAGGCGAATGCCATGCCGGTATAGAACAGCAGGATGCTCGACACCAGCAGCGGCACCGCAATGCGCTTCTCATGCTTGTACAGGCCTGGCGCAATGAAGCCCCAGATCTGATGCAGGATCACCGGGATCGCCAGGAACAGCGACACCATCATGGTCAGCTTCAGTGGCGTCAGGAACGGCGACGACACATCGGTGGCGATCATCGTCGCGCCCACGGGCAGGTACTGACGCAGCGGCGTGGAGACGAAGGTGTAGATCTGCTGGGTGAAGGCAAACAACCCGGCGAAGATGATAAAGATCGCCGCTACACAACGCAGCAGGCGGGTACGCAACTCGGTGAGGTGCGAAACCAGCGGCATGTGCTGGTCATTTTCGGGGAGATCGCTCATGAGACTCGCGGCGGCAAAGTGGTGTCGTGAGGAGCCGGCGTTGTCGGCGCGGCGGCAGGAGCAACAGGTTCTACGGTCGCGACAACCGGCGCCGGTTCAACAGCTTTCACCGTTTCCGTCGGTGCCGGGGCAGGTGTGGCGTCTGCAGTCGGAGCATGAATCGTCTGCTCCGCCACAGGCTCAACCGGCTGAACCGGTGTGGCCTCTTGCTGAGTCGGCGTGAAAATCTTCCGCGCCTCCTGCTCAAGCGACAGAATGTGCTCGTTGTGCAGCTGCCGACGAATCTCGTCGGCACCGATTTCACGTTCAACTTCCTGTTTGATCGCGTTGAAGCTGCGCTTCAGACGGCCGACCCACAGGCCGGCGGTGCGCGCAGCACCCGGCAGACGCTCGGGCCCCAGCACCAGCAAGGCTACGAGGCCGACGAGCAGCAGTTCAGAGAAGCTGATACCAAACATTAGTCAGTGCTCACACGTCTTTGCGGATCGGCTCTTCGACTTTTTGCGCCTGCACGTCGATGGTGTGCGGCTGGTTCACGGACTGCGTGGTCTGTGGCTGAACAGGCGGAACCGGGGTCGCTGCCGGGTCGGCCGGTTTCTCGTCGTCGTTCATGGCTTTTTTGAAGCCCTTGATCGACTCACCGACGTCAGTGCCGAGGTTTTTCAGTTTCTTGGTGCCGAACACCAATACGACAACAACCAGGATGACGATCCAGTGTTTCCAGTCAAAAATGCCCATGTCGCTGCTCCTCTCTAATAGTTGTTCAGGCGGACGGACGAGAGGCTTTCTCGGCGTGTCCGGACAGACCGAAACGACGGTCCAGTTCATCGAGTACAGCCTGTGGATGCTGCCCCAGTTGGGCGAGCATGACCATGCTGTGGAACCACAAATCGGCGGTTTCGTAGATCACATCGCTGCAGTCACCGCTGATGGCGGCATCCTTGGCGGCAATGATGGTTTCGACCGACTCTTCGCCGACTTTTTCCAGAATCTTGTTCAAGCCCTTATGGTACAGGCTGGCGACATACGAGCTGTCGGCGGCGGCGCCTTTGCGCTCTTCCAGCACTTGGGCCAGACGGGTCAGAGTGTCACTCATGTGTGTGTCCTGCGGAATAGATGGCGTGCGGGTCCTTGAGCACCGGGTCGACGGTTTTCCAGTCGCCGTTCTCGAAGACGCGGTAGAAGCAGCTCTGACGACCGGTATGGCAAGCGATGTCGCCGATCTGCTCGACCATCAGGATGATCACGTCGGCGTCACAGTCCAGGCGCATCTCATGCAGGGTTTGCACGTGGCCGGACTCTTCGCCCTTGCGCCACAGCTTGCCACGGGAACGTGACCAGTAAATGGCGCGGTTCTCGGCAGCGGTCAGTTCCAGCGCTTCACGGTTCATCCAGGCCATCATCAGGACGCGCCCGGTCTTGTGATCCTGGGCAATCGCCGGCACCAGGCCATCTGCGTCCCACTTGATCTCGTCCAGCCAGTTTTTCATCTTCGACTCCGACAGCGGGCCCGACACTTCATTAGTCGGGCAGGCGTTGAAACAGTGTGCCAGCGTGCGGGGGCTCTGGCTATCGGCGAACGACCAGATACAAGCCGACGGCCACCATGATCCCGGCCGGCCAATGACCCAGTTCGTTCAGCGGCCCACCGGCAGCGAGTATGGTGCCGCCGGCCAGGTGCGCACAGCCGAGCAGTCGCAGCAGCCAATCGTCCTTGCGACGGTGCCACGGTGGCGGCGGGTCGTAGGCGTGGGGCTGGGACATGCGTTCGAGCAGGTCGCGGGCCATGTTGGCCAGGTGCGGCAGCTGTTCGAACTGGCTCTGCACGTTGCCGATCAAGGCTTTGGGGCTCACGCGCTCACGCATCCAGCGTTCGAGGAATGGCTGGGCGGTGTTCCACAAATCGAGGTCCGGGTACAACTGGCGGCCCAGGCCTTCGATGTTCAGCAGGGTTTTTTGCAGCAAAACGAGCTGCGGCTGCACTTCCATGTTGAAGCGTCGGGCGGTCTGGAACAGGCGCATCAGCACCTGGCCGAAGGAAATATCTTTTAACGGTTTTTCGAAGATCGGCTCGCACACGGTGCGGATCGCCGCCTCGAATTCGTTGAGTTTGGTTTCCGCCGGTACCCAGCCCGAATCGATGTGCAGCTGCGCGACACGACGGTAATCCCGCTTGAAGAACGCGAACAGGTTGCGCGCCAGGTAGTCCTGGTCTTCCGGGGTCAGGCTGCCGACGATGCCGCAGTCGATCGCAATGTACTGCGGGCTCCATGGCTGCACGGTGCTGACGAAGATGTTGCCGGGGTGCATGTCGGCGTGGAAGAAGCTGTCGCGGAACACTTGGGTGAAGAAGATCTCCACGCCGCGTTCGGCGAGCATTTTCATGTCGGTGCGCTGGTCGGCGAGGGTCGTGAGGTCAGTGACCTGAATGCCGTAGATGCGCTCCATCACCAGCACTTTCGGCCGGCACCAGTCCCAATAGACTTGCGGCACGTAGAGCAGCTCCGAGCCGTCGAAGTTACGCCGCAACTGGCTGGCGTTGGCCGCCTCACGCAGCAGGTCGAGTTCGTCGTAGATGGTTTTTTCGTAGTCCTGGACCACGTCCACCGGGTGCAGCAGGCGCGCGTCGGCCGAGAGTTTTTCGGCGGCGCGGGCGAGGATGAACAACCACGCCAGATCCTGCGCGATGATCGGCTTGAGCCCCGGGCGGATGACCTTGACCACCACTTCTTCACCGGTTTTCAGCTGCGCGGCATGCACCTGCGCCACCGAGGCCGAGGCCAGCGGTTCGACGTCGAAGCGGCTGAAGACTTCACTGATCTTTTTGCCGAGCTGTTCTTCGATCAGATTGACCGACACTTGCGAGTCGAACGGCGGCACGCGGTCCTGCAGCTTCATCAGCTCATCGGCGATGTCTTCCGGCAGCAAATCGCGGCGGGTGGACAGGATTTGCCCGAACTTGATGAAAATCGGTCCCAGGTCCTGCAACGCCAGACGCAATCGCGCGCCGCGGCTCAGGTCCAGCGTCTTGCGCGGGAACCAGCGCCACGGCAAGGCGTAGCGCAGCGCCAGCAGAAACCATGGCAGTGGCAGGGCGAACAACAGGTCATCGAGGCGGTAGCGAATCACAACGCGCTGGATGCGCAACAAACGGCGGACGGCAAGCAGCTTCATGCGTTATCGCTTGGGTCGAGGGATCGGGAAAGGCGCTCGAAACGCGCCTCGAGGCGTTCCAGATCGAGTTTGATCTGGTCCAGTTCACTGAAACGGGCTTCGGCTTCGCGCTGACCGACGAGGGTGCGTGATTCTTCGGCCAGGTACTCGCCAAGGTTCTGGTTCAGGCTGGCGAACCCTTGCTGATACCAGCGCGCGCGACTGCGCAGGTGACCGCCGAGCAGTTGCGTGGCGACAGGTCCCAGCCAGCGCGAGAGTTCGTACTCCCAGTCCAGCTCAAGGTCCTGAAGGATCACCGCCAGTTCCAGCAGCACGCCGCTGTCGCCGTCGAGTTCGACTTCAGGAGCATGCAGGACCGAAGTCTTGTCCTTGCTCATCGCCAGTTTCAGCAGGCTGGAGGCCGGTGCGCGCAAGGTGCAGTCGGCGCCGGTTTCCCAGTGGGAAGCCAGCATCAAGCCTTCGTCGCTGGGCAGGATGAACACTTGCAGCGCCGGGCTGCGGCAATCGACGGCAATCACCCGGCCACTCAAATGCGCCAGCCGCGGCAACGCCGTGCTGTCGAGACGCAGCACCCGGTTCAGACCGAGCTCAACGCTGGCGAGCAGACCGGCCAGTAACATCAGGGTTTGATGCCACGGTGCAGGGCGACGATGCCTGCGGTCATGTTGTGGTAGGTCACGCGGTCGAAACCGGCCTCGACCATCATCGACTTCAGGGTTTCCTGATTCGGGTGCATGCGGATCGATTCGGCCAGGTAACGATAGCTTTCCGAGTCGTTGGTGATCAGCTTGCCCATCAGCGGCATGAAGGCGAACGAGTAGGCATCGTAGGCTTTGGACATCAGCGCGTTGGTTGGTTTGGAGAACTCCAGCACCAGCAAACGGCCGCCCGGTTTCAGCACGCGCAGCATCGAGCGCAGGGCGTCTTCTTTATGCGTAACGTTGCGCAGGCCGAAAGCGATGGTCACGCAGTCGAAATGGTTGTCCGGGAACGGCAGCTTTTCAGCGTCCGCCTGAACGAATTCGACGTTGCCGGCCACACCCAGATCCAGCAGGCGGTCACGACCGACCTTGAGCATGGACTCGTTGATGTCGGCCAACACGACCTGGCCGGTCGGACCAACGAGGTGTGAGAACTTCTTGGTCAGGTCGCCGGTACCGCCGGCGATGTCCAGCACTCGGTTACCGGTGCGAACGCCCGACAGCTCGATCGCGAAACGCTTCCACAGACGGTGCATGCCGCCCGACAGGAGGTCGTTCATCAAGTCGTACTTGGCGGCTACCGAGTGGAAAACTTCAGCGACTTTTTCCGCTTTCTGGCTTTCCGGAACGTTTTTGAAGCCGAAGTGAGTGGTGGGTTCGGCATCGCTGCCTTTGCGCTGATCAGTCATATCGCTGTCACCAAAAGAGAATGCGGGACATTCTAATCCCGGTGGCCTGCTTTGTCTTGGCAAGGCTGAAGGTAAGATAGGCAATCGCCGGGACGTTTTGCCGCAGCAGCGGTCAAGATGCTTCAGGAAAGTATTCATAAAGCAGGAGTCATTCGATGGCCCGTATTAGTGTTGAGCGTTCCCACGGCCTGGGTAAGGAAGCGGCCCGCGAGAAGGCCGACCAGTTGGCGCAGAAACTGTCCGATCAATATGGCCTGGAGCCGCAATGGTCCGGCGACACTCTGAACCTCAAGCGTTCCGGTGTGAAAGGCGCGGTGTATGTGGGCGAGAATTCGATCAAGGTCGATGTCGAACTTGGCCTGTTGATGTCGGCCATGAGCGGCACGATCAAATCGGAAATCGAAAAGGCCCTCGATAAAGCGTTGGCTTAACTCGGTCTTGTTTTGGAATGCGATCAATGTGGGAGCGGCGGTGCGACGATTCGACTTGCTCGCGAAGGCGGTGTGTCAGTTGACTAAAATGTTGACTGAAACGACGCCTTCGCGAGCAAGCCTGCTCCCACATTTGTTTTGTGGTGTGACCAAGGTTTTATGTCAGTTGTTAGGGTGCCGTTTCTAATTATTCTCACTACTTTGTGCCTGAGCCCGACTCTTTCGCGGGCAGTTCCTCAAACCTTCTGCGCGTGAGGTGCACCATGGCCAAAGTTATTTTGAAGAAAAAAATCGACGCTTCGACGACTGCTCTGGGCGACGTTAAATCTTATGCCCGCAAGATCTGGCTGGCAGGCCTGGGTGCCTACACCAAGGTCGGCCAAGAGGGTAGCGAGTACTTTCAAGAGTTGATCAAGGCTGGTCAAACTGTTGAAAAGCAAAGTAAAAAAGTAGTTGCCGAGAAACTTGAAGCGGCCAATGCCGAGATCGATGAAGCCAAAAGTGAAGTGAGCACTTTCAAAGGCAAGGTCGAACTTCAACTCGACAAGGTCGAGAAGGCTTTTGACTCGCGTGTCGCAAGTACCTTGAATCGTATCGGCATTCCGTCTAAACATGACGTTGAGACACTCTCTGCCAAGCTCGATGAGCTGACGGCATTGCTCGAACGCGTCGCGCGTAAATCTTAAGGAGAACGGGATGGCTGGTAAAAAGAACACCGAAAAAGAAGGCAGCTCGTGGATCGGGAAAGTCGAAGACTACTCCCGCAAAATCTGGCTGGCTGGTTTAGGCGTGTACTCGAAGATCGACACTGACGGCAGCAAACTCTTCGATACATTGGTTAAAGACGGCGAGAAAGCCGAGAAGCTCACCAAGAGCGCTGTCGGCAAGAAAGTCGATGCTGCCAAGGACTCTGCTTCGTCGGCCAAGTCGCGCATCAGCGGCGTGAAAGATCGCGCGCTGGGCAAGTGGGATGAGTTGGAAGGGGCTTTCGACAAGCGTCTGAACAGCGCCATTTCACGCCTGGGTGTACCGAGCCGCAATGAAGTCAAAGCGCTGCACAGCAAGGTCGATACCCTGACCAAGCAAATCGAAAAACTCACCGGTGCCAAGGTGGCGCCTGTTGCGGCGAAAACCGCGGCGGCCAAACCTGCGGCGAAATCCGCTGCCAAACCACTGGCTAAAGCTGCCGCTAAACCAGCAGCAAAAACTGCCGCAGCGAAACCTGCAGCAGCCAAAGCAGCAGCAAAACCAGCCGCTAAACCGGCTGCCAAAACTGCAGCGGCCAAACCCGCAGCCAAGCCAGCGGCAAAACCTGCCGCAGCGAAGAAGCCAGTGGTGAAAAAGCCGGCAGCTCCGAAAGCGGCTGCACCAAAACCAGCAGTGGCTGCCGCCAAGCCGGCAACCCCGGCCCCGGTCAGCGCATCGAACTCCGCTGCTGCACCGACCCCTGCTGTAACCCCGACTGTCGCATCAGCTCCTTCGACGCCAACCAGTCAGTCCTGATTTTCAGGGCTCAAGAAAACGCCCTGCCTGCAAAGGTCGGGCGTTTTTGTTTGGCATTTCAAAGGATCAAAAGATCTTAATGCTCTTCCAGGTATTGGAGGGCCAACTGCTCCGTCGCCACCTTGATCGGCGGCAGCAGATGCGGCGCCACCAGCATCATGATCTGGTAAACCACCAACCTCACCTCACCCTCGCGATCAAGAATCCGCTGATAGTCCAGTGAGAACAGCAGCGTCATGGTGATCTGTTCCACCAACTGCCCCAACGCTTGGGTATCGCTGACCAATTGCCCTTGAGCCTTTAATCGTGCGAGCAACGAAGCCAGCGTGCGCTTCAACGCGTTGAGCAGGTTGCGTATGCCCTTGGCCA
Organism: Pseudomonas sp. GL-B-26; assembly: GCF_019947405.1. Classification (NCBI taxonomy): domain Bacteria; kingdom Pseudomonadati; phylum Pseudomonadota; class Gammaproteobacteria; order Pseudomonadales; family Pseudomonadaceae; genus Pseudomonas; species Pseudomonas sp. GL-B-26. Next base: position 75,760 of record NZ_JAGYGJ010000013.1, on the reverse strand, counting down.
GTTTCGGCAAGCGCCCGGCGAGGTTCGACAGGTCCTGGAACAGAAACCGGTAGTGAGCCAGGCGTTCGACGATCAGGTGCAGGAACAGCCAGTAATCTTCCGGTGCAAGTTCCACATCGGCCGGTGGATCGAGCAGGGGCGCCAGTTCGGTCTGGAAACGCTCGAACAGTCCGAGTATCAACGGTTCCTTGCCGTGGAAGTGGTAGTAGAGGTTGCCCGGGCTGATGCCCATCTCGTTGGCAACTTCCATGGTGGAGACGTTCGGCTCGCCCTTCTGATTGAACAACTGCAAAGCACATTCGAGAATCCGGTCGCGGGTTTTCATCCAGTCTTCTTAATGGTCAAGTCATGCCACGGCCGGCGCCGGCCGTGGTTCGTTGTCAGTCAGCGCACGCGCACATAAGTGCCGGGTGCCGCTTCCATCGGTGGATAGTTCTGGTTGCCGAGCGCCATGTGGGTTTCTTTTTGCGCGCCTGAACGTTCTTGAATCCAGCTCAACCATTGTGTCCACCAACTGCCGTTGACTTGCTTGGCGTCGTAATACCAGGCCCGTGGGTCGCTGCTCAGCTTCGTGCTTTCGACGAAGTTGGCTTTCGGGTTTGATGGTGGGTTGAGAATGCTCTGTATATGACCGCTGTTGGACAACACGAAGCGTCGCTCGCCACCCAGCAGCAGGGTCGAGCGATACACGGCATCCCACGGGGTGATGTGGTCATTGATGCCTGCGACGCTGAAGCTGTCGACGGTGACTTTCTGCAAGTCGATCGGCGTGCCGCACACTTCCAGGCCACCCGGATGACTCATCGGGTTGTGTTTGAAGAAGTCCAGCAAGTCGCCATGCAAGGCTGCCGGCAAACGTGTGTTGTCGTTGTTCCAGTAAAGGATGTCGAACGCCGGCGGCTCCTTGCCCAACAGGTAGTTGTTAACGAAATAGCTCCAGATCAAATCGTTGGGGCGCATCCAGGCGAAGACCTTGGCCATGTCGCGGCCATCCAGCACGCCTTTCTGATAGGAGCGACGCTTGGCCGCCTCAAGCGTCTGTTCGTCGGCGAAGAGAGTCGCAGGCGAGTCTATCTGACTGTCGAGCAGGCTCACCAGGTACGTTGCGCTGGACACTCGCCGCAGTTGCCGCTTGGCCTGTAAGTGACCTTGCAGGGCGGCGATGGTCAGCCCGCCCGCGCAGGCGCCCATCAGGTTGACCTCACGAGCACCGGTGATCGCCCGGCACACATTCATCGCTTCTTCCACGGCTTCGACGTACGTCGACAGCCCCCATTCGCGATGACGTACATCCGGATTGCGCCAACTGATCATGAAGGTCTGCAAACCGTTCTTCAGGGCGAACTGGACGAAGCTGTTGTGTGGGCTCAGGTCGAAAATGTAGTACTTGTTGATCTGTGGCGGCACCACCAGCAGCGGTTTGGAATACTGCTTTTCGCTCATTGGCTTGTACTGGATCAACTCCAGCAGCTCATTGCGAAACACCACGGAGCCCGTGGTGGTGGCGACCGTTTTGCCGACCTCGAACGCTTGCTTGGTGACTTGTCTGGGCAGGCCGTCGTTGTGCAGGAAGTCGTCGACCAGGTGGCCGATACCTCGCACCAGGCTGTTGCCGCCGGAGTTGAAGATCTCCTTGATCGCCAGCGGATTAAGCAGGCTGTTGGACGGAGCCATGGCGTCGTTGAGCAAGGCGAACGCGAAGTGCGCCCGGGCGCGATCGTCCGGGGTCATGTTGCTGTCGTCGATCCAGTGTTTGACCTCTTTCTGCCAGCTCAGGTAGGCCTGCAAACTGCGGCGATAAAATGGATTGAGGCTCCACGCCGGATCGGCAAAGCGATTGTCCTGCGGGTTGGTCGGGTGCAGGGTTTCGCCCAGCAGCACGCGTCCCAGTTGACCTCCCAGCTTCAAGGCGTGTCGGGCGCTGTGCACTGGGTGGCGCAAGCCATGGGCGGCAACGCTGCGCAGGGTCGAAAACAGATCCCGGCCACGCAGGCCGGTAATCGCACTCTGTGCATTGATGAACGCGGCGGGAGTGGGTAAAAATTCCCTCGCTGGTTTTTCGCGCATGAATGAACACTCCTTCGTCTTCAGGCCAAATACAGATACACCGAACCAGAACACCATAGACGCTGTTGCGGAATGTTGCGCGGCGCTACGTCTTCCCGACCCCTTTTTGTAACAAAAGCCAGGGCCGATTAGCCGCCCAATGGCGCCGGATGCGGATGCATCACGGCACGCTGACGTTCTTCCTCGAGAAACTTCATGATGATCGGCGCCACCGCTTCGGCCCGGGTGATCAAAAACAGATGCCCGTCATCGATGATGTGCAACTGGGCGTTGGGAATCCGCCAGGCCAGTAACCGCATGTTGACCAACGGAATCAGTGGATCGTCGTCACCGGCCAGCACCAGGGTTGGCTGGTGGATCTTGTGCAACCAGTGAATGCTGGTCCAGCCGAGGCCGGCGAACAGCTGCCAGTAGTAACCGAGTTTGCCTGCCGAGCGGACCTTGGCGGCATGGCTGGCGGCGAGGGTTGGATCGCGACGGAACGCACCGCCATAGATCATCGGCGCAATGCGAATCACGTGAGACGGCTGGATGTAGCGTCGTGGGCTGGCCATCATCCACAGGACTCTCGGCTTGCCCGGCACCATCACCGTGCCAGCCGCCGTGGCCGCCAGAACGAGTTTCTTGCAGCGCTCGGGATAGTCGTAAGCGAACTGCTGGGCGAGGGCGCCCCCCCAGGAAACACCGATTACGTTGACTTGCCCGTAGTCGAGATAGTCGAGCATCCGCGCCGTGAGCTTCGCCAGGCCCGGAAAGCGATACGGGCGCCTTGGCGTCGACGAACCGCCGACACCAGGGACGTCGAAGGCGATGACTTCCAGGTCCGGGTCCAGCGCCGCGACGAACGGAAACACCAGCTCCAGGTTGGCGCCGATGCCGTTGAAAATCAGCAAGGGCGTCAAGTGAGGCTTGCCGGGGCGTACCGCCGTGCGGAGGGTCTGGCCATCCAGGTCGACGGTACGAAATATGAACGGTTGCGGCATGCTTCAGGCCCTGTGGGTCACTGTCTCAATTTCACCCCCCCGATCCCCTGTGGGAGCGGGCTTGCTCGCGAATGCGTCAGGTCAGTCGACATCCCTGTTGAATGATCAATCGCTTTCGCGAGCAAGCCCGCTCCCACAGGAGGGCGAGGTGTGTCAGTTATCGCTCATGCACATAAGTGCCTGGTGCAGCTTCACCTGCTGGATAAGCCTTGTTGCCCAGACTGCCCGGAGTCTTCTTCAGCTTGCCGGAGCGCTCGGCTTGCCATGCCTGCCAGTGCAGCCACCAGGAATCGGTGTGCTTGGTGGAGTTCTCTTGCCATTCCTCGGCCTTGACCGGCATCTCGGTGCTGGTCATGTAGCGCGATTTCGGATTGCCCGGCGGGTTCAGAATGCTCTGGATATGCCCGCTGCTGGACAGTACGAATTCAACCTTGCCACCGAACAGTTGTGCCGACTTGTAGCAGGACTTCCACGGGGTGATGTGGTCGTTGGTACCGGCCAGGGAGAAGATGTCGGCAGTGACCTGCTTCAGATTGATCGGTGTGCCGCACACTTCCAGTGCGTCAGGACGGATCAGTGGGTTGGTTTTGAACATCTCGATCAGGTCGCCGTGGAACGCTGCGGGCAACCGTGTGGTGTCGTTGTTCCAGAACAGGATGTCGAACACCGGCGGCTCGTTGCCCAGCAGGTAGTTGTTGACCCAGTAGTTCCAGATCAAGTCATTGGGGCGCATCCAGGCGAAAACTTTCGCCATGTCGCGGCCTTCCAGTACGCCGGCCTGATAGGAGTGGCGCTTGGCGGATTCGAGAGTCTGCTCGTCGACGAACAGTGCCACGTCGCTGTCCAGGGTGGTGTCCAGCACGCTGACCAGCAGCGTCAGGGCGTTGACCTTGTTCTCGCCGATCGCGGCGTAGTGGCCCAGCAGGGCGGTGCAGGTGATGCCGCCAGAGCAGGCGCCGAGCATGTTGATGTCTTTGCTGCCGGTGATCGCGGTAACAACGTCGACCGCTTCCTTGAGCGCTTCGATGTAGGTCGACAGACCCCACTCGCGCTGCTCCTTGGTCGGGTTGCGCCAGCTGACGATGAACGTCTGCATGTTGTTGCGCAGGCAGAAGCGCGCCAGGCTCTTGTCCGGGCTCAGGTCGAAAACATAGAACTTGTTGATCTGCGGTGGCACCACCAGCAATGGGCGCTCGTGCACCTGTTCAGTGGTCGGCCGGTACTGGATCAGCTCCAGCACATCATTGCGAAACACCACCGCACCTTCGGTGACGCCCAGGCTCTTGCCGACCTCGAACGCGCCCATGTTGACCTGGCTCGGCATGCCACCGTTGTGCACCAGATCCTTGGCCAGATGGGAGAGGCCGTCGAGCAGGCTTTTGCCACCGGTTTCGAAGAAGCGTTTGACTGCCGCCGGGTTGGCCGCACTGTTGGTCGGGGCCATGGCTTCGGTCATGAGGTTGATCACGAAGTGCCCGCGTGCGACGTCCTTGGGCGAGAGGTTGCTGTCGCCGATCCAGTCGTGGAGCTCCTTGCGCCACGCCAGGTAAGTTTGCAAATAACGTTTGTAGAGCGGGTTCTGGCTCCAGGCCGGATCGTGGAAGCGACGGTCATCGCTGGTCGGTTGCAGCGCGGATTTGCCGAACAGCACGTTCTTCAGTTCGATACCGAAATGAGCGACATGCTTTGCACTGTGAATCGGTTGTTTGATGGCCTGGGTCAGCACCATTCGGGCAGAGCCCAACAGATCTTTTCTACGCAGTCCAACGACCGGATTCAGCCCCAAGGTGTTTTCCGAGGCCTGAAACTTCAGGTCATCGTTATTCTTGTTACTCATCTACGACGCTCCATTGTCCTGAGACGAGTACCTGGGTCCAGCTGTGCAGTCCACAGCCAATGCCAGGTACTACTGCTCGGGTGACCGTTAATTCTGCATCGCTGCTTTTTAGTTCAGAGAGCACTGCAGGTACCTTGCCAGCTCCATTGGTTACCCGAGTTTAATTTTTTTCGCAAGCAGGCCAATCGTCGGCCAGGAAGCGGAGCATTCAAACAGATGGAATTAGAAAATGCCTTCTAATGAGCGAAAGGCCTGATTTAGAGCATCAGCTTGACGATGGATTCGTTCGGATCGCGGGTCTTTCCGGCGGCTTTGAGTTCGGCAAGATAATCGTTCCAGAGATCCTCTTGGCGCACGCCCAGCTGGTACAGATATTCCCAGGTGAACAGGCCGCTGTCGTGGCCGTCGTCGAAGGTCAATTTCAGTGCGTACTGACCGGCCGGTTCGACCTTGGTCAGACCTACGCCGATCTTGCCAAATTGCAGGATAGGTTTGCCGTGGCCCTGGACCTCGGCGGAAGGAGAGTGCACGCGCAGGAACTCGGCGGGCAGGTGATGTTCCTCGCCGGACGCGTATTTCAGCGACAGGGTTTTCGAGGCTTTGTGCAGTTTGATGTCGGTGGGGAGTTGGGTCGTCATGGGGCCGGTCGTCCGTCTTAATGGAGGCCCTGTGTCTGCGGGTGATCTTGTGGCGAGGGAGCTTGCTCCCGCTCGGCTGCGCAGCAGCCGTAAACTCGGCGAATGTGGTCTGTCTGGCAGATCGCATTCACTGACTTTTGGGGCCGCTTCGCGACCCAGCGGGAGCAAGCTCCCTCGCCACAGAAGCCCGCTCACACAGAATGTGACCTACAGGATATAACGGGACAGGTCTTCGTTCTGCGCCAATTCGCCCAAGTGGCTGTTGACGTAATCGGCGTCGATCAGGATCGCCTTTTCGTCGTGGGCGCTGGCCAGATCACCGGCGCTGAACGACACCTCTTCAAGCAGGCGCTCAAGCAGCGTGTGCAGGCGACGGGCACCGATGTTCTCGGTCTTCTCGTTGACCTGCCAGGCGATCTCGGCAATACGCTTGATGCCGTCCGGCTGGAACTCGATCACCAGGCCTTCGGTTTTCAGCAGGGCGCAATACTGCTCGGTGAGCGAGGCATGCGGTTCGCTGAGAATGCGTTCGAAATCTTCAGGCGTCAGGGCCTTCAGTTCGACACGAATCGGCAGGCGACCTTGCAGCTCGGGCACCAGATCGCTCGGCTTGCTCAGGTGGAACGCACCGGACGCGATGAACAGGATGTGGTCGGTCTTGACCATGCCCAGTTTGGTGTTGACGGTGCAGCCTTCGATCAGCGGCAGCAGGTCGCGCTGTACACCTTCACGGGAGACGTCGATGCCACCGGAGTTGCCGCGCTTGGCGACCTTGTCGATTTCGTCGATGAACACGATGCCGTGCTGCTCGACCGCTTCCAGCGCCTTGGCCTTCAACTCTTCTTCGTTGACCAGGCGGCCGGCTTCTTCGTCGCGCACCAGTTTCAGCGCTTCCTTGACCTTGATCTTGCGGCTCTTGCGTTTGCCCTTGCCCATGTTGGCGAACAGGCTCTGCAACTGGTTGGTCATCTCTTCCATGCCCGGCGGCGCGGAGATATCGACACCGGTCACTTCGGCGACTTCGATTTCGATCTCTTTGTCATCCAGCTGACCTTCGCGCAGGCGCTTGCGGAACAGCTGGCGGGTGTTGGAGTCGGCCGACGGTGCGGCGTCGTCGTTGCTGAAACCCATGCGTGCCGGTGGCAGCAGGGCGTCGAGGATGCGTTCTTCGGCGGCGTCTTCGGCGCGGTGGCGAACCTTGGTCATTTCCTGTTCGCGCAGCAGCTTGATCGCCGCGTCGGCCAGGTCACGAATGATCGATTCAACGTCGCGGCCGACATAGCCGACTTCGGTGAACTTGGTCGCTTCGACCTTGATGAACGGCGCGTTGGCCAGTTTCGCCAGGCGACGAGCAATCTCGGTTTTACCGACACCGGTCGGGCCGATCATCAGGATGTTTTTTGGTGTGACCTCAACGCGCAGCTCTTCAGGCAACTGCATCCGGCGCCAGCGGTTACGCAGCGCGATGGCGACGGCGCGCTTGGCATCGTCCTGGCCGATGATATGGCGATTGAGTTCGTGGACGATTTCACGGGGAGTCATGGACATAGTAATTGGCGGTCCTCAGGTAAAAGTGAGCCGTGGCGTGGTGGCCAAAACAGGCTTACTCAGCGAGGTCCTGCTCCTCAATGGTGAAGGTGTGGTTGGTGAATACGCAGATGTCGCCGGCGATACCGAGGGCGGTTTCGACGATTTCCCGGGCCGACAGATCGGTTTTCTTCAGCAGAGCGCTGGCGGCGGCCTGGGCGTAACCGCCACCGGAACCCATGGCGATCAGACCTTCTTCGGGTTCGACCACGTCGCCGTTGCCGGTGATGATCAGCGAGGCGTCTTTGTTCGCGACCGCGAGCATGGCTTCGAGGCGGCTGAGGGAGCGGTCAGTGCGCCATTCTTTGGCGAGTTCGACAGCGGCGCGAACCAGGTGGCCCTGATGTTTCTCAAGCTGGCCTTCAAAGCGCTCGAAGAGGGTGAAGGCGTCAGCGGTAGCCCCGGCAAAACCGGCGATCACCTGGCCGTGGTACAGGCGGCGAACTTTCTTCGCGTTGCCTTTCATCACGGTATTGCCGAGAGAAACCTGGCCGTCGCCGCCCATGACGACTTTGCCGTGGCGGCGAACTGAAACGATGGTGGTCAAGGGAGAGTCTCCACGCAGCGGGGCGAAAATGCCTTATGCCAACTCATATGGGGGTGGTGGAGCGTATTTCAACTGCGGAGAGGGAGAGGGGACGAGCGGTGTGTCGTTCACTAAGGAGGATGTAAGTGAATCCCTGTGGCGAGGGAGCTTGCTCCCGTTCGGCTGCGAAGCAGTTGTAAACCCGGCTACCGCAGTCTGTCTGACGGACCGCGGTGCCCGGGCTTGGGAGTGCTGCGCACTCCAGCGGGAGCAAGCTCCCTCGCCACAAAAGCAGGTTGTTTCTGCTGGATCAGCGGCTCTGGCGTTGTTGTAACAACAGGTTGCTGAACCCGCTGCCGGCCAGTTGTTTCTGGGCCGTGGTCAGCTGTTCGCGGTTGCTGAACGGTCCGACTAATACCCGATACCAGGTTTCATCCTTCACGGTGCCGGATTCAACCGCCACCGCCTGACCGAGCAAAATGATCTGCGCCCGAACCTTGTCCGCGTCAGCCTCTTTGCGGAACGAACCGGCCTGCAGGAAGAACTTGGTCACTGGCGCCGCTTTGGACACCGGTGGCGGTGGCGGCGGGGTAATCCCGGCCAGTGCGGCCTGAGCCCGCGCGGTATCGATCTTCGCCGCTTGCTCTGGCGTGACCGGCGTCGTCGGAATGGCCGGTACTTGTGGCGTCGGCAGGGTTTTCTCCGGCACGGCATCCGGCGGCACGATGACTTCCGATTCCGGCAGCAACGTGTAGAAGTCGTACTTCGGCTTCACCGGTTGCGTCGGGCTCGGCGGGGTCTTGTTGGCCTCGGCGATCTTGGTGGCTTTCTGCTGCTCGATCTTCTCGCGCTTGACGCTCTCGCTGCCCTTGCCCGGTTCCAGCTTCATCAGGAACACAATAAACGCGCCGACCGTCAGGCCGATGGCCATCCACAGCCAGCCCGGGATCGGTTGCTTTGCAGGAGCTTGGTAACGGCTGGCGCCACGCTTGGGTGCAGGTTTTTTCTTGGCAGCCAACTTACATACGCTCCAGAGTTTCCAGACCCAACAGTTCCAGGCCTTGCTTGAGAGTGCGGCCGGTCAGCGCGGCGAGGCGCAGACGACTCTGCATTTGCGCTGGAGTGTCGGCACTGAGGATCGGGCAGTTCTCGTAGAAACTGGAGAACAGGCCGGCAACATCGTACAGGTAGGTACACAGGATGTGCGGCGTGCCCTTTTCGCAAACGTTGTTCAACACTTCGCCGAACTGCGCGAGCTTCGCCGCCAATTCGTGTTCGTGGGCCGCTTCGAGGACGATCTGGCCTTCGACTTCGCTGAAGTCCTTGCCGAGTTTGCGGAACACGCCGGCCACGCGGGTGTAGGCGTACAGCAAGTAAGGCGCAGTGTTGCCTTCGAAGTTCAGCATCAGGTCGAAGTTGAAGCTGTAGTCGCTGGTGCGGTGTTTGGACAGGTCGGCGTATTTCACCGCGCCAATGCCCACGACCTTGGCGATGTTGCGCAGTTCGTCTTCGGCAAGTGCAGGGTTCTTTTCTTTCACCAGGTTGTAGGCACGTTCCTGGGCTTCGGTCAGCAGGTCGATCAACTTCACGGTGCCGCCGTCACGGGTCTTGAACGGACGGCCATCGGCGCCGTTCATGGTACCGAAGCCCATGTGTTCCATGTCCATCGGATGCGTCACGAAGCCGGCCAGGCGCGCGACCTGGAACACTTGCTGGAAGTGCAGGGCCTGACGCTGGTCGACGAAGTACAGCGCGCGATCAGCCTTCAGCTTGCCGCTGCGGTAACGTACGGCCGCCAGGTCGGTGGTGGCGTAGAGGTAACCGCCGTCAGCCTTGACGATGATCACTGGCAGCGGGTCGCCGTCGGCGTTCTTGAATTCATCGAGGAATACGCACTGGGCGCCGTTGCTCTCGACCAGCAGGCCGGCGGCCTTGAGGTCGTTGACCACGTTGATCAGGTCATCGTTGTAAGCGCTTTCGCCCATCACGTCGGCCATGGTCAGTTTGACGTTCAGCAGTTCGTAGATTTTCTGGCAGTGCGACAGCGAGATGTCTTTGAACTTGGTCCACAGCGCCAGGCAGTCCGGGTCGCCGGCTTGCAGCTTGACCACCAGGCCACGGGCGCGATCTGCGAACTCTTCGGATTCGTCGAAGCGTTGCTTGGCCGCACGGTAAAAATTTTCCAGGTCCGACAGCTCGTCGCTGGTGATCGGGTTTTCCTGAAGGTAGGCCATCAGCATGCCGAACTGGGTGCCCCAGTCGCCGACGTGGTTCTGACGGATCACTTCGTCGCCGAGGAATTCCAGCACCCGGGCCACGCCGTCGCCGATGATGGTCGAGCGCAAGTGGCCGACGTGCATCTCTTTGGCCAGGTTCGGTGCCGACAGATCAACCACGGTGCGCTGCACCGGGCCGGCCTTGCGCACGCCAATGTGGGCGTCGACCAGGGCGGCGTCCAGGCGAGTGGCCAGGGCCTGGGTGTTCTGGAAGAAGTTCAGGAAGCCGGGGCCGGCGATTTCGGTCTTGGTGACGTTTTCATCAGCCGGCAGCGCGGCGATGATTTTCTCTGCCAGGTCACGCGGCTTCATGCCGGCCGGTTTCGCCAGCATCATCGCGATGTTGCTGGCGAAATCGCCGTGAGTCTTGTCACGGGAGTTTTCCACCTGGATCGCCGGCGACAGGCCTTCAGGCAACACACCTTCGTTGACGAGTTGGGTGATGGCTTGTTGGATCAGCTGGCGAATGGTGTCTTTCATGGTGTTCTCTTTCGACCGCAAGCGCGGCGGCGCCTGGATGCGCTAGTGGAAAAACTGGGCATTATCCGTTGCGAAGACGGGCTTGCCAACTATAGCGGGCAGGTTATGGATATGTGGTGACAAATCGGGCCCCTTCGCGAGCAGGCTCGCTCCCACATTGGAATGCATACCCCTGTGGGAGCGGGCTTGCTCGCGAAGGCGATCTCTAATTCAATACAAATCCACAGGATCGACATCCAGCGACCAGCGCACCGCCCGCCCGCTCGGCATCTGCTCCAAAACCAGCAACCAACGGCTCAACAACCGATGCAGCGGCGCCCGGGCCGTCGCTTGCAGCAACAACTGCGCACGATAACGCCCGGCTCGGCGCTCCATCGGCGCCGGCACCGGCCCTAGCAGCTCAATCCCGGTCAGGTTCTGTTCTGCCAGCAAACGCTCGGCCTCGCTGCACGCCTCATCGAGGAATCCTTCAGCTTGCCCCGGTTTGTGCGCTTCGGCCCGCAGCAGCGCCAAGTGCGCAAACGGCGGTAAACCTGCCGAACGACGTTCGCTCAACGCCTGTTCGGCGAAGGCGAAATAGCCCTGTTCAGTCAATTGCACCAGCAGCGGATGGTCGGCCAGGTGTGTCTGGATGATCACTTTGCCCGGCTCTTCAGCCCGGCCCGCGCGCCCGGCAACCTGGACGATCAACTGTGCCATGCGCTCGCTGGCGCGGAAGTCGCCGGAAAACAGCCCGCCGTCGGCATCGAGAATCGACACCAGCGTCACCCGTGGGAAGTGATGCCCTTTGGCAAGCATTTGCGTGCCGACCAGAATGCAGGGCTGGCCCTTCTGAATGGTCGCGAACAGCTGATTCATCGCGTCCTTGCGCGAAGTGCTGTCGCGGTCGACCCGCAGCACCGGGACGTCCGGGAACAGAATCCCCAGCCGTTCCTCGGCGCGCTCGGTGCCAGCGCCGACTGGCCTTAAATCGACTTTGCCGCACTTCGGGCAGTGCCGAGGGACGCGTTCGACGTAGCCACAATGGTGGCAGCGCAGTTCGCCGGAGCGCTGGTGCACGGTCATGCGCGCATCACAGCGCTGGCATTCGGACATCCAGCCGCAGTCGTGACACAGCAAGGTCGGTGCAAAACCGCGACGGTTAAGGAACACCAACACTTGTTGGCCAGCGGCCAGCGTCTGACCGATGGCCTGCTGCATCGGCCCGGAAATGCCGCTGTCCAGCGGACGGCTTTTCACGTCCAGGCGCAGGAAGCGCGGCTGTTTGGCGCCACCGGCGCGCTCATTCAGGCGTAAGAGCCCGTATCGACCGGTGTAGGCGTTGTGCAGGCTTTCCAGCGAAGGCGTGGCGGAGCCGAGGACAATCGGGATGTTTTCCTGGCGTGCGCGGACCAATGCCAGATCTCGGGCGTGATAGCGCAGGCCTTCCTGCTGTTTATAGGAGCCGTCGTGCTCTTCATCGATGATGATCAGGCCGGGGTTCTTCATCGGCGTGAACAGTGCCGAACGGGTGCCGATAATAATGTCGGCGTCACCGTCGCGGGCGGCGAGCCAGGCTTCGAGGCGCTCGCGGTCGTTGACCGCCGAATGGATCAGCGCGATACGTGCATTGAAGCGCTGCTCGAAGCGCGCCAGGGTCTGCGGGCCGAGGTTGATCTCCGGGATCAGCACCAGCGCTTGTTTGCCGGCCTCAAGCGTTTCGCGGATCAGCTGCAAATAGACTTCGGTCTTGCCGCTGCCGGTGACGCCGGCCAGCAGGAACGCGTGATAACTGTCGAAGCCGGCGCGAATTGCCTCATAGGCCGCACGCTGCTCAGGGTTGAGCGGCAGTTCCGGCTGCGCCAGCCAGTGTTCGTGGCGGGCGTCGGGGGCGTGCTTGCGGATGTCGACTTGCACCAGATCCTTGGCCAGCAGCAAATCCAGGCTGTCCTTGCTCAGCATCAGTTTGCTCAACAACTGATGGGCGACGCCGTGGGGATGCTGGGCCAGGGTCGCCAGGGTCTCCCGTTGACGCGGGGCGCGAGCGATGCGCGGGTCATCAAGGCTGGCGCCGGGCACGGCGGACCAGAAGCGCTCCTGCCGTGCTTCGGCCAGTTCGCCTTGTCGCAACAGTACCGGCAGCGCCCAGCTCAATGTGTCGCCGAGGCTGTGCTGGTAATACTGGGAAGTCCACAGACACAGTTTGAACAGCGCTGGCGGCAGCGGCGGCGTGGCATCGAGCAGGGCCAGGGCAGGTTTGAGCTTTTCTACCGGCACTTCGCTGGTGTCGGTGACCTCCACCAGAATCCCGATCATCTCCCGTCGGCCGAACGGCACCCGCAGGCGCATGCCCGGCTGCAACTGGGCACGCAGGACCCCGGCCGGAGCACGGTAATCGAACAGGCGTCGCAGAGGCGAAGGCAGGGCGAGGCGCAAAATGGCGTCGGGCACGCGGGGGGATCTCGATAAACGGGCAGTAAAAAAGTCGAACGCATATTAAATGTGGGAGCGGGCTTGCTCGCGAATGCTGTTGATCAGACACATCATCGTTGCCTGACACACCGTATTCGCGAGCAAGCCCGCTCCCACAATGGGCGCGTATTCGGCCGGGAGCCTAGCAGACGGTCGGTCGAAGCGACAGCTTGCGTGATTGCAAAGGTCTGGTAGAATCCGCGGCCTAATTATGTGCGGTATTCAACAATAGTGTTGAGTGGCGGCACACTAGCCTGAGGAATACACCATGAAAGCCGATATCCATCCAGCGTACGAAACCATCGAAGTAACTTGCAGCTGCGGCAACAAGTTCGAAACTCGTTCGAACCTGTGCAAGCCACTGGGTACTGACGTATGCAACGAGTGCCACCCGTTCTACACCGGTAAGCAGAAGACTCTGGATACTGGCGGCCGTGTACAGCGCTTCGCAGACCGCTTCGGTGCTTTCGGCAAGAAAGCTCCTGCTGCTGCAGAGTAAGGTTGCAAAGCCCCATGGGCTTTACCTTGCTGATGAAAAAGGCGTCCCTCGCGGGCGCCTTTTTTGTGTCTGCGATTTGGCTTTCCGCTGCCCAGGCCTTCTGCCCGGCGCCAAGCGGGCTGACATCCGTTGTGGTGCAACGGGTGGTCGATGGTGACACGCTGCGCCTGAGCGATGGCCGCAGCGTGCGCATGATCGGGTTGAATACGCCGGAGCTGGGCAAGAAAGGTCGCTCCGACGAGCCGTTCGCGGTGGCGGCACGCCAACGCCTGGAAGCACTGGTGAACGCCAGCGACGGACGGGTCGGTTTATTGCCCGGTAAGGAAAGCAAAGATCATTACGGTCGTACCTTGGCCCATGTCTACAGCGCCGATGGCACCAACCTTGAAGCGCAGATGCTCGCTGAAGGGCTCGGTTTCCAGGTAGCGGTCGCGCCGAATGTCGATCTGGTCGACTGCCAGCAAGCGGCTGAACACAGTGCCCGTCAGGCCGGGCTCGGCTTGTGGCGCCAATCTCCTGTGCTGAAAGCGGAGCAGATCAGCGCTTCCGGTTTCGCTGTGCTCAGCGGTCGTGTGAGCAAGGTTCAGCGCAATCGTGGCGGGGTTTGGATCGAGTTGCAGGATTCGGTTGTACTGCGCGTTGCACCCAATTTGCTGGGGCTGTTCGATGTGGCGAATCTCGAGCGGCTGAAGGGCAGGCAGATCGAGGTCCGTGGCTGGGTGCTGGACCGTTCGCGGCGCGGCGGACTGAAAGAAGGGCAGGCGCGCTGGCTTCTGCCATTGACCGACCCGGCGATGCTTCAGATGGCGCAGTGATAAAAAATTGTAGACATTTTTTATTTCGATTGTGAACAGTCTATCCCTTGTGTTCCGTGGCTCTTGGCCCAAAGTCGTAGGGCCGGGTGCTTGACAGGGGTGACTGGTCAGTCTTGTGAGGACTTTGCGAGGCGAGTATCCTCGGCGGTCCGTCTGTCCCACAGTAAAAAGCGGAATGCCCCTATGTCTGATTTGAAAACTGCCGCTCTCGAATATCACGCCCATCCCCGTCCAGGGAAGCTGAGTGTCGAGCTCACCAAGGCCACCGCTACCGCCCGCGACCTGTCGCTGGCCTACAGCCCCGGCGTAGCCGAACCAGTACGCGAAATCGCCCGCGATCCTGAACTGGCCTACAAATACACCGGCAAAGGCAACCTGGTTGCAGTCATTTCCGATGGCACCGCAATTCTCGGCCTGGGTAACCTCGGCCCATTGGCTTCCAAGCCAGTGATGGAAGGTAAAGGCGTGCTGTTCAAGCGCTTCGCCGGCATCGACGTTTTCGACATCGAAGTCGACTCCGAAAGCCCGCAAGCCTTCATCGACACCGTCAAGCGCATCTCCATCACCTTCGGTGGCATCAACCTGGAAGACATCAAGGCACCTGAGTGCTTTGAGATCGAACGTGCTCTGATCGAGCAGTGCGACATTCCGGTATTCCACGATGACCAGCACGGCACCGCGATCGTTACTGCGGCCGGCATGATCAACGCCCTGGAAATCGCTGGCAAAACCCTCGCTGACGCCAAGATCGTCTGCCTGGGCGCCGGTGCTGCCGCCATCTCCTGCATGAAATTGCTGGTGAGCATGGGTGCCAACATCGAAAACATCTTCATGGTTGACCGTACCGGCGTGATCCACTCCGGCCGTGACGACCTGAACCAGTACAAGGCTGTTTTCGCTCACTCGACCGAGAAACGCACCCTGGCTGACGCCCTGAAAGGCGCGGACGTGTTCGTTGGCCTGTCCGGCCCGAACCTGCTGAGCGCTGAAGGCCTGAAATCCATGGCGGCCAACCCGATCGTGTTCGCGTGCTCCAACCCGGACCCGGAAATCTCCCCGGAACTGGCTCACGCTACCCGTGACGACGTGATCATGGCGACCGGCCGTTCGGACTACCCGAACCAGGTCAACAACGTGCTGGGTTTCCCGTTCATCTTCCGTGGTGCCCTGGACGTTCGCGCCAAGCGCATCAACGAAGAAATGAAAGTGGCTGCGGCCAACGCCCTGCGCGAACTGGCCAAGCTGCCGGTTCCTCAGGAAGTGTGCGACGCCTACGGCGGCATCAAACTGGAATTCGGTCGTGAGTACATCATTCCGAAACCAATGGATGCCCGTCTGATCACCGTGATCTCCGATGCCGTGGCCAAGGCTGCGATCGAGACCGGCGTAGCGACCCTGCCGTATCCGAAGAACTACCCGCTGAAAAGCGTGGATGACGTGTTCAACGGCTAAGTCGTTGTAGCGCTTCAATAGAAAGCCCCGACTCTTGCGAGTCGGGGCTTTTTTTCGCCTGTGGGTTTGGCGGCGGTTGTGATGGCCCCTTCGCGAGCAAGTCGGATCGCCGCACCGCCACTCCCGCATTGGAATGCGTACCCCTGTGGGAGCGGGCTTGCTCGCGAAGACGGCCTGACAAGCGACACATCTATGTGGGGAATGCACAAATCAAAAAAAGCCCCGCTCTTCTTTCGAAGGCGGGGCTTTTTGCAGCTTCAGGCGATCAGAACAAATCGATCGGCGCCGCTTCATCCGCAGGCAGTGGGCTGCCCGGCGCAGTGCCGTTGCCCAGCTCGTTCCCCGACGGTGGCGTGTCTTCGGCCTTGAACAGCTCGAAGTAGGCGCCTGGCGTGCCTGGGGTGGCTGCACGGCCGCTGACCGGGTCGACTCGCAGGCTGAGGATGCCTTCCGGCTCTGCCTGCGTATGAGGCGGCAGGCCTTTGAGCGCGGCGCCCATGTAACTCATCCAGATCGGCAGGGCGACGGTACCGCCGAACTCCTTGCGACCCAGGCTTTCAGGCTGGTCGAAACCGGTCCAGACAGTGGTCACATAATCGGCGTTGTACCCGGAGAACCAGGCGTCCTTGGACTCGTTGGTGGTACCGGTCTTGCCCGCAATGTCGCTGCGGCCCAAGGCCAGGGCGCGGCGGCCGGTACCGAGTTTGATCACGTCCTCGAGCATGCTGTTGAGGATGAACGTGGTGCGACCATCGACGATGCGCTCGGCCACGGCCGGCGTTTGTGGCGTTGGCTGGGCGGTCAAGGCTTCGCCCGGCGTTGCGTTGACGGTGAAGGCGTTGGCCGCGACTGGGGCGGCGATGCCGTCAGTGACGACGTTGCCTTTCGGGACGCTCGGCGGGTTGGCGACGAACAGCGTGTCGCCGTTGCGGCTTTCGATCTTGTCGATGATGTAGGGGCTGATCTTGTAGCCGCCGTTGGCGAAAGTGCTCCAACCGGTGGCGATTTCCATTGGCGTCAGCGTCGCGGTGCCCAAGGCCAGCGACAGGTTGGGCGGCAGGTCCTGCTTGTTGAAGCCAAAGCGCGTGATGTAATCGATCGTCCTGCCAACGCCCATGGCTTGCACCAACCGGATCGAAACCAGGTTGCGCGACTTGTACAGGCCTTCACGCAAGCGGATCGGGCCGAGGAAGGTGTTGGTATCGTTCTTCGGGCGCCAGACCTTGTCCAGATACTCGTCGACGAACACGATCGGTGCGTCGTTCACCAGGCTGGAGGCGGTGTAGCCGTTATCCAGCGCCGCACTGTAGACGAACGGCTTGAAGCTCGAACCCGGCTGACGCTTGGCCTGCAAGGCGCGGTTGTAGTTGCTCTGTTCGAAGGCGAAACCGCCGACCAGGGAGCGAATGGCACCGTTCTGCGGATCGAGGGAAACCAGCGCGCCCTGAGCCTGCGGGATCTGGCTGAATTTCAGCGAGTTGTCCGGCTGGCGTTGCACACGAATCAGGTCGCCGACCTGGGCGACGTCCGAAGGCTGCTTCGGATTGGCGCCCATGCTGTTGGTGTTCAGGAATGGGCGCGCCCATTTCATGCTGTCCCAGCCGACGTGTTCGTCACCGGTACGGGTCATCACTTGCAGGCCGGTCTTGTCGACTTGGGTGACGATGGCAGGTTCAAGGCTGCTGATGGTGCGTTGCTTGGTCAGCTCGGTTGTCCAGGCCTCGCGAGTCTTGCCCGGCAGGCGCGACTCGGGGCCGCGATAACCATGACGCTGGTCGTAGGTCATCAACCCTTCGTGAACCGCGGTGTTGGCCATTTCCTGCAGGTTGCTCGGCACCGTGGTGGTGACACGGAAACCCTCGGTATAGGCGTCGCTGCCATAACGGCCGACCATTTCGGCGCGGGCCATTTCAGCAATGTACGGCGCATTCACTTCCGGGGTCGGCACGTGATAACTGGCGTTCAGCGGCTCGTTGATCGCGGTGGTGTAGTCGGCTTCGGTGATTTTGCCGAGCTTGTACATGCGCCCAAGGATCCAGTCGCGACGTTCCTTGCTGCGGGCCGGATTGGCCAGCGGGTTGAAGCGCGACGGGGCTTTTGGCAGGCCGGCGATCATCGCCATCTGCGCCAGGCTGACATCACGAATCGACTTGCCGTAGTAAACCTGCGCGGCGGCTTCGATACCGTAGGCGCGGTTGCCCAGATAGATCTTGTTGACGTAGAGCTCGAGGATCTCGTCCTTGGTCAGCTGCCGTTCAATCTGCAGGGCCAGGAGAATTTCGGTGGTTTTGCGCGAGAAGCTGCGTTCGCTGGTCAGGAAGAAGTTCTTCGCCACCTGCATGGTGATGGTGCTGCCGCCGGACTGAATGTGTCCGCTTTTTACCAACTGGCTGGCCGCGCGCATCAGGCTGCTGGGGTCGACGCCGTAGTGGTTGGCGAAGTTGTCGTCTTCAGCACTTAGTAACGCATTGATGAAATTGGGGGGAATGTCGGCGAACCGGATCGGTGTGCGGCGCATTTCGCCAAATTCTGCGATCAGCTTGTTGTCGCTGCTGTAGACCCGCAAAGGAATCTGCAACTGGATGCTTCTCAGCGCCTCCACGGATGGCAAACCCGGACTAAGGTAGAGAAAGGCGCCGCTAAGACCGAGGAGCAGTCCGCAGAAAACGGCGACGATGGACCAACCGAAAAATTTCAGCAGACGAATCAAGGCTTTTGGACATCCAGGGCAAAGAATGAATTTGGCATCAGGGTTCAGATAAACAGGGAACGACCCGCGCTTGAAGTAAAAACCGGAAAAAAACGCTGGGCATTATAAGCATTTTTCCATCGGGGGCGTCATTTGCGCTGCTGTCAAGACGGGTGGTTTGAACGCAACGGATATTACAGAGTCCGTAAGACACGGATAGTCATAGGGAATTGGTAGTGCTAGGACTCTTTAATAAAAAGGCCAATACGCTTCTGGGGATCGACATCAGCTCCACGTCGGTCAAGCTTCTGGAGCTAAGCCGCCAAGGCGACCGCTATCGGGTCGAGGCCTATGCGGTGGAACCTTTGCCCACCAACGCGGTGGTCGAGAAAAATATTGCCGAGCTCGAAGGCGTAGGGCAGGCACTCGCGCGCGTGCTGCTCAAGGCCAGAACCAACCTCAAGAACGTCGCCGTGGCCGTAGCCGGTTCGGCGGTGATCACCAAGACCATCGAGATGGACGCCGGTCTTTCCGACGACGAAATGGAAAACCAGCTGAAGATCGAGGCCGATCAATACATCCCTTATCCATTGGACGAAGTGGCCATCGACTTTGAGGTCCAGGGCGTTTCTGCGCGCAACCCCGAACGAGTCAATGTGCTGCTGGCGGCCTGTCGCAAGGAAAATGTCGAGGTCCGGGAAGCGGCCCTGGCCCTGGCCGGCCTGACAGCCCGCGTGGTCGACGTCGAGGCTTATGCGCTGGAGCGTTCCTACGGATTGCTGGCGAGCCAACTGGCGGCTTCTCAGGAGCGTCTGACGGTAGCGGTGGTCGATATCGGCGCCACCATGACCACCCTGAGCGTGCTGCACCAGGGGCGGATCATCTACACCCGCGAGCAATTGTTCGGCGGTCGTCAACTGACGGAGGAAATCCAGCGACGTTATGGCCTGACCCTTGAGCAGGCGGGGCTGGCGAAGAAGCAGGGTGGTTTGCCGGACGATTACGTCAGTGAGGTGTTGCAGCCGTTTCGCGATGCGCTGGTGCAGCAGGTGTCGCGTTCGTTGCAGTTTTTCTTCGCCTCCGGTCAGTACAACTCGGTTGATCACATCCTGCTGGCCGGCGGTACCGCATCGGTCCCGGGGCTGGACCGGTTGATCGAGCAACGATTGGGTACGCCGACGCAAGTGGCCAACCCATTCTCCGACATGGCCCTGAGCAGCAAGGTCAACGCCGGTGCCCTGGCCAGCGATGCGCCGGCACTGATGATCGCCTGCGGGCTGGCCCTCAGGAGTTTCGACTGATGGCACGGATCAATCTTTTACCCTGGCGCGAAGAGCGACGTGAAGCGCGCCGCAAACGCTTTTTGCTGGCGCTGGTCGGTGTGATGGTGGGGGCTGTGGGCGCGGTGCTGATCGCGAACCAGGCCATCAGTGGCGCTATTGATCGGCAAGTGGCTCGTAACGATTACATCGGTAAACAGATTGCCGTGGTCGACGAGCGGATTAAACAGATCAGCGATTTGAAGGCCCGTCGCCAGCAACTGGTCGAGCGCATGCGCATCATCCAGGACCTGCAAGGCAACCGGCCGATCAGCGGGCGTATTTTCGATCAACTGGCGCGGACGCTGCCTGACGGCGTGTATTTCACTGAGGTGAAAATGGCCGGCAAGTCCTTGTCCATCACCGGAGCGGCGGAGTCCAACAATCGTGTGTCAGACCTGATGCGCAATCTGGATGCGTCCGATTGGTTTGATGCGCCCAGCCTCACGGAAGTCAAAGCGACGACCGCCGGTCAGCTGGATCAGGCCAACGTCTTTCAGCTGACCGTTCGTCAGACTCAGCCCGCTGCTGCGGAGGGCGGCAAATGAGGCTGTCTGACTGGTTCGAAGGCCTGCGCAAGATCGACATCAATGACCTGGACACCAATAACATGGGTTCCTGGCCCCCAGCCATCAAGGCACTGACGGGTATCCTGCTCATGATCCTGGTGCTCTCGCTGGGCTACAGTTTTTCCATCAGCGACCTTCAGAGCCATCTCGAACTCAAGCGCGAGGAAGAGTCGACCCTCAAGGAGCAATTCGCCAACAAAGCCCATATGGCGGCGAATCTGGAGCTGTATACGCAGCAGATGAAGGAAATGGAGAACTCCTTTGGCGTGCTGCTGCGGCAATTGCCCAGTGACACCGAAGTGCCCGGCCTGCTGGAGGACATCACTCGCACCGGCCTGGGCAGTGGCCTGGAGTTTGAAGAGATCAAACTGCTGCCGGAGAACACGCAGCAGTTCTACATCGAGCTGCCGATCCAGATCACTGTCACCGGCGCCTATCACGACCTTGCCACCTTCGTCAGCGGCGTCGCCGGGCTGCCACGGATTGTCACCCTGCATGACTTCGACCTTGCGCCGGCCAATCCGGAAGGTGGCCCGAAGTTGCGCATGAGCATCCTCGCCAAGACCTACCGCTACAACGACAAGGGGCTGCAAAAATGAGCCCGATTCGTTGCTTTTCGCTGGTGGTGTTGGTCTCCGGCCTGGTCGGTTGCGGCAGCGACAATGACTTCAGCGACCTGGATGCGTACATGAACGAAATGCGTTTACGTGCCCCCGGCAAGATTGAACCAACGCCGACATTTCGGTCTTACCCAACATTCACCTACAGCGCCGCCAACCTGCGAAGCCCGTTTTCCCGACAGATCAGAGTCGATCTGGCCGGTCAGAAACACGGCTCGCGCAACGTCAAACCTGACCCGACTCGGGTCAAGCAGTACCTCGAAGGTTTCAACATCGAGCAGTTTGAAATGGTCGGAACGATCGCCAATGCGACCGGCTCCTTTGCGCTGCTGCGCGGGGCGGGCGGGGTGCATCGGTTGAAAGTCGGCGATTACCTGGGGCGTAACGATGGGCGGATCGTCGCCATCAGCGGCTCGCAGGTCGATGTGGTCGAAATCGTTCCCGACGGCGAAGGCGCCTGGCTGGAGCGGCCGCGGACCATCCCTTTGAAAGAACACTCATAGTGGAACTCGAATAATGAACAGGATTTTCTCAACCTTCGGTATTTCGCTATGGATAGCGTTGCTGTCGCCGATGGTACTAGCGGCCAACCTCAAAGCGCTGGATGTCGCCGCGCTGCCGGGGGACCGCGTCGAGTTGAAGTTGTCGTTCGATGGGCCGCCACCGCCGCCCCACGGTTACACCACGGAATCGCCTGCACGAATTGCGCTGGATCTGCCTGGCGTCGTCAGTCAGCTTAAAAGCAAAAATCGTGACCTGGGGGGCGGAAATGCCCGCAGTGCCACGGTGGTGCAAGCCAAGGACCGTACGCGACTGATCATCAATCTGACCCAGTTGACGCCGTACAACGCGCGGGTCGAAGGCAACACGCTGTTCGTGGTGGTCGGGCAAGGGGCCAACAAGACGGCCTCCAGCCCGGCGCCCAAAACGCCGCGCGCCGCGACTGCAACGCCAGCCCTGGCGAAAGCCTATGCGCCGGTAGGCAAGGCCATTCGGGGTGTGGATTTCCAGCGCGGCACCCAGGGCGAAGGCAATGTGGTCATCGATCTGTCGGATCCCTCCATTGCCCCAGACATTCAGGAGCGCGACGGCAAGATCATCCTCGGTTTCGCCAAGACCCAGTTGCCTGAGCCGTTGCGTGTCCGTCTGGACGTCAAGGATTTCGCCACGCCGGTGCAGTTCGTCAACGCCAGCGCCACGGGTGATCGGGCCACGATCAGCATTGAACCCGGCGGCGCCTTCGATTATTCGACTTATCAGACCGACAACAAGCTGACCGTCAGCATCCGGCCGATGACCGTCGATGACTTGCAGAAACGCAACACCGAACGCTTTGCCTACACCGGTGAAAAGCTCTCGCTGAATTTCCAGGACATCGATGTGCGTTCGGTGCTGCAACTGATCGCCGATTTCACCAACCTCAATCTGGTGGCCAGCGACACAGTGCAAGGCGGCATCACGCTGCGTTTGCAGAACGTACCGTGGGATCAGGCGCTGGATCTGGTGTTGAAAACCAAGGGCCTGGATAAACGCAAGATCGGTAACGTTTTGCTGGTCGCTCCGGCCGATGAAATCTCCGCCCGCGAGCGTCAGGAACTGGAGTCGCAGAAGCAAATCGCCGACCTGGCTCCCCTGCGTCGCGAGCTGTTGCAGGTCAACTACGCCAAAGCTGCCGATATCGCCAAGCTGTTCCAGTCGGTGACCAGCGCCGAGTCAAAAGTTGACGAGCGGGGCTCGATCACGGTGGATGAGCGGACCAACAACATCATTGCCTACCAGACCCAGGATCGCCTCGACGAACTGCGCCGTATCGTCGCGCAACTGGATATCCCGGTGCGTCAGGTGATGATCGAGGCGCGCATCGTCGAAGCCAACGTCGACTATGACAAAAGTCTCGGCGTGCGCTGGGGCGGTTCGTTGCAGAACAAGGGCAACTGGAACACGTCCGGGGTCAGCAATAATGGGGCTGACGCTTCATCGACCATCGGTACGCCGGGCAGCACCAGCACCAACTCGCCGTTTGTCGACCTGGGCACCGTCGCCAACACCTCGGGGCTCGGCATCGCCTTCATCACCGACAATGTGCTGCTGGATCTCGAGCTGACGGCCATGGAGAAGACCGGTAACGGCGAAATCGTCTCGCAACCCAAGGTGGTCACCTCGGACAAGGAAACCGCGAAAATCCTCAAGGGCACGGAGATTCCCTATCAGGAAGCCAGCTCCAGCGGCGCTACCTCGGTGTCGTTCAAGGAGGCCTCGTTGTCGCTGGAGGTGACGCCGCAGATCACTCCGGACAACCGGATCATCATGGAGGTCAAGGTCACCAAGGACGAACCGGATTACCTGAACAAGGTGCAGGATGTACCGCCGATCAAGAAAAACGAGGTCAATGCCAAGGTCCTGGTCAACGACGGCGAGACCATCGTGATTGGCGGCGTTTTCTCAAATACTCAAAGCAAGGTTGTAGATAAGGTGCCATTTCTCGGTGATGTGCCGTATCTTGGCCGCCTTTTCCGGCGTGACGTGGTTTCGGAGAAAAAATCCGAGCTGCTGGTATTTCTCACTCCGCGTATCATGAATAACCAGGCGATTGCTGTGAGTCATTGATTCTGTGCGAAATTTGATTCTTGTTGGACCGATGGGGGCTGGAAAAAGCACCATCGGCCGGTTGCTGGCCAAAGAGCTGCGCCTGCCATTCAAAGATTCCGATAAGGAAATTGAATTGCGCACGGGCGCCAATATTCCGTGGATTTTCGATAAAGAAGGCGAACCGGGCTTTCGTGACCGCGAGCAGGCGATGATTGCCGAGCTGTGTGGCTGCGATGGCGTGGTGTTGGCGACCGGTGGCGGCGCGGTTATGCGCGAGGCCAATCGTCGGGCGCTGCACGCCGGGGGGCGGGTGGTCTATCTGCATGCGTCTGTCGAACAGCAGGTCGGCCGCACTTCCCGCGATCGCAATCGACCCCTGTTGCGTACTGCCGATCCGGCCAAGACCCTTCGGGATCTGCTGGCAATCCGCGATCCGCTTTATCGTGAAATCGCCGATCTGGTGGTGGAAACCGATGAGCGGCCGCCGCGAATGGTCGTGCTCGATATTCTCGAACGCTTGCAGCAGCTACCTCCCCGTTAAAGCGCAGCGCGAAATGCGCTATCCTCGGCGTCCTGTCATGGCCGCTCAAGGTTGTGGCGGATGGCTACCGAACGGCGTCACACCAGCAGACGCCGTGGACATTCGTTAACTCAAGGCAGGACGCCTGATTCCATCTTCACTGTGGGGACACATGCAGACACTCAAGGTCGATCTAGGCGAGCGCAGCTACCCGATTCATATTGGCGAAGGTTTGTTGGATCAGCCTGAGCTGCTGGCCCCGCATATCCGCGGACGGCAAGTGGCGATCATCTCCAACGAGACCGTTGCGCCGCTCTATCTCGAGCGTCTGACCCGCAGCCTTGCACAGTTCTCGGTGGTTTCCGTGGTGCTGCCGGACGGCGAAGCGTTCAAGACCTGGGAAACCCTGCAACTGATTTTCGACGGTCTGCTGACCGCGCGGCATGACCGCCGTACCACGGTCATCGCCCTCGGTGGCGGCGTGATTGGTGACATGGCCGGTTTTGCTGCCGCCTGCTACCAGCGTGGTGTCGATTTCATCCAGATCCCGACCACGCTGCTGTCGCAAGTCGACTCTTCGGTGGGCGGCAAGACCGGGATCAACCATCCGCTGGGCAAGAACATGGTCGGCGCTTTCTATCAGCCGAACGTGGTGCTGATTGATACCGCTACCCTCAATACCCTGCCGGCCCGCGAACTGTCCGCCGGGCTTGCTGAAGTCATCAAATACGGGCTGATCTGCGACGAGCCGTTCCTGACCTGGCTTGAAGACAACGTCGATCGCCTGCGCGCCCTGGATCAGGTCGCCCTGACCTACGCCATCGAGCGTTCTTGCGCGGCCAAGGCTGCGGTGGTCGGTGCCGACGAACGGGAGACCGGTGTTCGCGCCACACTCAACCTGGGTCACACCTTCGGCCACGCCATCGAAACCCACATGGGCTATGGTGTCTGGCTACATGGTGAAGCGGTCGCTGCTGGCACCGTAATGGCCTTGGAAATGTCCGCACGCCTGGGCTGGATCAGCGAGCAAGAGCGTGATCGCGGCATTCGTCTGTTCCAGCGTGCCGGCCTGCCGGTCATCCCGCCTGAAGAGATGACTGAAGCCGATTTTCTCGAACACATGGCAATTGACAAGAAAGTGATCGACGGTCGTTTGCGCCTGGTGCTGCTGCGCCACATGGGCGAAGCGGTGGTGACCGACGATTATCCGAAAGAGGTTTTACAGGCCACGCTGGGAGCGGATTACCGCGCTCTGGCTCAGCTTAAAGGTTAATAAGATCCCGATGACTAGTTTGCACGCCGACGAGGCTTTCCTCGGCCATTACCAGTTGAGTCATGACCCTTTTTCTCCACGGGTGCCTGGCTTCAAATTCTTCCCGGCCCAGCGCAAACCGGTGCTGGGGCAACTGCATCACCTGGCACGCTACAGTCAGTTGCTGCTGGTCGTCACCGGCCCGCAAGGCAGTGGCAAGACGCTGTTGCGTCAGGCCCTGGTGGCCAGCACCAACAAACAGTCGGTGCAGAGCGTGGTGGTTTCCGCCCGTGGCGCCGGTGATGCGGCCGGCGTGCTGCGCCAGGTGGCTCAGGCGCTGAACGTCGCCCAGGCCGAGATCGGCGCGATTCTGGCTCAAGTGGTGCAGCTTGCACTGACGGGGCAGGAAGTCTATTTGCTGGTGGATGACGCCGAGCAACTCGACGAGTCCGCGCTGGAGGCCTTGCTGGCCCTGGCTGCCGGTGCTCCGGAAGGTCGCCCGCATGTGTTCCTGTTCGGTGAGTCCTCGCTGATAGCTCAACTGGACGCGCTGAGCCTCGAGGAAGAGCGTTTCCACGTCATCGAGTTGCAGCCGTACACCGAAGAAGAAACCCGCGAATATCTGGACCAGCGGCTCGAAGGCGCCGGCCGGGGTATCGAACTTTTCACCGCAGATCAGATCTCTGATATTCACGAAAGCTCCGACGGTTGGCCTGGCACCATCAACCAGGTTGCCCGCGATGCAATGATCGAAGCCATGATTGCCAGCCGCTCAGCGGTGAAGCGTCCAAGTATGGGGTTCAACATGCCGAAGAAACACGTATTGGCGATTTCCGCCGTTGTCGTGGTCGCGGTAGCCGCCGCCTGGTTGATGCCGGGTCGCAGCAAAGCACCGACCACTGGCGCACCTGCCAATGAACAGGCGCAACTGCCGCTTGGCCAGGGCACGCCACAACCTAACAGCGGCGGCGCGCCTGCCGTCGAATTCGCCGGTAACTCGCAACCGATGCCATTGCCGCTGGTCGGTAACTCGCAACCGGTCATGCGCGGTCCGTTGGCCGAAGCCGCAGGCGGCATCACGGAGGGCGATGACGGCGTGCCGGTCGAAGGTTCGAGCGCTACGCCGCCGACCGTAACCACCATCGCGCCGCCTGCGGGCATCCAGCCTGGCCCGGCACCGACACCTGCCGCCAAGCCTGTGCCTGCTCCGACTCAGGTTGCGACTGCCAAGCCGGTTCCGGTAGCGCCTGCCGTGAAGCCGGCTCCAGTGCCAGCCAAACCAGCCGCCGCCACCGCTGCCGCCAAACCTGTCGAGAAACCAGCCACCGTGGCCAAGGCCGCCGGCGGCACCTGGTACGCAGGGCAAGCGCCGGGTAACTACGTGGTGCAGATCCTCGGCACCAGCTCCGAATCGGCCGCGCAATCCTTCGTCAAGGAGCAGGGCGGCGAGTACCGTTATTTCAAGAAAGTCCTCAACGGCAAGCCGCTTTACGTCATCACTTACGGTAACTTCGCCAACCGCGATGCAGCCGTTACCGCCATCAAGGCCTTGCCAGCGAAGGTTCAGGCTGGTAAACCTTGGCCTCGCACTGTCGCCAGCGTCCAACAGGAACTGGCAACAACTCGCTGAAGATTCGGCGGCCTTACCCAGGCCGCCTCTCCCGGCACCTCAAAATTTCTACAAGTGCATGCCGCCTCTACAGGCCGCGTGCCTTGTGGTGTCTGCGTCACAGTAGTCTTTGAGTCGTTGCGGTCAAAATTAAAAAAGTTTTGACTAGCACAGCATATCGCTTTAAACCTTTCACAAATGCGACATAGATTTGCGACATTTCGTCGTCAAATTTGTGAGCCTCTGTGTCGGTGTGTACAATGACCTCCCTTTTGCCCCCGCAAAGCTGGCGTACGTTCGGCGCGGATGGTAAGTGGTTGAATTGAAAAGAAATTTGCCTCGACAAGAGGCAGCCTGGTGAGAAAGTGTCTATGAAAGCAGGTCTGTACCAACCAGATGAATTCAAGGATAACTGCGGTTTCGGCCTGATAGCCCATATGCAGGGCGAGCCCAGTCATACCCTTTTGCAAACGGCCATCGAGGCCCTGACCTGCATGACCCACCGCGGTGGGATCAACGCCGACGGCAAGACCGGTGACGGTTGCGGTCTGCTGATTCAAAAGCCGGATGTATTCCTGCGAGCCATCGCCCAGGAAACCTTCGGCATCGAACTGCCCAAGCAATATGCGGTGGGCATGGTCTTCTTCAACCAGGACCCGGTCAAAGCCGAAGCCGCTCGCGAGAACATGAACCGCGAGATCCTCGCTGCTGGCCTGACCCTCGTCGGCTGGCGCAAAGTGCCGATCGACACCAGTGTCCTCGGCCGCCTGGCCCTTGAGCGCTTGCCGCAGATCGAGCAAGTGTTCATCGCCGGTGATGGCCTGAGCGATCAGGACATGGCCGTCAAGCTGTTCACCTCCCGTCGTCGCTCGTCCGTGGCCAACGCCGCCGACGCCGATCACTACGTCTGCAGCTTTTCGCACAAGACCATAATTTATAAAGGCCTGATGATGCCGGCGGATTTGACCGCCTTCTATCCAGACCTCAGCGACCAGCGCCTGCAAACCTCGATTTGCGTGTTCCACCAGCGCTTCTCCACCAACACCCTGCCGAAATGGCCGCTGGCTCAGCCATTCCGCTTCCTCGCCCACAACGGCGAGATCAACACCATCACCGGCAACCGCAACTGGGCCGTGGCCCGTCGCACCAAGTTCACCAATGATCTGATGGACCTGGAAGAACTCGGCCCGCTGGTCAACCGTGTCGGTTCCGACTCCTCCAGCATGGACAACATGCTCGAGTTGATGGTCACCGGTGGTATCGACCTGTTCCGTGGCGTGCGGATGATCATTCCGCCTGCGTGGCAGAACGTCGAAACCATGGACCCGGACCTGCGTGCGTTCTACGAATACAACTCGATGCACATGGAACCGTGGGACGGCCCGGCCGGCGTGGTAATGACCGACGGTCGCTACGCGGTGTGCCTGCTCGACCGTAACGGTCTGCGTCCGGCGCGTTGGGTTACCACCAAGAATGGTTTCATCACCCTGGCCTCGGAAATCGGTGTCTGGAACTACCAGCCTGAAGACGTGATCGCCAAGGGCCGCGTTGGGCCGGGCCAGATTTTTGCCGTGGACACCGAAACCGGTCAGATCCTCGACACCGACGCCATCGACAACCGCTTGAAGTCGCGTCATCCGTACAAGCAATGGCTGCGCAAGAATGCCCTGCGCATCCAGGCGACCATGGAAGACAACGACCACGGTTCGGCGTTCTACGACGTAGACCAACTTAAGCAATACATGAAGATGTATCAGGTCACGTTCGAAGAGCGTGATCAGGTGCTGCGTCCGCTCGGCGAGCAAGGCTACGAAGCCGTTGGCTCGATGGGCGACGATACGCCGATGGCCGTGCTGTCCCAGCGCGTGCGCACGCTGTACGACTATTTCCGCCAGCAGTTCGCGCAGGTTACCAACCCGCCGATCGACCCGCTGCGCGAAGCCATCGTCATGTCGCTGGAGATCTGCCTCGGTGCCGAGCGCAACATCTTCCAGGAGTCGCCGGAACACGCCTCGCGCGTGATCCTCAGCTCGCCGGTCATTTCCCCGGCCAAGTGGCGCTCGTTGATGAACCTCGACCGTCCGGGCTTCGAACGCGCGATCATCGACCTCAACTACGACGAAAGCGTCGGCCTCGAAGCGGCAATCCGTAACGTCGCCGATCAGGCTGAAGAAGCTGTGCGCTCCGGTCGTACCCAGGTCGTGCTGAGTGACCGTCACATTGCTCCGGGCAAATTGCCGATCCACGCTTCGCTCGCCACCGGCGCGGTGCACCACCGCCTGACCGAAAAAGGCCTGCGTTGCGACTCCAACATCCTCGTGGAAACCGCGACGGCTCGCGATCCGCATCACTTCGCCGTGTTGATCGGTTTCGGCGCTTCTGCCGTTTATCCGTTCCTGGCTTACGAAGTGCTGGGCGACCTGATCCGCACCGGCGAAGTACTGGGCGACCTCTATGAGGTGTTCAAGAACTACCGCAAAGGTATCACCAAAGGTCTGCTGAAGATCCTGTCGAAGATGGGCATCTCGACCATCACGTCGTACCGCGGTGCGCAGTTGTTCGAAGCCATCGGCCTGTCTGAAGAAGTTTGCGACCTGAGCTTCCGTGGCGTGCCAAGCCGCATCAAGGGCGCGCGTTTCGTCGACATCGAAGCCGAGCAGAAAGCCTTGGCCGCCGAAGCCTGGAGCCCGCGCAAGCCAATCCAGCAGGGCGGTTTGCTGAAGTTCGTCCATGGTGGCGAATATCACGCGTACAACCCGGACGTGGTCAACACCCTGCAAGCCGCTGTGCAGCAGGGCGACTACAGCAAGTTCAAGGAATACACGGCGCTGGTGGACAACCGTCCGGTGTCGATGATCCGTGACATGTTCAAGGTCAAAACCCGGGACACGCCGCTGGACATCAGCGAGATCGAACCGCTGGAATCGGTGCTCAAGCGCTTTGACTCTGCGGGCATCTCCCTCGGCGCCTTGTCGCCGGAAGCTCACGAAGCCCTGGCCGAAGCCATGAACCGCCTCGGTGCGCGTTCCAACTCCGGCGAAGGCGGCGAAGACCCGGCGCGTTACGGCACCATCAAGAGCTCGAAAATCAAGCAAGTGGCGACTGGCCGTTTCGGTGTGACCCCGGAATACCTGGTCAACGCTGAAGTGCTGCAGATCAAAGTCGCTCAGGGCGCCAAGCCCGGCGAAGGTGGTCAGCTGCCAGGCGGCAAGGTCAACGGTCTGATCGCCAAGCTGCGTTATGCAGTGCCGGGCGTGACCCTGATTTCGCCGCCGCCGCACCACGACATCTATTCGATCGAAGACTTGTCGCAGCTGATTTTCGACCTGAAACAAGTCAACCCGAAGGCGCTGGTCTCGGTGAAGCTGGTGGCAGAAGCGGGCGTCGGCACCATCGCCGCCGGTGTGGCCAAGGCCTACGCGGACTTGATCACCATCTCCGGCTATGACGGCGGCACCGGTGCATCGCCGCTGACCTCGATCAAATACGCGGGCGCTCCGTGGGAACTCGGCCTGGCCGAAACCCACCAGACCCTGCGCGGCAACGACCTGCGCGGCAAAGTGCGGGTACAAACCGACGGCGGCCTGAAAACCGGCCTCGACGTGATCAAGGCTGCCATCCTCGGCGCTGAAAGCTTCGGCTTCGGCACCGCGCCAATGATCGCGCTGGGCTGCAAGTACCTGCGTATCTGCCACCTGAACAACTGCGCCACCGGCGTCGCGACTCAGAACGAGAAGCTGCGCAAGGATCACTACATCGGTACCGTCGACATGGTGGTGAATTTCTTCACCTACGTCGCCGAAGAAACCCGTGAGTGGCTGGCCAAGCTGGGCGTGCGCTCCCTCGAAGAGCTGATCGGTCGTACCGATCTGCTGGACATCCTCGAAGGCCAGACCGCCAAGCAGCAACATCTGGACCTGACGCCGTTGCTGGGCAGCGATCACATCCCTGCGGACAAGCCTCAGTTCTGCCAGGTCGACCGCAACCCACCGTTCGACAAAGGCCTGCTGGCCGAGAAAATGGTCGACCTGGCCACTTCGGCCATCAACGACATGAGCGGCGCCGATTTCGCGCTGGATATCTGCAACTGCGACCGCTCGATCGGCGCGCGGATCTCCGGTGAAATCGCTCGCAAGCACGGCAACCAAGGCATGGCGAATGCGCCGATCACCTTCCGCTTCAAAGGGACGGCCGGTCAGAGCTTCGGTGTGTGGAACGCTGGCGGCCTGAACATGTACCTGGAAGGCGACGCCAACGACTACGTCGGCAAAGGCATGACCGGCGGCAAACTGGTCATCGTTCCGCCGAAGGGCAGCGTCTACAAGACTCAGGACAGTGCCATCATCGGCAACACCTGCCTGTACGGCGCCACTGGCGGCAAGCTGTTCGCCGCCGGTACCGCGGGCGAGCGTTTTGCGGTGCGTAACTCCGGTGCTCACACGGTTGTGGAAGGCACGGGCGATCACTGCTGCGAGTACATGACCGGTGGTTTCGTCTGCGTATTGGGCAAGACCGGTTACAACTTCGGCTCAGGCATGACCGGCGGTTTCGCCTACGTGCTCGACCAGGACAACACCTTCGTTGACCGGGTCAACCACGAACTGGTGGAAATCCAGCGGATCAGCGGTGAGGCGATGGAAGCCTATCGCAGCCACCTGCAACGCGTGCTGAACGAATACGTCGAGGAAACCGACAGCGAGTGGGGTCGTAACCTCGCTGAAAACCTCGATGACTATCTGCGTCGTTTCTGGCTGGTCAAGCCCAAGGCTGCCAACCTGAAATCGTTGCTTTCCAGCACCCGTGCCAACCCGCAGTGATATGCGCCTGAAGAGTTTGATGAGGTTTTAACAATGGCTGAACGTCTGAATAACGACTTCCAGTTCATCGATGTCGGGCGCAAAGATCCGAAGAAGAAACTGTTGCGTCAACGCAAGAAAGAGTTCGTGGAGATCTACGAACCCTTCAAACCCCAGCATTCGGCCGATCAGGCCCATCGCTGCCTGGGTTGCGGTAACCCGTATTGCGAATGGAAGTGCCCGGTGCACAACTTCATTCCGAACTGGCTGAAGCTGGTGGCCGAGGGCAACATCCTCCAGGCTGCCGAGCTGTCGCACCAGACCAATACCCTGCCGGAAGTGTGCGGCCGGGTGTGCCCGCAGGATCGTCTGTGCGAGGGTGCCTGCACCCTCAACGACGGCTTCGGCGCGGTGACCATCGGTTCGGTCGAGAAGTACATCACCGACACCGCGTTCGCCATGGGCTGGCGCCCGGACATGTCCAAGGTCATACCGACCGGCAAGCGTGTTGCGGTGATCGGCGCAGGCCCGGCGGGCCTGGGCTGTGCCGACGTACTGGTACGCGGCGGCGTGACCCCGGTGGTGTTCGACAAGAACCCGGAAATCGGCGGTCTGCTGACCTTCGGCATCCCCGAGTTCAAGCTGGAAAAGACCGTGCTGAGCAATCGTCGCGAAGTCTTCACCGGCATGGGCATCGAGTTCCGTCTGAACACCGAAGTGGGCAAGGACGTGACCGTCGAGCAACTGCTCGAAGAGTACGATGCCGTATTCATGGGCATGGGCACCTACACCTACATGAAGGGCGGCTTTGCCGGTGAGGATTTGCCGGGCGTGCATGACGCGCTGGATTTCCTGATCGCTAACGTCAACCGCAACCTGGGCTTTGAAAAGTCGCCGGAAGATTTCGTCGACATGAAAGGCAAGAAGGTGGTGGTACTGGGTGGCGGCGACACGGCGATGGACTGCAACCGTACGTCGATTCGCCAGGGCGCCAAGTCGGTGACCTGTGCGTATCGTCGTGACGAAGCGAACATGCCGGGTTCGCGCAAGGAGGTGAAGAACGCCAAGGAAGAAGGGGTGAAATTCCTCTACAACCGCCAGCCAATCGCAATCGTCGGTGAAGACCGCGTCGAAGGCGTGAAGGTGGTCGAGACCCGTCTCGGCGAACCGGACGCCCGCGGCCGTCGCAGCCCTGAGCCGATTCCGGGCTCCGAAGAGATCATCCCGGCCGACGCCGTGGTCATCGCGTTCGGTTTCCGTCCAAGCCCGGCGTCGTGGTTCGAACAGCACAGCATCCAGACCGACAGCCAGGGCCGCGTTGTGGCCCCGGAGCAAGGTCAGTACAAGCACCAGACCAGCAACCCGAAAATCTTCGCCGGTGGCGATATGGTTCGCGGTTCCGACCTGGTGGTAACGGCGATCTTCGAAGGCCGCAACGCCGCCGAAGGGATCCTGGATTACTTGGGCGTTTAACGTTCAGACCTGATCTGCGGTACGGTCAAAATGTGGCAGCGGGTTTGTTCTTTGCGAACAAACCCGCTGCTGCAATTGCCCATCAGCGCCGGCGGGTTTTCACCCCTTGCATCACCACCACAAAAAACACCGGTACAAACACCACCGCCAGCGTCGCGGTGATCATCCCGCCGATCACGCCTGTGCCGATCGCCTGTTGGCTCGCCGAACTGGCACCCGTAGCAATCGCCAGCGGCACCACTCCCAGAATGAATGCCAGCGATGTCATCACAATCGGCCGCAACCGCAAACGCGCGGCTTGCAGGGTGGCGTCGATCAAATCGTGGCCTTCGTCATAAAGGCTTTTGGCAAATTCGATGATCAGGATCGCGTTCTTCGCCGACAGGCCAATGATGGTGATCAATCCGACCTTGAAGAAGACGTCGTTGGGCATCTCGCGCAGCGTCACCGCCAGCACCGCACCGAGCACGCCGAGCGGCACCACCAGCAACACTGACGTCGGAATCGACCAACTCTCGTACAACGCCGCCAGACACAAAAACACCACCAGCAGCGACAAGCCGAGCAGGATCGGCGCCTGATTGCCGGACAAGCGTTCCTGCAACGACAGCCCAGTCCATTCCTGACCCAGCCCGGCCGGTCCTTGCGCCACCAGACGTTCGATTTCCGCCATGGCTTCACCGGTGCTGTAGCCGGGAGCCGGCTCACCGGAAATGCTGATCGACGGGTAACCGTTGTAGCGGTTCAATTGCGCCGGTCCTTGAATCCACTTGGCCTGGACGAAGGCTGACAGTGGCACCATTTTTCCCTCGTTGTTGCGCACGTGCATCTTCAGCAGATCATCGACCTGATTGCGCTGCTCGCCCTCAGCCTGGACCACCACCCGTTGCATCCGCCCCTGATTGGGGAAGTCATTGATGTAGGCCGAACCGATGCCCGTGGACACCACGTTGCCAATATCGGCAAAAGACACGCCCAGCGCATTGGCGTGCCGGCGGTCGATATCGAGTTTTACCTGCGGCGCCTCGGCCAGCGCGCTTTCGCGGACGTTGATCAGGATCGGGCTAGCTTGCGCGGCTTCCAGCAAATCGCTGCGCGCCTTCATCAGCGTGGCATAGCCAAGCCCTCCACGGTCCTGCAAGCGGAATTCGAAACCGCTGGACGTGCCGAGACCGTCTATCGGCGGCGGCAAAACAACGAACACTTCTGCCCCTTTGATCTGGCTCACTACCGCGTTCGCGCGATCGGCGATGGCCGCCGCCGTGTCATTGCTGCCCCGCTGCGACCAATCCCTGAGCACGGTGTAACCCAGCCCGGCGTTCTGTCCGCTACCGGAAAAACTGAAGCCGAGCACGAAGGTGCTGTTGTCCACACCCGGCTCGGTGGCGTTATGCGCTTCGATCTGCTTGATCACCTCGACCGTGCGATTCTGGCTCGCGCCGGGGGGCAATTGAATGTCGGTGATCGTGTAGCCCATGTCTTCGACCGGAAGAAACGAGGACGGCAGGCGACTGAACGTCACCACCAGCACAATCAGCAGCCCGCCATAGATGAACAGATAACGCCCGCTGCGTTTCAGTGCATACGCGACCCCATCCTGATAGCGGTCGGTCAGTTGTTCGAAGCGACGGTTGAACCAACCGAAGAACCCACGAGACGCGTGCTCGCCCTTTTCAACGGGCTTCAGCAGTGTGGCGCACAGCGCCGGGGTCAAGGTCAGGGCGAGGAATGCCGAGAACAGAATGGACGTGGCCATGGTCAGGGAGAACTGCTGATAAATTACCCCGACCGAGCCTTGCATGAACGCCATCGGGATAAACACGGCAACCAGCACCACGGTAATGCCGACGATGGCGCCGCTGATTTGCTTCATTGCCTTGCGCGTTGCTTCCTTGGGTGAGAGCCGCTCCTGAAGCATGATTCTTTCAACGTTCTCCACCACCACAATGGCGTCGTCCACCAGGATGCCGATCGACAGCACCATGCCGAACATGGTCAGCACATTGATGGAAAATCCCAGCACTTGCATGATCGCAAAAGTGCCCATCAACGCCACCGGCACTACCAGCGTCGGAATCAACGTATAGCGGATGTTTTGCAGGAACAGGTACATCACCGCAAACACCAGCACTATCGCTTCGAGCAATGTGTAAACCACTTTGGTGATCGAGACTTTGACGAAGGGCGAGGTGTCGTACGCGATCTGGTACTTCATGTCCGCCGGGAAATAACGGGTCAACTCATCCATCTTCGCGCGCACCAGCGTCGCCGTGCTCAAGGCGTTGCCACCGGGCGTCAGTTGCACGCCCAGTTCGCTGGAAGGCTGGCCATTCAGGCGCGTGCCGAACTGGTATTCCTGGCTGCCGATTTCGACCCGGGCGACATCGCCCAAACGTACGACGGCGCCATTGGTCTCGGCGCGCAGCACGATGTCGGCGAACGCTTCGGGGCTCGACAATTGGCCTTCAACGAGGACTGTCGCGGTGATTTCCTGACTGCCGCTGACCGGTAATTCGCCGAGGCTGCCGGCCGCTATCAGCGCGTTCTGAGCGAGTATCGCAGCGTTGACATCCGCCGGCGTCAGGTTGAAAGCGATCAGTTTTTGCGGGTCGACCCAAATGCGCATGGCCCGCTCGGAGCCGAACATCTGGACCTTGCCGACGCCGTCCAGGCGCTTGATTTCGTTGACCACATTGCGCGCCAGATAATCGCTGAGGGCAACGTTGTCGACATCCGCGCTGGTGCCGATCAGTGAGATGAACAACAGGAAACCTGTTGAGACTTTCTCCACGCGCAACCCTTGTTCTATCACCGCTTGGGGAAGGCGCGACTCGATGACTTTCAAGCGATTGAGTACGTCGACCTGCGCAAGCTCGGGATTGGTGCCGGGTTTGAAGGTCGAGGTGATCGTGGCGGAACCCTGGCTGCTGCGCGATTCAAAATACAGAAGATGATCAGCGCCGCTGAGCTCTTCCTCGATCAGGCTGACGACGCTTTGATCCATCGCCTGCGCCGAAGCCCCAGGATAGGTGGCGACAACTTCGATTTTCGGCGGGGCAATGTTGGGGTATTGCGCCACTGGCAACTGCGGTATCGCCAGTGCGCCGGCGAGCAGGATGAACAGCGCAATCACCCAGGCGAACACTGGGCGATCGATAAAGAACTGCGGCATAAAAAAGCGTCCTGCTTACTGACCAGTCGCCTGGGCAAGGGGAAGAGGGGAATTGTCGATCTCGACTTTTTCGCCGGGACGAGCATGTTGCAGACCTTCGACGACGATGCGATCACCCGATTTGAGGCCATCAGTGACCACCCATCGATGCTGATTCACCGCGCCCAGTTGCACCGTTTTCAGGCTCACGCGCAGTTCGTCATCGACCAGCAGTACTTGGGGCAATCCCGCGCTGTTGCGCACGATGGCGCGCTGCGGGACGCTGATACCGCGTTGATCGATGGCCTGCTCCAGCCGCACCCGCACGAAGCTGCCGGGCAGCAAGTCGAGATCCGGATTGGGAAACTCGCTGCGCAGGATGATCTGGCCAGTGCCGGGGTCGACGGTGATGTCGCTGAAAAGCAGCTTGCCGGGCAACGAATAGAGGCTGCCATCGTCCTGAATCAGCGTGGCTTTGGCCTGGTCCTGACCAAGCTGTTGCAACTGGCCGGAGCGCAAAGAGCGGCGTAGTTCGTTGAGCTCACGGGTCGATTGAGTCAGGTCGACGTGAATCGGGTCCAGTTGCTGAATTAGCGCCAGCGGTGTCGATTCGTTCTGCCCGACCAGAGCGCCTTCGGTCACCAATGCGCGACCGATGCGCCCGGAGATGGGCGCGGTAACAGTGGAATAACTCAAATTCAGACGCGCACGTTGCACCATCGCCTGGTTGGCCGCGACGTCAGCCTCGGCCTGCTGAGCCGCCGCGCGCGTATTGTCATATTCCTGGGCGCTGATCGCATTGCCCGAGATCAATCGGCGGTAGCGCTGTTCTTGCAGGCGCGCGCGCGTCGCATCGGCCTGCGCTCTTTTCAGTCCGGCCACGGCACTGTCCAGATCGGCTTGAAGGGGCGCAGGGTCGATGTAAAACAGAACGTCACCCTGTTTCACTTCACTGCCTTGCTCGAACACACTTTTGTGCACCACCCCAGCCACTCTGGCGCGTACCTGGGCAATGCGTGGTGCCGCAACCCGGCCACTCAATTCGCTGGTGACGGAAAGGGGCCTGGCTTCCAGGGTTTCGATGCTGACCTTTACAGGGGCGGATTCCGGCGTGTCGGATGCCTGTGTACAGCCGCTGACAATAATGGCCAGTACCAATGAACCTGACGCGAAATGCAGTTTTCTATACATCGACACCCCTCCATAAGAGGCGCGGATGCTAGGAAGGGACGGTTAATTCGCTGTTAAGCGGGTCTTGGAAGAGTGCGAGTAGATGTGACGAGCCCTCACGAACACGCCTGTTTGCGCCTCCGGCAAGTGTTCAGGGGGCGTGGCGCCCCGTTTGACTGGCGCGACAAATTGACCCGATAGACAAAAGGCTGACCTGCAACCGTGCCTTTTGCGTCGAGCTCTGAGAAAATGCCCGCACTTTTTTTCCGGATGCCGACATGACTGCCCTGAAGAACGACCGTTTCCTTCGCGCCCTGCTCAAGCAACCCGTAGACGTCACGCCTGTCTGGATGATGCGTCAGGCCGGTCGCTACCTGCCGGAATACCGCGCCAGCCGTGCCAAGGCCGGCGACTTCATGAGCCTGTGCATGAACCCGGAGTTCGCTTGCGAAGTCACGATGCAGCCGCTCGACCGCTACCCACAACTGGACGCGGCGATCCTGTTCTCCGACATTCTGACCATCCCCGATGCCATGGGCCAAGGCCTGTACTTCGAAACCGGTGAAGGTCCGCGCTTCAAGAAAGTCGTCAGCACCCTGGCTGACATCGAAGCGCTGCCGATTCCTGATCCGCACAAAGACCTCGGCTACGTCATGGACGCGGTCAGCACCATCCGCTGCGAACTGAACGGCCGCGTGCCGCTGATCGGCTTCGCCGGCAGCCCGTGGACACTGGCCACCTACATGGTCGAAGGCGGCTCGTCGAAAGACTACCGCAAGACCAAAACCATGCTCTACGACAACCCGCAAGCCTTGCACCTGCTGCTGGACAAGCTCGCGCAGACGGTCACCAGCTACCTCAACGGCCAGATCATGGCCGGGGCGCAAGCGGTGCAGATCTTCGATAGTTGGGGCGGCAGCCTTTCGGCGGCGGCGTACCAGGAGTTCTCCCTGGCTTACATGCGCAAAATCGTCAGCGGCCTGATCCGTGAACACGAAGGTCGCAAAGTGCCGGTCATCCTGTTCACCAAGAATGGCGGTCTGTGGCTCGAAAGCATTGCTGATGCGGGCGCTGACGCGTTGGGCCTGGACTGGACCTGCGACATTGGCGAAGCCCGCCAACGTGTCGGCAGCAAAGTCGCCCTGCAAGGCAACATGGACCCGACCGTGCTGTACGCAAAACCTGAAGCCATTCGCACCGAAGTCGGTCGCATTCTCGCCAGCTACGGCAAGGGCAGCGGCCACGTGTTCAACCTCGGCCACGGCATCACGCCTGAAGTCGACCCGGAACACGCTGGCGCCTTCCTGCGCGCGGTGCATGAACTGTCAGCGCAGTATCACGAGTGATCGTGACGGGTTAACAAACACCCTGCTTTTCTGTGGGAGCGAGCCTGCTCGCGATGAGGCCATAACATTCAACATCTAAGTTGGCTGTTATGCCGCCATCGCGAGCAGGCTCGCTCCCACAGTTGTTTATGGATGACTGGATATTTGTGTTTAAGCCTTTACACCGCCGAGCGGTGGCAACTTCGCCAGTTTCAACGCCACCAGCAGCGCAATCACCAGCAGCCCGCCAATGAACAACCCGATTCCGTTCCACCCGCCCAAGTGCCAGAAAATCCCGCCCGCCGTACCCGCAATGCTCGACCCGGCGTAATAGCTGAACAGATAAAGCGACGACGCTTGCCCCTTGGCCTTGATCGCACGACGCCCAATCCAGCTACTCGCCACCGAATGGGCGCCGAAGAAGCCGAAGGTAAAGATCAGCATCCCGATGATCACCACCGGCAGCGGCGTGAGCATGGTCAGGGCGAGGCCGGCGATCATCAGCACGATGGTCGCCCACAGCACTTTGCGACGGCCGAGCTGGTCGGCCAACGAACCGATCTTCGCCGAGCTGTAGATCCCCGACAGATACACCACCGAGAGCAGCCCGACGAAGGCCTGTTCCATGTGATAAGGCTCTGCCAGCAGGCGATAGCCGATGTAGTTGAAGAGGGTGACGAACGCACCCATCAGCACAAAGGCTTCAAGGAACAACAGCGGCAAACCGGCGTCGCGAAAGTGCATGGTGAAGCCGTCAATCAAGCTGCGCGGGTGCAAAGAGCGGGCGCGGAAGTTGCGCGACTCGGGAAGGATTTTCCAGAACACCGCCGCTGCGATCATGGCCAGGCCGCCGATCACCAACATCGCCGTGTGCCAGCTGACGAAATCGATCAACACACCAGTAATCAAGCGTCCGCACATCCCGCCAATCGCGTTGCCGCCGATGTACAAACCCATGGCCAGACCGATGTGCTGCGGGTGAATTTCTTCGCTCAGGTAAGTCATGGCGACTGCTGCCAGACCGCTTAATGACAACCCTATCAGCGCCCGCATCACCAGCACGCCGTGCCAGCTCGGCATCATTGAACTGGCGATTGTGCAGAGCGCGGCGGCGAACAGCGCGGCGACCATCACCGGTTTGCGCCCGATGCGATCAGAGATCGGGCCGGTGATCAGCAGGCCGATGGCGAGCATGCCGGTGGCGACCGACAGGATCAGGCTGCTCTGCGCCGCATTGATGGAGTACTCGTGGGACAGCAGCGGCATCATCGGCTGCACGCAATACAGCAAAGCGAAGGTCGCGAAGCCGCCGGAGAACAGCGCCAGCACCGTGCGCATAAACATAGGCGTGCCCTTTTCGATATAGATCTCTTTCAGTTCAGAGACAACATCGTCCAGTGCAGCGGGCGGAACTTCATGGGCAAGTGGAGCGACAGCAGTTTTCACTTCGGACCTCGGAGGACGCAGCCGGTCAGGCAATGAAAAAAGCATATAGCTGCCTAATGATTCAATCCAATATATTGTTCGACCTGTTTGATAGGTTTAACGACCTAATGGAGTTTTCATGGAATTGCGTCACCTGCGCTACTTCATTGCTGTTGCCGAAGAACTGCACTTCGGCCGTGCCGCCCAGGTGCTGGGCATCTCGCAACCGCCGCTGAGTCAGCAGATTCAGGCGCTGGAGCAGGAGGTGGGCGCGCGGTTGTTCGAGCGCACCAATCGTCGGGTCGAACTGAGTGAAGCCGGCCGGCTGTTTCTGGAAGAGGCGCGGTTGGTGCTGGCACAGGTCGACAAGGCGGCGGATGTTGCACGGCGGGCGCAGCTGGGTGAGTTGGGTGAACTGAAGATTGGCTTCACCTCGTCGGCACCGTTCAACTCGACCATTCCTCAGGCGATTTTTTCGTTTCGCCAGCGATTTCCGGCGGTGCACCTGAACCTGCGGGAGATGAGCAGCACCCAGGTCGCCGACGCGTTGGTGGATGAGTCGATTGAAGTCGGGATCATGCGGCCGCTTGGGTTGCCGGACTCGCTCAGCGTGGTGGAGTTGATGCGTGAGCCGCTGGTGGCGGTGCTCAGCTCCAAGCATCCTTTAGTGGCCGATAGTGAAGAAGGTTTGTTTCTGTCGGCTCTGGCCCTCGAGCCCTTCGTATTTTTCCCACGCAGCTATGGCAGTGGTCTGTACGCACAATTGCTCAGCCTGGCGCGGGATGCCGGTTTCAGTCCGCACTTTGCTCAGGAGGCGGGTGAGGCGATGACAATCATTGGTCTGGTGGCTGCGGGGTTGGGTGTTTCGGTGCTGCCAGCGTCTTATCAGCGGATGCGCATCGATGGCGTGGTCTATCGGCCTCTGCTCGATCCAGAGGCGGTGTCGGCGGTGTGGCTGGTGCAGCGCAAGGATCAGAAGTCGCCGATGGCCAAGGCGTTTGTTGAGTTGTTGACGCGTAAGGTTGAGCCGTTGAAGTCGTGACTGCTTCGCAGTCAATCGCGAGCAGGCTCGCTCCCACAGTGGATGGGAGGTGGAACAAAAATCGGTTCACGCCGCAAATCCTTGTGGGAGCGAGCCTGCTCGCGAAAGCGTCCGCGAGTTCACCAAAAAAGGTGCAGTTGCCTATGCCATAGCGGACGCTTCGCTGAAGGATGTAGGACATTTCCGAACTACCTTGAACAGGCCACAGCACCTTGCGGCATTGCCTACAACTACTCCAGAATCCGCCGGCTTGTGCGCTTTGGGGGCCATCGGTAACTTTATTCGCATCACTGATTTCCAGTGATCGGGTTTAGTAGCCCGTGTTTACACGATGCGCATTTGCATGCCGGACAGTCAGGTAATTTCATGCCTGCACTTTGATGGTCGCTGTGCGTAGGGCGCTCTCGGGCGCGCCGGTTCGTGTTTCCCGGTCTACTAACCTGCGTACGGCTGCCACCCTTTTGATTAGTAGCGACTCGGTGGCTCCACTTTGTAGGTAGCCGAAACATGACGAATACAACGACAAACCTACCGGACACTGATCCGGATGCTCCACGCCAACCAAGCAAAATCTTCCTCATCGCCCCCGATATCAACAACCAAACTTTGCTGGAATACGCCTGTGAATCCCTGGCATCAGCGAACGTCATGGCGAGCGATTTCGCGAGGTCTCTGCAAGGATCGCAAAGCAACACACTGCTGGGGATTCAACAGTCGATCATGCTGGGAGAATTGGCGGTGAACCGGGTGTTGGATAACCTCGATCCATCCTAGTGCGCCAGGGGGCTAACACTGCCTGCTTTCCCGAAAGGGGCTTGTGAGACTCTGTGGATCCTGGGCAACCAGCCATCGCAGAGCCAGACAGGGCCGGGGTTATGTCGAACCGACCTGTTTGAGACGGCGCTATTGTGGCGAGGGAGCTTGCTCCCGCTGGGTCGCGAAGCGGCCCCAAAAGAAAGGACTGCTACGCAGTCCAGCGGGAGCAAGCTCCCTCGCCACAGGTTACTCATTGCTCGCAGCGTTTCTTTATCTGCCGGGCATTGGCTCGTTACGACCAGCGCTTAAAAATCAGCGAAGTATTAACCCCACCAAAGGCAAAGTTGTTGTTCATCACGTACTGGTTGCTCATCTGTCGGAACTCGCCGCGCAGGTAATCGAGCTTGCCGCAGTTTGGGTCGACGTCGTCGAGGTTGAGGGTGTGGACGTACAGGTCGCGGTTCATCATTTCGATGCTGAACCAGGATTCCAGCGCGCCGCAGGCTCCAAGGGTGTGACCGAGGAAACTCTTTTGCGAGCTGATCGGCATGTGCTCGCCGAACAACGCGCTCGTTGCCAGCGTTTCGGCAATGTCGCCCTGTTCAGTCGCGGTGCCGTGACCATTCACGTAGCCGATGTCAGAAGGCTGTAACCCGGCGTCTTCCAGCGCCAGTTCCATGGCCCGGCGCATGGTGACCTGCTCTGGGCGGGTGGCGTGCTGGCCGTCGGCGTTGCTGCCGAAACCGACGAGTTCGGCGTGGATGTGCGCACCGCGAGCCAATGCGTGTTCGAGTTCTTCGAGCACCAGCATGCCACTGCCTTCACCGATCACCAGGCCATCGCGGCCGCTGTCATAAGGGCGTGGGGAAGTCTGCGGCGCATCGTTTTTCAGGCTGGTGGCGTAGAGCGCGTCGAAGACCATGGCTTCGGTCGGGCACAGCTCTTCAGCGCCGCCGGCGAGCATCAATGGCAGGCGACCAAACTTGACCGATTCGTAGGCATAACCGATGCCCTGACTGCCGCTGGTGCAAGCGCTGGAGGTCGGGATCAGCCGACCGGTCAGGCCGAAGAAGATGCTGATATTCGCCGCCGTGGTGTGCGGCATCATGCGTACATAGGAGTTGGCGTTCAGGCCCTCGGCCACCGAGTTGAGCAGCATGTTGCCGAACGCCTTGATCTCGTCGGTGCTGCCGGTGGATGAGCCGCAGGAAACGCCCATGCGCCCGTCCTTGATCGATTCGTCACCCAACAGCCCGGCATCGGCCAATGCCTGTTCTGCCGCGCCGACCGCCAGGCGCGAGACCCGGCCCATGCTGCGCAATTGCTTGCGGGTCCAGTGGCTCGGGACCTTGAAGTCGTCGATTGGCCCCGCGAGGCGCGTGCTGAGTTCGGTGAAGCGATCCCACTCGTCCATCCGGCGGATACCGCTGCGGTTGGCCGCGAAGTTAGCGGCGATGGTGTCCCAATCACTGCCCAGTGAGGTGATGCCGGCCATGCCGGTGACGACGACGCGCTTCATCAGCACAGGCCTCCGTTGACGGCCAGAACCTGCCGGGTGATGTACGACGCTTCCGCCGACATCAGGAAATTCACCGCGCTGGCCACCTCTTCCGGGGTGCCCATGCGTTGTGCGGGGATCATTTTCATCATTTCTTCCACCGGCACGTTTTCATCGAGCATCGCGGTGTCGATCAAGCCGGGTGCGACACAGTTAACGGTAATTTTGCGCTTGCCCAACTCGATCGCCAACGCCTTCGCCGCGCCGATCAAACCGGCCTTGGAGGCGCTGTAGTTGACCTGTCCACGGTTGCCGATCAACCCGGAAACCGAGGTGATGCAAACAATCCGTCCGGCCGCGCGACGACGAATCATCGGCATCATCACCGGGTGCAGCACGTTGTAGAAACCGTCGAGGTTGGTGCGCATCACCACGTCCCAATCATCCTCGCTCAGGGCCGGAAAAGCACCGTCGCGTGTCAGGCCGGCGTTCAGCACCACGCCGTAATAGGCGCCGTGGGTTTCCACGTCGGCTTCGAGAATGGCTTTGCAGCTGGCGCGATCGGAAATGTCGAATTGCAGGATGCGCACGTTGCGCCCCAAGGCTTCGATTTCGGCCTTCACGGCTTCAGCGTCCGCCAGGCCACTGCGGCAATGCAGCACGATGTCATGCCCGGCCTGAGCCAGACGCAAAGCGATAGCACGGCCGATGCCACGGCTGGAACCGGTGATCAGTACGGATTCAGTCATGGCTGGGTTCCTTGGGTTTCATGAAGGTATTGAGCGGCCTGAGGCGGACGGAACACGTTCAGACGAGCGGTGGCATGAATGCCGGGGGCGGTGATGTGGCATTCGAACACGCCCATGCCGTTGTCGTCTTCCAGGGAGCGGATGCCGTGGATGGTCAGCTCGGTGCCGGCGGGGAAGTGCTCGACGTTGCATTCGAATTTGCGAGTGCCAAGCAGAAACCCCAGCTCTACCGCATCGCCTCGCTGGCGCGCATGGCAACCGGCGTAGGCGGCGACGCTCTGGGCCATCAGTTCGATACCGACCCAGGCCGGCAGGCTGCCGTCCGGGCGGTTGAACAGGCCGTCGGGTCTGACCGTGAGACGGGTGTAAATCTGCTCGT
The DNA here is from genome assembly GCF_019947405.1 of Pseudomonas sp. GL-B-26. Taxonomy (NCBI): domain Bacteria; kingdom Pseudomonadati; phylum Pseudomonadota; class Gammaproteobacteria; order Pseudomonadales; family Pseudomonadaceae; genus Pseudomonas; species Pseudomonas sp. GL-B-26. The sequence continues at coordinate 31,218 of NZ_JAGYGJ010000013.1, read as the reverse complement.
CATCGAACGACAGGATCTGCTCGATGAAGATCATGTCGCCAGCGTGCGGCAGCAGTTCGGCGATCGGCCAGTCAATCATGGGGCGTCTCCGATAATCAGGCTGACGTTGTTACCACCGAAGGCAAAGGAATTGCTCATCAGATAGCGAGGTGCAATGGACGTCAGGCGATCGGCCGGGGTCACCCATTTCAGGGCTGGCAATTCGGGGTCCGGTTGACCGTCCCAGACGTGGGGCGGCAGGGCGTGGTCGTGGTTGCCTGCACTCAGGCTCAACCAGCAGAACGCCGCTTCCAGAGCGCCGGCCGCCCCGAGGGTGTGGCCGGTCATGGGTTTGGTCGACGAACACGGCACACCCGTCGGGAACAACGTCGCCACCGCCAGGCTTTCCATGGCGTCGTTGTGTTGGGTCGCGGTGCCGTGCAGGTTCAGGTAATCGATCTGCTGCGGCTGCAATTCTGCTCGGTTCAAGGCTTTGCGCATCGCTTGCAGGGCGCCACGGCCGCTGGGTTCCGGTGCGGAAATGTGATGTGCATCGGAGCTGGCGCCACTGCCGAGCAGGGCAAGCGGTTGGCTGTCGCCGACACGTTTGCTCATCAAAAACAGCGCCGCTGCTTCGCCAATGTTGATGCCGTTACGGTTCACCGAAAATGGGTTGCAGCGTTGTCCGGACACCGCTTCCAGCGCCGAGAACCCATTGAGGGTCAGCTTGCACAGGCTGTCGACACCGCCGCACAGCACCGCGTCGCACACGCCCAGGTCCAACAGTCGCTGAGCACTCATCAATGCCCGGGCGCTGGAGGTGCAGGCCGTGGAAATCACATAGGCCGGGCCGCTCAGTTGCAGCCAGTCGGCGAGGAAGTTCGCCGGCGCGCCGAGTTCCTGCTGTTGGTAGTCGTAATCGGCCGGGAACTGATGCTCGCGGATGTAATGGGCCAGGCCGCTGCTGGCTTCGTCGATGCCCGAGGTGCTGGTGCCCAGAACGATACCGATGCGGTCGCGGCCGTAGGTCTGGATTGCCTGGTCGATGTCTTCGCGAATTTGCAGCGCGGCTTCCAGCAGCAATTGATTATTACGGGTGTCTTGCGGCGCAAGCTCAGCCGGGATCGGCGCCAATTCGCCTTGAACCGCGGCCACGGGCAATGACCGTTCCGCCACCCAGCCGGCCTCATTGCGCATGCCCGAACAGTCTCCGGCAAACAGGTTGCGAGCGACTTCGGACTTGTCACGGCCCAGGGCGCAGATCACCCCGAGGGCATTCAGGTAGGTCGTCATGGCGCGTCTCCGCTGAGCGGCGTGACTTGATATTTCGGGCCTTTGGGCAGGTTCAATTCAAAGCTCATGGGTTGTGAGTAGCGGACTTCCCAGTGCGCTGGCAAGGACCGTTGCGAGCCATGCTGCCACGCGGCGGGATAGTTGCCCGACAGTTCATCTTTGGGGGTCAGCGCAAACAGCAGCGCGGCGAACAGCTCTCGCGCTTCCGGATTGGGCGGCAGCAGACCGTCAGCCTGCCACTCGCCATCGACCAGTTTCTGGCGTGCCTGTGGAATGCCCAGCAAGTCCATCATCGACCAGCGAATGCCAGGGCCTTCACGCTGGATCACCAGCACCCAGTCCTGACGTTGGTCGGCCACCAGGCGCTGGATGTGCAATTGCAGCGGCAACGACAGGTTCGGGGTTTGCTCGGGCAGCGGCGCCCGGCTGGCGCAGGCGCTCAGCAACAGGACGCAACCCAAAAGCAGAAAACGGATCATCAGGCACACCTATCAAGGGGTTTGCGCGCGACCACATTGACCAGGGTTTCTTCCCGTTGGCCAAAGGGCTTCGGCCGGCGCAGACCCAAGCGTTCAAACAGGCCGAAATCCTTGGCGCGGCTCCACCACAAGTATGGATAAGACACGTTTTGCGGGCCGAGTTCGAAACCCTGCTGGCGAATCATGTCCAGGTACCCGGCGGCGCTCTTTTGCACGTGCATCGGGTGGCGGAACAACCAGCGGATCACCCAGGTATCAATGTAAGCCTCGGTGGATTCGGCGAACAGCAAATAGCCACCGGGCTTGAGCACGCGGTAGAACTCGGCCAGTGCCTGTTCCTGCTGCACCAGATGATGGAAGGTCTGGTGACAGAACAGCAGATCGACGCTGGCGTCCGGGACGTTGATGCTTGCGCAGTCGCTGCCGATCAACTCCACCTCCATGCCCTGACGGATGGCTTCTTCGCCGGCCAGGTTCAGGCTGTGCGGGTCGGCGTCCAGACCGATCAGGCGCTGGGGGGCAAAGGTCTGGCGCAGGTACTGGAACGACTTGCCCTGGCCGCAACCGGCATCCAGCAGCACCGGGTTGCTCGGCAATGCTTCGCTGAACAGGCTACGCAAATCGGTGATTGCCACTCGCAGTACATGGTGCTGCCAGGTGTGGCTGCGCAGGAACCAGAAACCAAAGCGGGTTTCTTCGACGTAGGTGTCGCTCAAGTAGCTCATGTGACATCCCTTGCACAGAGCTCCGAGAGCATCCGCAGGCGGCGCTTGGGTTCGGCGACAAACGGATTACGCTCGTCCCAGGCATACCCGGCCAGAATCGAACTGATCATGCGGCGAATATCGGGCGAGCCGCCCTCATGATAAATCACATCCTGGAACGTCCCGGCGTACCAGCCTTCGACGTAGCAACGGAACGTGTCGACGCCGCGCTTGAGCGGGATGGCGAACTCAGTCTGCCAATCGACATTTTCGCCTTGCAGTTGGCGATGCAGAACTGCGGCGGCCATGCTCGCCGAGCGCATGGCGATGGTCACGCCTGAGGAGAACACCGGGTCGAGAAATTCCGCTGCGTTGCCGAGCAAGGCAAAGCCTGGCCCGTGGAGGGTTTTGACGTTGGCCGAGTAGCCGCCGATGGTTCGAGCAGGCGTATCCCACACGGCGTTGTTCAGCACACCGGCCAGGCTTGGGGTTTCAGCGATAAACCCACGCAGGCACTCGTCCAGATTCTCCATGCGGCCTTCGAAGTGTTCGGCTGCCGCGACCACGCCCACCGAGCAACGGCCGTTGCTGAACGGGATGGTCCAGAACCAGATGTCGCGGTGGATCGGATGGGTGGTGATGAGGATTTTTTCCCGCTCGAAGGTCGGGCTGTCGATGTGGTCTTCGACGTGAGTGAACACGGCCTGGCGCACCGGGAAATCCGACGGCGCTTCAAGGTCGAGCAAGCGCGGCAACACACGGCCGTAGCCGCTGGCATCCAGCACGAAATCGGCTTCGACACGGTACTGACTGCCGTCTTCGCGAAGCACGTCGAGTTGCGGTTTCGGCAGGCTGAAATCGACGCTGACGATGGCTTCGCCGTAACGAACGTCGACGCCTTGCAACGCGGCCTGATCGGCCAGCAGCTTGTCGAAATCGGCACGCAGCACCTGGAAGGTAGTCGGCTTGCCGTTGCTGAACGTCTCGCCGAAATCAAAGGCGCTGTATTGCTCGCCCCAAGCGAATGCTGCACCGTTTTTCAACTGGAACCCGGCGGCGTTCACCGCCTCGAGCATGCCGGCTTCTTCGACGAAATCCAGGCAGTGGGACAGCAGGCTTTCACCGATGGAAAACCTTGGGAAATGCTGACGTTCGATCATCAATACATCATGACCTTTGCGTTTGAGCAACGCGGCGGCGATGGCGCCCGATGGACCTGCACCGATAACCACGACCTGGCGATGTTCCATTTCAACTGTTGGCACGGGGGCTCCTTGCCGGGACGGCGATGTTCAGAGGGGTTCGGTGCATACCGGCGAGTGCCGGCAGCAGTGTCGCGATCAGGCCCATCACCATCAGCGCGAAGTACAGCGCCGGGCTGATGAGTTGTTGTTGCAGCAGCAGGTTGAGAAAGACGATCTCGCTCAACCCACGAATATTCAGCAAGACACTTTCCCGCCAGCGACTGGCGCCTTCAAACGAGGCGCCGGCCCAACCGAGGCCCAGCCAGTTGCCCAGCAGTTTACTGGCAATCGGGAACAGCAGCAGTGCCGCCAGTTGCACCCACCCAAGGCTGGCCATGGCCGCGTGGACGTTGATTTGCACGATGCCGAACGTGAGGATCAGCGGGATCGCGATATACGTCTGCAAGTGACTCATCCAGATCACCGGCAACGGCAGCACCAGCGGCACTTTGAGCGCTGCCATCCACAGCAGGTAACCGATGCCGAAAATCAGCGCATTGAGCTTGAAGTGTTCCGCCACGACCAGCAGTGCGAAGAAGCAACCGCTGTGCAGCAACGGTTGGCGCAGTCGGAGCAGACGCAGCAGCAACGGCAGGCAGGCGCCAGCCAGCGGCAGCAAGAGGCTGCTCAGGTGCAGGCTGCCCTGGGCGATGGCGAACAGGGTCCAGCAGGTGAGGTCGATGAGGATCGCGGTCTGCACCAGTCGCCGGGTGGCGGCAGGCGGGTATTTGATGTGCCGCAGGTACAGATACAACACTGGAATCGCAGTGATGGCGAACAGCAGGCCGACCGCCAGGGAACTGATCCAGGGTTGCGGCGGTAACAGCCAGACTGCAGTCGCGAGGCCGCAGGCAAACGGAATGCAGAAACTCGGCAGGGCGATTTTCAGGCTTTGACGGTCGAGTCGCAGGTCGATCACATCACTGAGAATGTGCCCCAACAACAACGCAAAACTCAGGCTGTAGACGTTTTTCAGCCAGGCCGGCGCGACCAGCGCGGCTCCGCTCAATTGCCACTGGGGTTCGATCCAGAAGTACATCAGCAGCGGCAGGCCGAAGGTGGCCAGCAGCAACTGGCTGACAATCGGGATTACACCGAAGTGACGACCAACACGGGTGGCCACGGCGAATAGCGCCAGGGCCATGACCCAGAACACAGCGATCATCATGTGGCTGACTCCGTGACCGGGGCGGCGTGAACCTGACGTCCGGCCCACGGCGCAAGGATGAAGCTGAACGCCAGGCCGAGGCTCACCGACAGACCGAAGTTGCTCACCGCCGGCGTGCTGGACACCGCCAGCAAACCGAACGACAGCCAGGTGGTCAGCGCCGCCAGCAAGGTGCCCAGCAGGCTCACGGCAGCGCCGCCGACCTGTTCACGCATGAGGATCGCGTAATCGACGCTGATGGCCGTCACCAGCAGCAGGCCGAACAGGCTGAACAGTGTCAGCGGTTGCCCCAGCCAGCCGAGACTGGCCAGGCTGCACAGCGCGGCCAGCAGCGGCAGGGCGACGATCCGCAGCGCGCCGCCGAAACCGAACGGCAGGATCAGCACCAGCACGATCAGCACACAGGAAGCGAGTTTCAACTCTGCGGCACTGATCTGGGTATCGGCGAACACCTTGTTCAACTCACCGAGGCGATCCACCAGTTCCACGCCCGGCAAATCCAGCGCCTGGACGCGCAGCAGAGCAGGGTTGTTCAGGCCTTGCAGACTGACCATCGCCGCTACGCCGTCATCGGTCGGTCCCAGCCACAGCGCGCGATAGGGTTCCGCCAACGGACCGAGCAGCGCCGCGTCGATGTCTTCGGTGGGCAGTGCCTGCAACTTCGTTAGCTCTGCTTGCAGCGCCTCGGCCGGTACGCCGACATCGAGCAGCGGCTGCCAGAACTGCGGCAACTTGTTCAGCGCTTCACGCACTTTCCGCTGTTCGGATGGTTGGCTGACCAATTGATTGAGCGACAGATAACCCTGGAGTTTTTCCAGGTTGACCAACTGATCCAGCCGCTCGCTCAGCGCAGTTTGGCGTTCCAGCAATTGCTGCTGATTGGCCGCGCGCACCAGGAAGAACTGGCTGGTGGGTTGATAGCCGGTGATGCGTGCAATGGTTTGTGCTTCGTCAGTCAGTTGCTGCGGTGCACCGACCCACTGGCGAATGTCGTTTTTGGTGTCGAGCTGCAGCAGACCGCCCACACAAAAGGCAATCAGCAGCGCCAGTAGCACCGGCGTACTCGCGAGTTTGAGCAACGCTTCACGGCGCCCTAGCAAAAACTCGGACACCCGCAGCGGCCACTGCGCTGGACGCAGTTCTGTACCCTTGAGCAGTGCCGGCAGCAGGCACACCGCGGACAAATAGGCGCCGAGCAGACCGGCGGCAGAGAACACGGCAATCTGGGTCAACGCCGGGAACGGTGTCCAGGCCAGGGCCAGGTAACCGATGCAACTGGTGATCAGGCTCAGCGTCAGGCCCGGCAACGTCAGGCGCAGCGCCGGCCAACTGTGCCAGGGTTTCAGGCTCCAGCTCTTGGACAGGTAATGCAGCGGGTAATCGACCGCCACGCCGATCAGGCTCGAACCGAGCACCAGCGTCATCACATGCATATGGCCGAACAGCGCCACGCAGGCCACCGCGCCGAAGAGCATGCCCACCAGCACCGGGACGAAGGCCAGCAACACCCGCCAGCGCCGAAAGGCCAGCAGCAACAGCAATAGAATGCCCGCCGTGGCGCCGCCACCGACCCAGGTCATTTCCCGGGTGGCTTGTTTTTGCCCACTGGCCGCATAGAGCAAGCCGCTGGCGGCAAGCAATTGAACGTTTGCCTGGGCGGCTTGTTCACGGCTGTGCTGGAGCAGGTCGGCCACTTGCAGCGGCAGGTTCATGTCAAAGGCGTTGCCCGTGGTGCGCGAGCGCAGCAGCACCCAACTCTTGCCGTCGGCATCGGCGACCAGCGCACCGCTGCCGATGTCCAGTTGCACCGAACCGTGCTGCGGCTGGCTGTTCTGGATGCGCCCGGTCAGGCCCAGCCAGTCATCCTGGCTCGACACCAGACTGAAACCGGTGAAGGGATCGAACAGCGCTTGCACTCGCTGCTGGATAAAGGCGTCGGGATGCTCGATCAGTTGCTGCCGGTCAGCCGCTGAGAGCATCGCCAGTCGGCCATTGAGCAATTGCGTGCGTAGCGCCGGCAAGTCGGCTTGCAGGTTCCACTGGACCTTTTCGAACAAGCCGCTGGCCTGCCATTGCTCACCCAGTTTCTGCGCCATCGCGACGGCTTGCTGGCGATCGGTGTGGCCGACCAGTACCAGCATTTCGCGGTTCAGCGGTTCTTGCATGCGTTGTTCGGCGCGCAGTTCCAGCGCGTCCGGCGCCGTGCCCGGCACCAGTTCCATCAGGTTGGCCGACAGCGGGGCGCCGTCACGCCATTGCCAACCGGCGAGCGCGAGCACCGCCAGCAGCAGGATCAGAAATAGCCGCGGAAGACTCCGTTCACTCGGCAAAGTCATGTTGCTCCGCATCGCTCAACGGTTGGGCGCTGGTGCTGTCCTGCATGCGCAAAAGCGTGCTGTCGCCCTGGGTTTCGAGCAGCTCGATGCTGTGCACCAGTTCGCCGCCGGCAATGTTGATCTGAGTGAACACCTGCTTGAGCAGCATGGAGCGCGGGGTCAGCGTCAGTTTCCAGTTCTGCGCATCGCCGTTCAGTGAAAGCTCGAAATCCCGTTGCAGCCCGCTGCTGTCGCCTTGCAGTACGGCGAGGAACAAACGGTTCTGCTCAGCGCCGGCACTCTTGCTCGGCAGCATTTGCCAACCGTTGGCGTCTCGCCGGGCAATGCCTTTGTCGCTGATGCGGTAATCCTGTTGCAGCGGGGTTTTCAGCAGCCAGAGCAAACCGTGGTTTTTAGCGAGGACGAAAGTGCCCTTGCTGGTCAGCGGCTGGGGCAGGGCGCGCAGATGTTTTTCCTGGATGAAGTTGCCGTGGATCACGTCAGGTTTTGCCAGTTGATCACTCAACTGCTGCAAATCAAAAGCCTGCGCCAATGAAGTAAATCCCAGCGCTAACACCAGCGCCACCACGAACCTGTAGCAGCTGGCGAAGCCTGCGTTCGGGTGCGCAGCCGCCGCCCTGGGTTTCTTCTGATGTACCACATGTGCAGGTTTTGCGACGGCTTCGCCGCCGAACGCAGCCTCGCCAGCTCGGCAGCTGCTACAGAGGGTTTTCAGCAGGTTCATGCGAGCATCCTTTCAACAGCGTCGGTGAAGACCTTGGGTGAGGCCAACTGCATTTCGCGGCTGCTCATGTCGACGGCGACCTGTACGGAACTGGCGCGGGTCAAGCGTTCGCCGGTTTCCAGATCGCTGATCAGGTAGCTGATCTTCAGACGGTTCTCCCACTCCACCAGATTGGCGCGCACGTTGAGCTTTTGGCCGAACACGGCGCCGCGCACATAACGCAATTGCAGATCGATCACCGGCCACGCGTAGCCCGACTCGACCATGGCCGTGTAGTTGTGGCCGATCTTGTCCAGCAGCGCGCAGCGGGCGACTTCCAGGTATTTGATGTAATGGCCGTGCCAGACGACGTTCATGGTGTCGACATCAAAGAACGGCACGAGGATTTCCGTATCGGTGTGAAGCACTCCCTTGCTACGCATGCAGCCTCCAGTGTTGCTCGGCAATTCGCTTCAGGCACAGGCGCAACTCGCCTTCCAGCGCGCGGTCTTCGATGACCGGCGGGAAGTCTTTCGCCAGTTCTTCGTGCATGGCCGCGAGGGCCGGCGGCAACGGGCGCGCATCCTCGGCCTTGCTGCGCAGCCAGACGCCTTGGTTGGCGGCCAGCAGGGTGGCAGCGGCAACCTGTTCGGTCAGTTCCAGCACGCGGATCGCATCGCGGGCGGCGATGGTGCCCATGCTCACTTTGTCCTGGTTGTGGCACTCGGTGGAGCGCGAGAAGACGCTGGCCGGCATGGTGTTTTTCAGCGCTTCGGCGGTCCAGGCACTGGTGCCGATCTGCACGGCTTTGAAGCCATGGTTGAGCATCGCGCGGTCAGCGCTGGCGCCGGACAGGTTGCTCGGCAAGCCGTGGTTGTAACGCTCGTCCACCAGCAAGGCGAGTTGACGATCAAGCAGGTCGGCGACGTTGGCCACCAGGTTTTTCAGGCTGTCCATGGCGAACGCAATATGGCCACCATAGAAGTGCCCGCCGTGCAGCACGCGTTCGGCTTCGGCGTCGATAATCGGGTTGTCGTTGGCGCTGTTGAGCTCGATCTCGATGAACGAGCGCAGCCAGTTCAGGCTGTCGGCCAGCACGCCGAGGACATGGGGTGCGCAACGCAGGGAATAGCGGTCTTGCAGGCGATGCAGCGGCGCGGTCGGCGCGTCGATCGCCAGATCCTTGCGCAGCCACGCGGCGACTTGCATCTGCCCCGGATGCGGTTTGGCGGCGAACAGGCGCTCGTCGAAGTGCTCGGGGTTGCCTTGCAGGGCGACCACGTTCAACGCGGTGATGCGCGTCGCCAGTTGCAGCAGGTAATCGGCGCGGGCGTAGGCCAGGCACGCGAGACCGGTCATGACGGCGGTGCCGTTCATCAGCGCCAGCGCTTCTTTTGGACGCAGTACCAGCGGCTCCCAACCCAGTTCGCGATGTACATCGGCCGCTTGCCAGCGCTCACCCCGGAACATTACTTCACGCTCGCCGGACAGGGTCGCGGCGACATAGGACAACGGCGTCAAATCACCGCTGGCGCCCACCGAGCCTTCTTCCGGGATCAGCGGCAGAATGTCGTGTTCGAGGAAGGCTTGAAGGCGTTCCAGCAGTTCCACACGCACCCCGGACACGCCGTGGCACAGCGACTGCAAACGCGCCGCCAGCACCGCGCGAGTGGCTTGTGCGTCGAGCAGTTTGCCCAGGCCGCAGCCGTGGAACGTGTACAGATGACGGGGCAACGCCTCGACGTGATGCAGCGGCACCGCGACCACGCAAGAATCGCCGTAACCGGTGGTCACGCCGTAGATCACGCCTTCCTTGTCCAGCAGGGAGTCCAGGAATCGCGCACCCTTGGCGATACGCTCACGGTACGCAGGGTCGCTTTGCAACTGCGTCGGCACCTGACGGTTGGCCAGGGCCAGCACGTCTTCGATGCGCAAAGGGAGTTCGCCGAAGGTTACCGGCTCAAGCGTTGGCGTCGTCATCGGTCTTCCAGAAAGGGTAAAAGTTGAACCATTGTTGGGGCGCTTCAAGGCAATAGTGACCCAAGCGTTCGGCATAGCGGGAGGCCCACTGATGAATGACCTGCTCGCGGTCGCTGCGCTTCCACACCACGGCCTCGGCGAACGGTTCGAGGGTCAGTCGATAGTCGCCCGTCGGTTTCTTCAGGCACAGCATCAGGTTGATCGGGCATTTCAGCAGACCGGCCAGCAACCATGGGCCCTGAGGGAACGCGGCTTGATGGCCGAGGAAATCCACGCTCACGCTGCGCCCGCCGTGCAGCGGTACGCGATCGCCGGCAATCGCCAGCCACTCACCGCGCTCCAGGCGTTCATGGAGTTGCAGCATGATCAGCGGGTCCAGCTCGCTGACCTGAATCAGTCGCAAATTGGTCGCGCCGGCTTCACCCAGCAAGCGGTTGAATTGCTCGGCGTGCTTGGTGTGCACCAGCACGTTCATCGTGACTTTTTCACCGATCTCCGCCAGCGCGCGGCACACCTCGAGATTGCCCAGGTGCGCGCCCACCAGCATCTGCCCGCGGGTGCCGCGCAGTTGATTGCGCAGCAATGCCGGGTCGATGATTTCGATCTGCTCGATGCTCAGCTTGCCGTTCCATACGTCGAGCTTGTCGAGCATGGAGTCGGCGAAGGCCATGAACTGGCCGAACACTCGCCAATGGGTCGGGCGCAATTCATTGCGACCACTCCAGTCAGCGAGCCGTTGCTGGTATTGCCAGGCGCTGTGACGGGCGCTGCGACCGAACAGGAAAAAGTACAGAACGATGCCGTACAGCAGCGGGCTCAACACCCTGCGCCCGAGTACTTTGGCGCAGAACGCGGTGAACTTCATCAGCCAGAAACTACCGCGCTCCTGGCGGTCAGCCCAGTGTTCCTTGTCTGCGCTCATGCTCGCCACCGTCGCCAGAGGATCACTGGCGCCCGCAGCAACATGCCGAAGAACAACCGGGTGTGCATGCTCGTAATCAGCACGTTGTCGTGGAACAGGCGGAAATGCGAGACGCCATCCAGCGGGTAACGGACATTGGTTTGCAGCCATTGCATGGGCAGATTGCGCCAGGCCAGCCGGACGAGAATGTCCGAGTCGAAGTCCATGCGCTTGCCGATCTTCGCCGAATCGATCAGCGCCAGGGTCGGTGGCAGTGGATAGACGCGGAAGCCGCACATGGAATCGCGAATCTGCAACGACAGGGTGTTGATCCAGACCATGACGTGAGTCAGGTAGCGGGCATACAAACGACCTTTCGGCACGCTGGCGTCGTATCGCGGATAGCCGCAGATCACCGCCTCGGGATGGGCGCGCGACAGTTCGATGAAAGTCCGGACGTCTTGCAGGTCATGCTGACCGTCGGCGTCCACCTGCAAGGCATGGCTGAAGCCCAGCCGCGAGGCTTCGCGAAAACCGGTCATGACCGCGCCACCCTTGCCCTGGTTGGCGCCGAGCCGGATCAGGAACACCTTGTCGCGCAGGGCCAGTTGATCGAGGACCTTTGCGCAGGCCGGGCTGCTGGCATCGTCCACCAGAATGCACGGCAGACCGCTGGCGAGTACTGCATCGACCACCGTGGTGATGGCGGTTTCGTGGTTGTAGACCGGGACGATTGCGCAGGGGTTATGCACGATCTAAAACCTCCACTGAACCCTTGTGGCGAGGGAGCTTGCTCCCGCTCGAGCGCGAAGCGTTCGCAACGAAATCTACGCCGGATGGCTTTGGGGCCGCTTCGCAACCCAGCGGGAGCAAGCTCCCTCGCCACAGATTATTCATCGCTTGAGGCCTCCAGCAAGATCCGCCCACTGGAGCAGGTTGCGGTCTCGTTGCGATAGGTGAAATACAACTTGCTGCGCGTCGGATCGAAGCGCAGGTGCAGCTGGACTTCATCGCCAGGGCGTACCAGTTGCTGGAATTTCAGCACTTCCATGCCGGCGAATTTTGCCGGCAGGTCCATCAATTGTTGTCCTAGCATCAACGCCCACTCCACTTGCACCACGCCGGGCAATACCGGCGCCTGGGGGAAGTGACCGCTGAAGTAAGCGAGGTCGGGTGGTACCGCCAGTTGCAGGCTCCATTCGCCATCGACTTCGACTTGATCCAGCACTTCCGGCGCCTTTGGACGCGGCGCCAGCAGCAGGGCTTCAACGGTGGCCTGGGGCAGTTTGCCCTGAGCGTTCAGCGGCAGTTGCCGCAGCAGACGCCAGCGACGTGGCAACGCCAGCGCTTCGCAATGCTGGTTCAAATGCTGACGCAGTTCTTGCGTGAGCGTGCGTCGACCCTGATTGCGCAAGGCATGCAGGCCTGACTCGGTCAGCACCAGCAGCGCGCCCAACGAAGCGCGGTTTTCCTGAACCACGCCAAGACGCGCTTCGGCGATCCAGTCGTGGGCCATTAGGGCTTGTTCCAGCATGGGTAGAGAGATACGTTTTTCTTCCAGTTTGACGATCCGGTCCAGCCGGCCGAGCAGTTCGAATCGGCCGTCGGCAGCGATTCGCGCGGCATCCGCGGTGTGTTCGATATGCCCGGGAGGCAAGTACGGCGAAGCAATGAGCAGTGCACCGTCGCTGTCCTGGCTCAACTCGATATCAGCAAAGGGCTGCCAGAGCGCGTGGCCCTGACGCCAGGCGATGCCGCCGGTTTCCGAGCTGCCGAGGATCTCCGTCGGCCATTGCTGCAGGCGTTGCTGAAGGCTTTGCGCGGCCTCGGCCGGCAAAGCACCACCGGAAGAAAATACTCGGCGGACCGCACTTAATGCGGGCCAGTCGAGGTTGTCGCCCATGCGCTTGAGCAGCGCCGGGCTGGTGACCCAGGCGAACACCGGGTGTTCGCGGCTGGCGCGCTGCAGGTCTTCAGGGAATGCCAGCTGCTTGCGCACAAACGAGCGCCCGGCGCACATCGGCCACAGCACTCGAAACAACAATCCGTAAATATGTTGAGTGGCGACGCTGCCGATGATGCACGCCGCGCCAAGATCGGCGCCCCAGAGCTGCTCCAGCGCTTCGACTTCATTGGCCAGTTGGCGCAGGGTTTTGCCGATGCGCTTGGGCTCGCCACTGGAGCCGGATGTGCACAGGCTCAGCGAACAGTGATCCAGATCCAGTGCGGCCGCCATCAACGGCGGATGCCGGTAATCGCTCAGGTGTGCGTCATCGGCCTGATCGGTCAGCCACAAATCGACTTCGGTCGACCAGCGCAGGCGAGTCTGGGCTTGCAGGTCTGCGGGCAGCAGCACGCTGACCCCGGCGCGCCAGGCGCCCAGCAGGGCAATCGCCAGGTCAGCGGCGTCCTCAAGGTGCACGGCAATACGCCGCGCCCCCTGGGCTTGCAGGCCCGCGGCGAGGCTCAAAGCCTGTTCGCAAAGCTGTGCGTGATTCAGTGCCGGTTCGGCCGTCACGGCACGTTCCGGTTGCGCCTTGAGCAGCAGGTGCTCAAGTTTTATCCAATTCATGGGTGGCCTCGTACCCGTTGTCGTATCAGCCATTCAATGGCAAACAGCAAGCCCATCAATCCGTAGGAAATCAGGCCGGTGTACAACATCCACCAACTCAGCGGCGCCCAGAGGGTCAGGGCGGCGGCGAGCAAACCGTTAAAGAAGAAAAACACGCACCAGACGATCGTCACCTGGCGGGTATAAACAATCGCCTTGGCCGGCAGTTGCGGTTCACGCAATCGCGCCAGGCGTTCGATGATCGGCGGGCCAATGACCAAGCTCAGGCCAAACAGCCCGAGCATGAACGCACTGATCAGCACCGGGTACCAGCGCAGCAACAGCGGGCTGTCGAACAGCGCCAGCAACAGGCAAAAAGTGATCGCAGTGATTGCCATCCACAAACTGCCGGGCTTGCGCGTACCGAACAGTGCCCGGGCCAGCCACAGGCTGCCCAGCAGCAGACCGAACTGCCACGGCGCGAAATGTTCCATGCCGAAATACACCGCGAAGGGGTACAGCAGGCCCGCCAGCAGCAGGCCGAGGCCGATCAGTCGGCTCATGCGGCCGGCTGAACCAGACGGTAGACCGCCTCGACCACGTCGCTGACGGTACGCACCGATTTGAACTCTTCGGCAGCGATTTTCTTGCCGGTCTGGCGTTTGATGTGATCGATCAGGTCGACCGCGTCAATGCTGTCGATTTCCAGGTCCTGATACAGGTTGGATTCGAGGCTTACGCGCTCGGGGTCCAGCTCGAAGAGTTCGACCAGAGCATCGCGCAGGGTGTTGAAGATGTCGTCACGAGTTTGCATGGTCCGGTCTCAAGCTGCCTGTTTTGCAGTGACGAACGCCGCAAGGCTCGCCACGTTGCTGAAGTGATTGCGGGTGTCTTTGGCGTCGGCGTCGATTTTGATGCCGTATTTTTTCTGGATGGCCAGGCCGAGTTCCAGAGCGTCTACCGAATCCAGGCCCAAGCCTTCGCCGAACAGCGTCTGGTCGTCGCCGATGTCTTGTGCGCTGATGTCTTCAAGGCCCAGGGCGTCGATGATCAGTTCTTTGATTTCACGGTGTAGATCGCTCATCTTCGGCGAGCTCCTTAATATAGTAATGATGCAAATAGTCATTGAGCTTGCGCGAGGCCTGAGGAGCAGGGCCCAGCGCGGCGAAGGCTTGTGGGTCTATATCGGCCCCGACACGGAAACTGAAGTGCACACGGCGTTTGGGGATCCGATACCAGGGCTCGGCCTTGGTCAACGTGGTCGGGCTGACCTTGATGATCACCGGGGTGAGGATTTTCGCACCCCGCAGAGCGATTGCCGCAGCACCCCGATGGAAGGCTGGCGCCTGACCGGGCTGAGTGCGGGTGCCTTCAGGAAAGATGATCAGGGTCTGGCCGCTTTTCAGCGCGTCGGCAGCGGCATCGAGCATTTCCATGCTGCCGTCATTGCTGATGTATTCGATGCAACGTAGCGGGCCGCGGGTAAAAGGGTTCTCCCAGAGGCTTTTCTTGACCACGCAGTTGGCGTGGCGCACCAGGCCGATCAGGAACACCACATCAATCAGTGACGGGTGATTGGCAATGATCATTTGCCCCGGTCGACCGAGTTTTTCGGCGCCCTGGATGTCGTAAGTCAGCACGCCGGTGCGGGCCATGAACCGCACAAAAAACCAGAACAGGCGAGCGACGGTGTGCCGCGCTCGCCGCCGGTGTGTCCGGGCATCACCGGGCAGGCAGTTCAGTAGCGGGAAAACCACAAGCCGCAGGCACAGCCCGCCCAACCCGAACAGGGTGAAGCTTGCGGCGGTAGCCAGCAGGCGCCAGTAATAGGCGTCGCGGTTTTTTTCGGTTACAGGTTGCGTTGCCAGGTCCATACACGATTTTTCCAGGCATGTTGGCAGGTGGTCTGCTGGCCGAGCAGGGTACTCAATAGGTTCAGGGCATGGGGCCAGTGGGTTTTGGACAACTCATCCGAGCCGCTGTTCAGGGACAGCTGCCAGTCATTTCCGGGGGTGATCAACAAGCCGACCGCGTAAGGGAACGGCACGTCGTCGATCCAGGTCGAGTAGGCTTCGGGCGGTTGCTCTTCGGTGACGATCAGCAGTACCGCGGGAGCACCTTCGGAAAGCAAAGCCGCGGCCTCTAGCATGCCGTGTTCAAGGCCGTCGCCGGCTGCAGCGAGGGCCGTCATTTCGCTGGTTTCGCCGCGCATGATCGACCATAGGCCAATGATCGCGTTGTGCACGGACAGGCTAAATTGAGTCGGCGACAGCGGCTGATCGGTAGCCAGATCGCTGAGAATATCGAAAGTGCGCGGGGTTTCGCCGTGGCGAGAAATAAAGACCAACGGTAGGTCCTGGCGGCCATCGGCCAAGGGCCAGCCGACACTGAACGCCATCCGCGCCAGACGACTGAGTCGCCGGCGCTGCATGGCCGGCAGAAACGAGACGTCGGGTGCGGCATCGCTGCTCGCAAGCACGACCGGTTGTCGGCTCCAGGCCTGCCAGTCGTCCACGCTTTCGAGCCCAGGGGCCCACGCGCGCCATTGGGCGATGTTGAAATTGATCACAGACATTCATCCCGCCCTTGACGCGGTGAGTCGCAAAAAAACGCGAACTACCTTACGTAGCGCTTAGCGCCGAGTGACGCGCATTATCCCGTTGCGGCGGGCGTGTAGCAAATGATGGTTACATTTTGCTCAATGAAATGTACCGGTTGGTTCGTGCATGGCTGTCACTTGGCCATTATCCACGTCGTGGTGGACATGTCTGTCGGTACTGGTTGTTTTTTTATTGAGAGATTGCCGCTGACTGTGTAGTCCCGCTGCCGGCGAGGTAGCTAAGCAACGCCGTGGACTACTACACTCGGTCATTCTTTGATACACGGAGGTTTTGACATGCGGCGCGTGGTGTTCAATCAGAAAGGTGGCGTAGGCAAATCCAGCATTGCCTGCAATCTGGCGGCGGTCAGCGCCAGCGAGGGTTATCGCACGCTGTTGGTGGATCTCGATGCCCAGGCCAACTCCACTCAGTACCTGACGGGGCTCACCGGTAATGACATTCCTATGGGCATTGCCGACTTTTTCAAACAGACCCTGTCTTCCGGACCGTTCTCCAAGAAAAACCAGGTCGATATCTACGAAACCCCGTTCGACAACCTCCATGTCATCACTGCCACTGCCGAGCTGGCTGACTTGCAGCCCAAGCTTGAGGCTAAACACAAGATCAACAAGCTGCGCAAATTGCTCGAGGAACTGGACGGCGATTACGACCGGATCTACCTCGATACCCCGCCAGCGCTGAATTTCTACGCGGTATCTGCGTTGATTGCCGCTGATCGTGTGCTGATTCCCTTCGATTGCGACAGCTTCTCGCGTCAGGCTCTTTACGGGTTGTTGGCGGAAATCGAAGAATTGAAGGATGACCATAACGAGGGGCTGGAAGTTGAAGGGATTGTCGTCAACCAGTTCCAGGCCCGCGCCAGTCTGCCCCAGCAAATTCTCGACGAACTGATCGCCGAAGGCCTGCCGGTGTTACCGGTGTACTTGGGCAGTTCGGTACGCATGCGTGAATCCCACCAGGCCAACACGCCGCTGATCCACCTCGATCCGCGTCATAAGCTGACGCAGCAATTCGTCGATCTGCACAACCTGCTGGAAAATGCCTGACTGCTCTTCAGATTCCTTGGCTACGCAACCAGCTCATCAACTGCGGTAACGGGAAGGCGCCGCTCTGACGCGCCACTTCCCGGCCGTTTTTGAACAGAATCAGACTCGGGATCGAACGGATCCCCAACTGCGCCGACAGCTGCTGGTTTGCCTCGCTGTCCAGCTTGGCCAGTCGACACTTGCCCGCCAATTGCACCGCCGCCTGCTCGAACACCGGCGCAAACGACTTGCACGGCCCACACCAATCCGCCCAAACGTCCACCAGCAGCGGCAGATCGCCTTTGATCTGGCTGGCGTAATCGCTTTGCTTCAGTTCGAAGGGTTTATTCAGCAGGACTTCGGCTTTGCAACGGCCGCATTTTGGATGGTCGTTGAGGCGTTCGGCGGGGATGCGGTTGAGGCCGTTGCAGTGGGGGCAGGGGATGAGGAGTGGGTCGGTCATGGTTGGCTCTTCAAAAGTTGGCAGTCGATGCGATGGATCTGGAGGCAAAGCCCCCGTTTATCAAGGCAGAGATATGTAGGCAGGAGCCTTCTGCAATTGGAGAGGTGACCTACAGGTTGTCGATCATAGGCGACCATATCGAAGCCTATGACCGCGCGCACCGATTAATGCCAATTGGAAATATTCAGTGTTCTACCTCAAGACGAACAACTGATCTCCAGATGCTTGCCCCACTCCGGCGGCCGCTCGGCGTAACTCTCCATCCCCGGCTGCTCCTCGAACGGATTACTCAGCACCGCGTGCAACCGACGAACCTCTGAATAGTCGCCACTCTCTGCCGCATCAATGGCTTTCTGCGCCAGGTAGTTACGCAGGATGTACAACGGATTGACGGCGTGCATGCGTTTGCGGCGCTGTTCCTGATCAACCTCGCCTTCACGCGTCACCCGGGCGATGTAGAGCTCGCCCCAGGCATCGAAGCCTTTGATGTCGACGAAGTCATCGCGCAAACGGGCGACGGCCAGTTCAGGTGATTCGTCTCCCAAACGGCGGAAGAACAGGCTGTAGTCGACGCCACTGTTCTGCATCAGTTGCAGCAGGTGCTCCAGCAGTTTCTGGTCATCGTCTTCGGCCTTGGTGAAACCGAGGCGGCGGCGCATCAGGTCCAGGTAATGGGCCTGGTACAGCGGGAAGTACAGGCCGAGGGTTTCACGCAGGGCTTCGACGCTGATGAACGGCGTCAGGGCCTGGGCGAGGGCGCTGAGGTTCCACTGGCCGATCGGCACCTGGTTGCTGTAGGAATAACGGCCCTGGTCATCGGAGTGGTTGCAGATGAAGTGGGCGTCGAAGTCGTCGAGGAAGGCGAAGGGGCCGTAGTCGAAGGTAATGCCGAGGATCGACATGTTGTCGGTGTTCATCACGCCGTGGCAGAAGCCATAGGCCTGCCATTTGGCGATCAGTTCGGCATTGCGCTCGACGATTTCGCGAAACATCGCCAGGTACGGTTCCGGCTGTTCCAGGCATTCCGGGAAATGCATGGCCAGTACGTGGTCGCCGAGTTCTTTCTGCTTCTCGGGGCGTTTGGTGTAGTAGAAATATTCGAAATGCCCGAAACGCACATGGCTCGGCGCCATGCGCAGGACCATGGCCGCGCGTTCCTGCTTCTCGCGCCACACCGGCGTGTCGGAGCCGATTACGCATAGGGCGCGGGTGGTCGGGATGTTCAGGGCATACAGCGCTTCGGAGGCAAGAAATTCGCGGATCGAGGACCGCAGCACCGCCCGCCCATCACCCATACGCGAAAAGGGCGTCTGGCCGGCACCCTTGAGGTGCAGGTCCCAGTGCTCGCCGGCCTCGTTGTAGACCTCGCCCAGCAACAGACCGCGACCATCGCCCAACTGTGGGTTGTAGGAACCGAACTGATGACCGGAATAGACCATTGCCCTCGGGATCGCGTCGGCCCAGAGTTTGTGGCCGCTGAACAGCTCGGCGAACTCAGGGGTTTCGGCCTCGGTAGGGTCGAGATCGAGCAGCGCCATGGCGGCGGGGCTGGCCACCACCAGACGCGGGTTGTCGATCGGCTCGGGCAGCACGTGGGCGGAAAACGTATCGCCCAGGCGGGCGAAACGATTATCGAAGGTCAGTTCGTCGAGGGCTTTCAAGGGCCATCTCCAGCAGAATGTCCGAGCATTCTGCTAGGGATAGGACTGTTAGTCGAGTTTGGCGGCTGGCGGCTCTTGAGGCGCTTGACCATCCACCTTAGACGCAATGGTTTTAACTTCCGGATCGACCGGCACCATTCTGTATTCCTGGCCCTGGATGTTCTTGAGGTAAACCTCCATCTGCCGGAACGAGATGTTGATGTGTTGTTTCTTGAACTCGCGATTGATGAAGCGGTTGACCTCATCGAGCACCGGGTTACGGTCACCGAGGTCGCGCACATGCATGCGCAACTCGTGGTCGAGGGTGCTTTCGCCGAAGTTAAGGAAGTACACGTGGGGTTCCGGGTCTTTCAACACTCGCGGGTTATCGCGCGCGGCCTTGAGCAGCAATTCCTTGACCAGGTCCAGGTCCGAACCGTAATCGACACCGAGCTTGAGGGTCACTCGGGTGATGGTGTCTGTCAGGGACCAGTTGATCAGTTGCCCGGTGATGAACGTCTTGTTCGGGACAATGATGTCCTTGCGGTCGAAGTCGGTGATGGTCGTGGCGCGGATACGGATCTTGCTCACCGTACCGGACAGGTTACCAATGGTGATGGTGTCGCCGATCCGCACCGGACGTTCGAACAGGATCATGATCCCTGAGATGAAGTTGGCGAAGATTTCCTGCATCCCGAAACCGAGGCCCACCGACAGCGCTGCCACCAGCCATTGCAACTTGTCCCAACTCACGCCGAGCGTCGACAGGGTCGAGACGAAACCGATGCCAGCGATCACGTAAGACAGCAAGGTGGTGGTGGCATAGGCACTGCCCTGAGCCAGGTTCAGCTTCGACAGCACCAACACTTCCAGCAACCCCGGCAAGTTGCGCGCGAGGGCGAAGGTGATGCCGATGATGATCAGTGCGCCGAGCATGTCGCCAATGCTGATCGGCACCATGCTCATGTTGGCGCCGGTGCCGCTGGTGTATTCGTAGAGGGTGACGTTATCCAGGTACGAGAACACAGAGATCAGGTCCGACCAGACCCAGTACAACGCCGCGATGAAACCGCCAAGCAGTGCCAGGCGGATCAGGCGCAGGGACTGTTCGTTGACTTTCTCGATGTCCAGGGTTGGCTCTTCGATGACCGCTTCGCCGTCGCCGGCCTCTTTCGCAGCCTGGCGTTTGGCCAAGGCGCGCTGGTAGGCCAGACGGCGTGCCGCAACGCTGAGGCCGCGCACGAAGGTGGCCTCGATCACCAGCCAGAACATCAGCAGGTAAAGGGTGTTGATCAACCGGTCACTGAGCTTCAGTGCGGTGTAGTAGTAGCCAAAACACACCGCCACGAACAGCGCCACAGGCAGGACGGTGAACATTATTCCCACGGCCTTGCGGAACAGCGAAGCGTTCTGGTGAGTCGGGCTGCTGATCAGCAGGCGGCTGAGCAGCCAGGCCATCAACGCGTAGCAGGTCAGCACCACCGGCATGCCGAGTACGTCATCGGCCAGGGTTGCGGGTTGCAGCTCGGCGACTGCCACCACCGCGACCAACGCCATGACCACCAGCCCGAGTCGACGGACCCAGCCCTGGAGGAATTCGACCTGAGGTTTTTCCCAGCGGAAATGCAGTTCGGCCACGCCGCCCGGCGCGAGGATCCGGTAAGCGGTGTAGAACACTAGCCAGGCCTGGGCCATTTGCAGCAGCGCTGCGCCCATGTTCGCGTTCTGTCCGCGGGCGTCGATTTGCAAGGCCAGGCCACACAAGGCCAGGCCCAGGGAGACCGGCATCGCCAGCAGAATGTTGATCAGGATTGCCTGCGGCGTGTGCCACTGGCTGTCACGTTTGAAGTGGCCGATGTCCTGGTGAACCTTGCTCAGTCGGGCGTACAGGCTTTTGCGCCGCCACAGCAGGGCACCGATCAACAGTGCCAGGGGCAGGAACAGCAGCGGCCGTTGGGTCAGGCCGTCACTTAATTCGCTCAGGCTGGACGCCCACGGCAGCGTGGTGACCTGACGTTCAAGACGCTCTGGCACGGCGCGCATCCACTCCGGGTCCAGCGGTTTGTTGCTGGGAATCCAGAACATCTGCTCATCGAGGGTCGCCCGCAGGCTTTGCGCGGTGCTGAGCAGTTGCTTCTGATTGAGTTGCAACGTGATGGATTCGTTGAGCACCGCGCTGAGTTCACGGTTCAGCCGCTCCAGCAGGTCGGCGCGGGTCGTGGCCAGTTCCAGCAGGCTCTTGCGCAGTTGCGGGGTCACCTGCTCGGGAGGCTGAGTCGACAGCAGGTTGTCGACGTAGGTCGCCGGGTTGCTGAGCAGTTCCCGTTGCTGGCTGACTTCGAATTGATACAGGCGAATGTCGGCGATCTGGTCGGCCAGGTCACGGTCGAGCCTGAGGCGTGGCAGGGCCTGTTTCTGTTTGTAGAGAATCTTGGAGAGCAGCAGGCTGCCCTTGAGCACGTTGATTTGCTCGTCCAGCGCCGAATCGCTCTGGGTCACGTTGTCCAGTTGCTGCTTGGTCTGCAGGTTCTGCTGGGTGACTTCGTTGAGTCGGTCAGTACTTTTGAGCAGGTAGTCCGAAAGCTTCAGGTTGGCCGCGCTTTCGGTAGCCAGCAGGCTGCTGCCGCCGGACTTCTGCGCTTCGATGGATTGCTGCGTCACCGTCTCCTGGGACTGGGCCAGGCGCTTCTGGTTGATCAGGTTTTGCAGCTCCTGGATTTCCTGATCCAGACGATCGGATTTTTCCGAGAGCAAGTCATGTTGGCTTTTGCCCAAGTCCTGCAACTGGCTGTTACCGGCCAGTTCCTGGCGACGCAACGGGATCAGAGCGTTCAGTGCCGCGAGTTCGGCGTTGAGCAGGTCGCGTTGCTCAGGGGTCAAGGTCTTGCCGGCGTCCTTGCCGGCCTTGAGGATGTTGTTGATCTGCTGGATGCGTGTCTGGCTGGTGGAAATTTCGGCCTGTGCGCGCTCGGGGCGGGTCTGGGCAGTAATCACCAGACTATTGGCATCAGCCAGGGATTTCTGCAGATCGCTTTGCTGGGTGGAGCGCTCGGTGAGCATTTGCTCCAGTTGCTGAATAGGCTCTTTGGCATAGCGCTGCGGTACTGGCAGCACTTTGCTGGCTTTGAGCTTGGTCAGTTCTCGCAGGTTCTCGATGTTCTGCTTTGGAGCGTTGGCCAGTTGCTGTTTGAGATCGGCCAGTTTCTGCTCGTAATCACGCTGGTTGTTGAGCTGTGTCAGCGTGCTTTGCAGGATGCTCTGCAGGGCTTTCTGATCGGCTTCCGGCAGTTTGCGGTCGGCGATCTTGTCCAGGTTCGCCTGCACGGCTTCGCTGGACGGCGGTTCGGCCGCTTGCAATGTACCGACAGAAAGACTCAAGCCCAGCAGGGCCATGATGAAAAAGGTGCGCAGGGTTGACATAGAGACCGATCGAAAACGAGACGAAGTGTGGAGTTTAGAGGAAGAGTCCCGGACCGGGGCGACTTCCTTCGGGGAATCTGACGCCTACTTTGCCGATCTTGTTCCCCTCCATGACCGCGACGGTCCAAATGGTGTTGTTCCACTCCACCTGGTCACCGACTACTGGGGCACCACCCACTTTCTGGGCAATGAAGTGGCCGAGCGACATGTCCGGATCGATGCCTTCCACTTTCAACCCGTACAGCGCCGCAACCGCAGCCAGCTGGGCGTCTCCTTCGAGTACGAAGTCGCCGAAGAAGCGCAGATCGAGGCCCCGTTGCGGTGCCTGACTGAATAGTTTTCCGAGGGCCGGAAGGTTGTGTTCATGGCCGATTACGCACAGCAAATCGTCGACTTCGAGCACCGTACTACCCGACGGATGGAGCAGTTGCTGGCGACGAAACAGGGCTGCAATGCGAGTGCCTTCGGGCATTTTCAGCTCGCGAAGGGGCGAGCCGATGCACCATTTCTCGGCACCGAGGCGATAAACGAACAGCTCCCACTCACTGGTGACGTGCACTTCCAGAGCTGCGCGGGAGATCGGCGCCGGCTCCGGCGGAACGGTCACTTTCAAAAGCTTCGCCACCCACGGCAGGCTCGTACCCTGCACCAGCAGCGATACCAACACGATAAAGAAGGCGAGGTTGAAATAGAGTTGAGCGTTGGGCAGGCCGGCCATCAGCGGGAACACCGCCAGAATGATCGGGACCGCGCCGCGTAACCCGACCCAGGAAATGAACGCCTTCTCGCGCCCATGGAACGCCTTGAACGGCAGCAGACCGACCATTACCGACAGCGGCCGGGCAAACAGAATCATCCACAGCGCCAGACCCAGAGCGGGCAGGGCAATCGGCAACAAGTCGTGGGGCGTCACCAGCAACCCCAGCACCAGGAACATGCCGATTTGCGCCAGCCAGGCCATGCCGTCGAGCATGTGCAAAATGCCGTGGCGGCTGCGCACCGGGCGGTTGCCGATGATCAGGCCGCACAGATAAACCGCCAAAAAGCCGCTGCCATGCAAGGCGTTGGTCAGGGCAAACACGACCAGTCCGCCAGCAATGACCAGAATCGGATACAGGCCGGTGGCCAAGTGGATGCGGTTGACCAGTTGCAGCATGACCCAGCCGCCGCCCAGGCCGACGACAGCACCGATACCGAACTCACGCATCAAGTGCCCGAGCAGGCTCCAATGCAGACCGGTCTGGCCGCTGGCGAGCATGTCGATCAGGGTCACGGTGAGGAACACCGCCATCGGGTCGTTGCTGCCGGATTCGATCTCGAGGCTGGCGGTCACCCGTTCGTTCAGGCCTTTGCCACCGAGCAGCGAGAACACTGCCGCGGCGTCCGTAGATCCGACAATCGCGCCAATCAGCAAGCCTTGAATGAGGTTCAGATTGAACAGCCACGCGGCGGCCATGCCGGTCAGCCCGGTGGTGATCAACACCCCGACCGTCGCCAGCGACAGCGCCGGCCATAACGCCACGCGGAAGCTGGAAACCCGGGTGCGCAAGCCGCCGTCGAGCAGGATGACTGCCAGCGCGAGGTTGCCGACCAGATAAGCCGTTGGGTAGTTATCGAAAATAATGCCGGCGCCATCGACGCCGGCCGACATGCCCACCGCGAGGATGATCACCAGAATCGGGATACCGAGACGCGATGAAAGTGAGCTCACCAGAATGCTTGCACCTACCAGCAACGCGCCGATCAAGAACAGGCTGTTGATGGTCGTCGCATTCAAAGGTAGTACTCCAGAAAGCTGAAAGGCGGGCGCAAACTGACCATGCAGTCTGCGTGCCAGCGATTCTAACCTGTTGAAATGTGATGCTGTCAAAAAGCTTTTTTGACGGTGGGTAGTCTAGATTTTTGTTCGACTTGAAACCGACCCCTCACCCTAACCCTCTCCCCAAAGGGGCGAGGGGACTGACTGAGTTGTTCTCTCGAGCTACATCGACCTGAAATTCCGCGTCGAACTCAGGCTTTGGAAAGCATGAAGATCTGCTCCCTTTCCCCCTCTCCCCCGTGGGGAGAGGGCTGGGGTGAGGGGTGGCTCTTGAAAGCACCCCCAAATCCCGATCAGAGGCTAAACCGCCCAACCATATTGTTCAGGTCCAGCGCCAACCGCGACAGCTCATTGCTCGCGGCACTGGTCTGGTTAGCCCCGGTCGCCGACTGCACCGACAGATCACGGATGTTCACCAGGTTGCGATCCACTTCACGGGCGACTTGCGCCTGCTCTTCGGCAGCGCTGGCGATCACCAGGTTGCGTTCGTTGATTTCGACGATCGCACTATTAATAGTGTCGAGCGACATGCCAGCACCACGAGCGATGTTCAACGTCGACTCGGCGCGCTCGGTGCTGTTGCGCATCGAATCCACCGCGTGCTCGGTACCGCTCTGGATGCTGCCGATCATGCGTTCGATTTCGCTGGTCGACTGCTGGGTGCGATGCGCGAGGGCACGGACCTCATCCGCTACTACGGCAAAACCACGACCGGCCTCACCGGCACGGGCAGCTTCGATCGCCGCGTTCAATGCCAGCAAATTGGTCTGGTCAGCCAGACCGCGAATCACGTCCAACACTTTGCCAATGTCACGGGACTCATTAGCCAGATCGCCGATCAGGGTCGCGGTGCTCTGCACATCGGCGCTCATGCGTTCGATGGCGCTGACGGTTTCCTGCACAAGGTCGCGGCCATCACCGGCGGAGGTGGTGGCATTTTTCGAGGCTTCGGACGTGCTGACGGCATTGCGCGCGACTTCTTCCACGGCGCTGGTCATTTCGTTGACCGCGGTGGCGGCCTGTTCGATTTCGTTGTTCTGCTGGGTCAGGCCACGGGCGCTTTCGTCGGTGACACTGTTGAGTTCTTCAGCAGCGGACGCCAGTTGCGTGGCGGAGCCGGAAATCCGTTGCAGGGTGTCGCGCAGCTTGTCCTGCATCTTCGACATGGCCAGCAGCAAGCGGCCGGCTTCATCCTTACCATCGACTGTGATCGGGCGAGTCAGGTTGCCTTCAGCAATTTCTTCGGCGGCGCTCAGGGCATTGGCGATCGGCTTGGTGATGCTGTTGGTCAGCAACCAGGCGAAAAGCAGGGTCAGGCCGGTCGCGATCACCAGCAGGGTGACCACCAGGTTGAAGGCCGAAGAGTACTGGTCGGCGGCTTGCTGATTGGTGTCGAGGGTCTGCTGAGTGTTGATCTCCAGAAGGCGGTTCAACACGGCATTGACCGCTTCGGAGTTGGTCAGCAAATCGGTGTTGAGCAGGGTGCGCAGTTCATCCACCTGATTGTTGCGCGACAGGGTCTTCATGCGGTCTTCGATCTGACGGTACTGGCTGAGCAACTGCACGTATTGGTCGTAGGCCGAACGTTCCTGCGGGCTGCTGATCAGTTTTTCGTAAGGCGCCTGAGCGGCACGAATCTGCTGATTGCGGGTTTCCAGCAGTTCCATGGTCTTTTGCTGGACGTCCGGCTCGCGGTTCACCAGCAAACGGTAGGACAACACCCGCAGGCGCAGGGTGAGTTGCGTGAACTCGTCGAGGCTTTTGATGCTCGGCACGCTGCTTGAGGTGATGTCCTCGGCGGCGCCGCGAATCTTGCTCATCTGGTTCAAAGAAAACACACCCAGAATCAGCATCAGGCCGCCAATCAGGGCAAAACCGAGGAACGCCCGTGGAGCGATATTCATATTACGAAGGGACATGGTGTTTACCGAAATGAGCGCATCCGTGCGGCGCTGAGACTGACGTATGGGTGACTTATCGGTCATACGACTAAAGTCTTGAGGCCCTGCGCGTTTTTTCGCACAACTGCTCCGGCGACGAAGTGCAGGAACCAGATCCGCCAAACACAGTCTTTAAAGCTCGCGAGGAAGGTCGCCCGCCAGCAAAATCAAGGCCTTGCGCCCGAATAACCCTGGCGTCAGTGGTGACTTTTCTTTATCGTACGCGCCCTTTGAAAATGCCCGGAAAATCAAAATGTTGGAAGCATCCCTAAGCCAATTGGAACAGCTGGTCAGCGACCTGGTGCAACAGAACCAGACCCTGCTCGGCACCAACCAAACCCTGAGCGCAGAACTGGCCCAGGCCAAGGATGAAAACGAAAGCCTGCAGCTGAGCCTGATGGAACAGGAAGAGAAACAAGGTGCTACCGCTGCACGTATCCAGGCCCTGGTTGAGCGCGTCAGCGCCGGCCCGGTCAGCGCATGAATCACGGCGCCGCAGGGGTAAAAGTCGTCTCGATCCTGGGGGAGGACTATTCGATCAAGGCGCCGGCCGGGGAAGAGCAAACCCTGCTGGACGCCGCGTTAATGCTGAAGGCTGCCCTGGCCGACACCAAACGGAAGTACCCGACGCTGATCGGTGACCGCTTGCTGGTGCTGGCTGCGATGAATCTGTGCTCCCAGCAGATCGAAATGCAGAAACAGCACAAGCAGGAACTCGACCGTTACCAAGAGCAAGTCAGCGCCACGGTTGAAGTGATCTCCAAGACGATCAATCAGGCCTGATCGGCTTTGCGCACAACCAAAGAATAAATTGTCGTTTGCGTTGTATACAATCGGCACGGCTGTTGCAGCGTTTCAGCCTCTTATTCTTTGGGGGTGCTCCATGCAGTTCTGGCGACGCAGTATTCAATGGCAGTTGATCCTGAGCATGGGCACCGCCCTGCTGGTCAGTATTCTGATCGTGGTTGGCATTTATACCCTCGTGGTCAACCGTCTCGCCGAGCGCTATCTGGTCGAGCAAGCGCTGCCGTCGAGCATCGAAGCGATGCGCAACGACATTGAGCGAATCCTCGTTCAACCCCTCACCGCCGCCAAGGACATCGCCAGCAATAGCATGGTGCGCGACTGGTTGGCCGGGGGCGAAAACAGCGCCCAGACCAACACCTTCGTCACCTATCTGGAAGGCATCCGCGCCGAGCACAAAGCCTTTACCGCGATTATTGTCGGCACCGCGTCCAACCATTACTTCACTGAAAAAGGCCTGGACCGGACCCTCAGTCGCTCCAATCCAAAGGACGCCTGGTTCTATGCTTTCCTCGACAGCAACCAGCCGCGCACCCTCAATATCGACAATGACACCGCCACCGGCGAATTGGCGCTGTTCATTGACTTCAAGGTCGAGCAGGCCGGCAACGTCGTGGGCGTCGCCGGGCTTGGCTTGAGCATGAAAGAGCTGTCGGAGCTGATCCACAACTTCAACTTCGGTGAGCGCGGCAAGGTCTATCTCGTGCGTTCCGACGGTTTGATCCAGGTTCACCCCGAGGCGCAATTTAGCGGCAAACGCACGTTGGCCGAACAGATTGGCACCCCGGCAGCACAAGCGGTCATGGAGCAAAAAGGCGCCACCAGTAATTTTGTCCGCGATGGCGAAGATTTTTTGGCGTTGAGCCTGCCGTTGCGGGATTTGGGCTGGACCTTGGTGGCCGAAGTGCCACAGTCGCAGATCTATGCTGAAGCCCGCCGCGCGATGTGGATGAGCAGCGGCATCGGCCTGGCGGTGGCGCTGGTTTGCCTGATGCTGGTGGTGTGGTTGGCCCGTGGATTGGTGCGGCCGATCCGTCAGGTAACAGCAGCACTGGTAGCCATCGGTAGCGGTGGTGGAGATTTGACCCACAGGTTAGATTCCAGTCGCGCTGATGAACTGGGTGACCTGGCTCGTGGCTTCAATCGATTCCTGGAAAGTCAGCGAGACATGATCGGCGAAGTGCTGACCACCAGCGAGCGTTTACGCACGGCAGTCGGCCAGGTGGCACGGGTGGTGGACAACACCGCCGAACGCTCCGGCCGTCAGCAGGAAATGACCGACATGGTCGCCACCGCCGTTCACGAAATGGGCCTGACCGTGCAGGAAATCGCCCAGAACGCCGGCAACGCAGCGGTGGCTTCGCAAACTGCCCGGGATGAGGCGATGCAGGCGCGGGAAGTGGTGGGCGGATCGATCCGGCATATTGAAAGCATGTCCGATGAGATTGGCATCGCCGCTGGTGCGGTGGGTGAGTTGGCCCATCAAGTGGCCTCCATCGATCAGGTATTGGCAGTGATTCGCGGGATTTCCGAGCAGACCAATTTGCTCGCGCTCAACGCGGCCATCGAAGCGGCGCGGGCAGGGGACATGGGGCGTGGGTTTGCGGTCGTGGCGGATGAAGTGCGGACATTGGCGCGGCGGACACAGTCGTCGACTGATGAGATTCAGCAGATGATTGGCAGCCTCAAGCAAGGCGCGGAGAACGCGGTGTCGTCGATGCATTCCGGGCAAGCGGCGACCGGCACGGGCGTCGAGTCGAGCCAGCGTACCGGGGCGTCATTGACGGCGATTACCGGGCAGGTGGAGCGCATCAGCGACATGAACCATCAGGTGGCGGCGGCGACGGAAGAGCAGTCGGCGGTGACGGAAGAGATTAACCGGAACGTGCAGGGGATTTCTGATCTGGCGCGGGCGACGGCAGGGGAAGTCAGGGCGTGCCGCGAGGATTGTCAGACGTTGCAGCGATTGGCCGATGATCTGGCGCGGCAGATGGGTAGCTTCAAGTTGAGTTGATGAGTTGTCTTTGCGGGCGCCTTCGCGAGCAAGCCCGCTCCCACATTTGATCGCGTTGTTTGGTTCAACGCGAACTTCTGTGGGAGCGGGCTTGCTCGCGAATGGATGTCAGCAGCACCACAAGGCTCTAGTTAGAACCACTCATCTTGCATCCCAAGGCAAACATCATCCCGCGCCTCAAGAATCGCCAATTCATGGTGGCAACCCGGCACTTCCCAAGTCAGAAAATACCGCGCCGCCTGCAGCTTGCCTCTATAGAAGCTCACATCCGCCACATTCCCTTTGGCCAGCCCTTCCTCCGCGCGAATCGCCTGTTCCAGCCAGCGCCAGCCAATCACCGTGTGTCCGAACACTTTCAGGTACAGCGCCGAATTCGCCAGGCTGCTATTAACCTTGCCTTGGCCCAAATCCGTCAGCAAACCAATGGTCACCACTTGCAGGCGCGCCACCAATTTCTCCAGCGGCTCACGCAGCGCGGTCAACGATTCATACGCTTGAGCGCGCTCGGCGGTATCGGCAATCAGACGGATCAATTGCTTGAGCCCCGCACCACCGTTCTGTGCCAGTTTGCGGCCCAGCAAGTCCAGCGATTGAATGCCGTGAGTCCCTTCGTGAATCGGATTCAGACGGTTGTCGCGGTAATACTGCTCCACCGGGTATTCGCGGGTGTAGCCATGGCCGCCGAGAATCTGGATCGCCAGTTCGTTAGCCTTCAGGCAAAACTCCGACGGCCAGGATTTGACGATCGGCGTGAGCAAATCCAGCAGTTCGTGGGCCTGTTTGCGCTCGGCTTCAGTCTCAAGGGTCGTGGTGTCATCGAACAGCCGTGCCGCGTACAACCCTAAGTCGAACGAGCCTTCGACGTAGGCTTTCTGGGTCAGCAACATGCGTTTGACATCGGCGTGCTGAATGATCGCCACCGGCGCAGTGTTCGGATCCTTGCTGTCCGGCACGCGACCTTGCGGACGCTCGCGGGCGTACTCAAGAGAGTACAAATACCCGGCGTAACCGAGCATCACCGCGCCCATGCCGACGCCGATCCGCGCCTCGTTCATCATCTGGAACATGTAGCTCAAGCCATGATGCGGCTTGCCTACGAGGTAGCCGACACACTCGCCGTTGTCGCCGAAGTTCAGCGCGGTGGAGGTGGTGCCGCGCCAGCCCATCTTGTGGAACAAGCCAGCCAGCAACACGTCGTTACGCTTGCCGAGACTGCCGTCATCGTTGACCAGAAACTTGGGCACGATGAACAGCGAAATACCCTTCACCCCGGCCGGTGCATCCGGCAATTTCGCCAGCACCATGTGCACGATGTTTTCCGACAGCGGGTGATCACCGCCGGAGATGAAGATCTTGTTGCCCTTCAGGCGATACGTGCCGTCAGACCCAGGCTCTGCGCGGGTACGAATATCCGACAGCGACGAGCCGGCATGCGGTTCGGTCAGCGCCATGGTGCCGAAAAAGCGTCCGTCGATCATCGGTTGCAGGAAGCGCTGTTTCTGCTCCTCGGTGCCGAAGCTTTCGATCAGGTTCGCCGCGCCCATGGTCAGGAACGGATAAGAAGTCGACGCCGCGTTGGCAGACTGAAAATGCGCAAAGCAGGCCTGGGACAACAGCGTAGGGAGTTGCATCCCGCCCGCGTCGAAACTGCGCGCGGCGTTGAGGAAACCGGCTTCGAGGAAGGCGTCCACCGCTGGTTTCACTTCCGGAATCAGAATCGCCTGACCGTCCTCATAGCGCGGTTCGTTCTCGTCGCCCTTGCGGTTATGCGGAGCGAAGAACTTCTCGGCGATGTTGCGAGCGGTGCCGATGGCCGCGTCGAAGGTCTCGCGGTTGTGCTCGGCGAAACGCTCACGCTGGGTCAGGCCTTCGGCATCGAGGACTTCATACAGCTCGAAAGCCAGATTGCGGGAACTGAGCAACGTCTCGGACATGGCGGCCTACCTTTTTTTGGAATGGACCGAGTCTAGGCGTGGGAAGGGCGGGGTGAACAGGATGATTGATGAGCGTGATGGTGGAGCAGCGCAGCGACTTAGCAGGCGCCACAAAACAAATGTGGGAGCGGGCTTGCTCGCGAAGGCGGAGTGTCAGTCGACATGACCAATGACGGTACCACCCACTTCCCGAGCAAGCC
>NZ_JAGYGJ010000012.1:0-152178 GCF_019947405.1 Pseudomonas sp. GL-B-26 | reverse complement strand
GGCCCACCCCCCGAGTTAACCTTGACTTGCGCACCACTGATCGTGACACCCCCCGCGTCAATCTTCACAAAGCTCCCGCCAGCCTTGGCCGTCAGCTCCATGCCACCCTCAACCACAACCTTTTCCCCAGCGTTGTAGTGAATCTCCTGACCCGCCTCAACAAACTGCGCCGTCCCCACCTTCACATGCTGAGTCACGGCAACCGTCAGGTGATCATTAGCCCGGGTCTCCGTCTTGCGATCCAGATGGGTAATCCGATGTTCTTCAACCTTGAACTCACTGAAAACATTGGCCTCAACGGTGTCGTGGCGCTCATTGCCGATGCGGATCTTCTGGTCATGCTCAATGTTTTCATCCCAATCGCGCTGGGCATGCAGGTAGATCTGTTCCGCGCCTTTCTTGTCTTCAATCCGAAACTCGTTGTAACCATTGCCGCCCGGAGAGCTCAGGGTCTTGAAGGTGCTGCGGGTCTTGTTCGCCGGCAGGTCGTACGGGACGATGTTTTCCTTGTGGTACAGGCAGCCGGTGATCAGCGGTTGGTCGGGGTCGCCTTCCATAAACGACACCAGTACTTCCATGCCGATGCGCGGGATGGCGATGCCGCCGTAGGCGTTGCCGGCCCAGCCGGTGGCGACGCGTAGCCAGCAACTGGTGTTGTCGTCGGCCTGGCCTTCGCGATCCCAGTGGAACTGGACTTTGACGCGACCGTATTGGTCGGTGTGGATTTCTTCGCCCTTGGGGCCGGTGACAATGGCGGTCTGACTGCCCAGGACTTTGGGTTTCGGGTGTTCGAGGGCAGGGCGGAAGTGCGCGTCCCACGGGGTGGCGAGGAAGCGGTTGCGGTAGCCCTGATGGAAATCGTCTTTGTTCTGGGTGACGTCGCTGGTGACGTTTGCACCGAGCACTTGCGGCTGTTTGCCTTCGTGCACCACTTCCAGCAGCAGCCAGAGGTCGTTCCACTCGGCGCGCGGGTGTTCGCTCAGGGCCAGGAAGTGGCCGCTGACCAGGGTTGGCTCGTCGCCTTTGCCTTCGGCAAGTTTGTAGTCGCTGCGATGGCGTTCCAGGGCGCGGGTTGCCAGTTGCTTGCCGCGTTCGCGGTCGGTGAAGCGGCCGGGGTAGTCGTAGTCTTCCAGGTCCGGGGCGAATTCGCTTTTGGCGGCGCCTTCGGGAAGGATGCGTGGTTTCTCGAAGTCGTAGTCGCGGCGGCTGACGCGGGTGGTGCGGGTTTCCAGGCGCAGGTTGAAGCGCTTGATCACCGGTTTCTCGGCGGCCATGCCGGAGTCTTGCTGGTAGGCCACGGGCGCGAGTTTGCGGAACACCGTCTGGTCATCGCCGAACACCAGTTTGTGGCCGCTGGCACTGTGCTGAAAGTGGAAGTGAATGCCTTCTTCTTCGCACAGGCGCTGGATGAAATGCAGGTCGGATTCGTCGTACTGCACGCAGTAATCGCGTTCCGGGTAGATCGCGCCGAGCTGGAAGCTGTAGGCGTCGGCCAGAATGCCGCGCGCTTCGAGGACCTGCGCGATGATCTTCGGCACACTTAAATGCTGGAAAATCTGCTGGTCATGGTTGTGGCGCAGGTAGGCGAGTTGCGGCACCAGGCTGATGCTGTAACGGGTCAGGCTTTTGCCGGAGTCGCCTTGCTCGATGCGATACACCAAGCCGTGGATGATGCCTTTGCCGGTGGCGCCGAAGGTCAGGCAGCCGGGCTTGTGCAGCAACTCTTCGAGATTCAGGTCGGGGCGCGCGCTGACCAGTTCGATGTCGAAGCAGAACGGCTGATTGAGGGTTTCGCGACCGACGAAGCTGAGTACCTGAAGGTCAACGGAAACGCCTTCCAGCGTCAGGGAAATATGGGTTGCGTTCGCGTCCAGCATGCCTTTAATTCCGTCCTTTGAATAAGCTGGGGCGGATGGTGCAGGATTAAAGCGCCTCGTTCAAGGAAACGAGCCGTCATTTACCGACTAAAGTCGTCTGTAGCCAGTAACAGCCTTCTGCTCTTATTGCCGCTCACCCCCGTGTTCTTATCCTCGTTCTCCAGTCAATCGACTCCAGCGTCGGAAGATTAGCGGTGTAAGTGACACCGCCTTCGCGAGCAAGCCCGCTCCCACATTCGACCGCGATCCAATGTGGGAGCGGGCTTGCTCGCGAAGAGGCCATCAGCCTCAGCGAAGATCCAACTGATGGCGATACGGCAAATCCGGCCCGGTCTTGCTGCAGGTCAGCGCCGCGGCTTGTACTGCAAATTTGAGCATGGCGTCGATCTGCTCGCGGCCGAGCGATTGCACGCCCTCAACCGAATCCAGCTGCTGCTCCGTCAGCCAGGTAATCAGCGCTGCCTGGAACGTATCGCCAGCGCCCACGGTGTCGGCGATTTTCACTGAACTCGCCGGTACCGACCAGGAGCCATGCAGACGGCTGAATACCGCCGCCCCCTCGCCACCACGGGTCAGAAACACCAACTGACAGCGATGCTGCAGCCAGCCTTCAATTACCCGTTGCGGATCCTGTTCGGGGTACAACAGGCTCAAATCCTCATCGCTGACTTTGATCAGGTCGGCCAGCTCAACCAAGGTGGCAATTCGCGAGCGCCACAGGTCGATATTCGGCTCAGGATTGAGCCGCACGTTGGGGTCAAGGCTAATCAAGCGTTTACCGCTTTCCCGCTGTACCAATGCCAACAGCGTGTCGGCAATCGGTTGCACCACCAGCGAAAAAGAGCCGATGTGCAAGCCGCGCACCTCAGGTCCCAGTTCCGGCAGATGCTCGGTTTTCAGCTGACGATCCGCGCAGCCTTCACCCCGGAAACTGTAATGAGGTGAACCATTGGCACCGACGGCAACCATTGCCAGGGTCGTAGGTGCGGCGAAATCCACCAGGTAATCCGGGCGCACGCCTTCATCCTGCAACACCTGCTGCAAGCGCCGGCCGAGGTAGTCGGTGGACAGGCCGGCAAACAGCGCCGCGTCCACGCCCAAACGGCGCAAACCCACCGCCACGTTGAACGGCGAGCCGCCGGCAATCGCCTTGAAATTCACTTTTGAAGCCAGGCCGCTGGCGTCGTCTTCACTGAAGAAATCGAACAGCGCTTCGCCACACACCAGGTACATAGTTATTCACTCTTCAAAGGGTTGCGACATGCTGTTGATAGCGTTCGTAGGCCTGCTGACAGGCCACCACATTGTCTGCGATCGGCAAGGTTTCGCTGGCTGGATCGAGTTTCACGCAACGCTCGCAAAGGTCCGCGAGGCTGTCTTCATGCCCGTTTGCCCAGGACTTGCACCACGCCGCCTGAATCGCGGCGCCGAGGGCCGCGGCTTCGCTTTGTTCGGTGCAGATCACCGGCGTGTTCATGATGTCAGCGACGATCTGCCGCCACACCGGGCTTTTCGAGCCGCCGCCGATCAGGCAGATGCTGCGGCTTTGTAAGCCATTCTGGCGCAGCAGGTCCAGTCCATAACGCAAACCGAAGGTCGTGCCTTCGACCACCGCGCGGCACAGGTTGGCCTGAGTCAGGTTGCTCATCGTCAGCCCCAACAGACTGCCGGTCGCATGGGGCAGGGGGGGGACGCGCTCGCCGTTGAGGAACGGCAGCATGCACACACCTTCGGCACCGATGGGTGCTTGCGCGACGAGGCCGTTGAACTGTTCGATATCCAGCTCGAACAACTCGCGAATCACCCCGGTCGCGTTGGTCAGGTTCATGGTGCAGATCAACGGCAGCCAGCCACCGCTGGAGGAGCAGAACGTTGCGACGCAAGCGTCCGGACTGACCTTCGGTTGATCCGCATAGGCGTACACCGTCCCCGATGAACCGAGACTCATGGTGATAGCGCCGGGCTTGATGTTGCCGGTGCCGATGGCGCCCATCATGTTGTCGCCCCCGCCGCTGGACACCAGCGCCTGCGGGTTGATGCCCAGGTGTTCGGCGATGCTCGGCAGGATCGTGCCGACGGCTCGGTGGGCGTCGATCAGCTCGGGCAGTGCGGCTTGCAGTCGCCCGGTGGCATCGATGTCACGCAGCAACTGCAAATCCCACTGGCGGCTGCGCACATTGAAGTAACCGGTGCCCGAGGCGTCGCCGTACTCGCTGCAACTGCGCCCGGTGAGCCAATAGTTGAGGTAGTCGTGGGGCAGCAGGATGCGCGCGATGCGAGCGAAAATCTGTGGATGTTGTTCTTTGGTCCAGAGCAGTTTTGAGACGGTGTAGCCCGGCGCGATCACAACGCCGAGGCGTTCCAGGGAGCCTTTTTCACCACCCAGATGGGCAAGCAGACGGTCGTTTTCCGGGGTGGATTCGGTGTCACACCAGAGTTTGGCCGGACGCAGCACCTGGCCCTGATCGTCGAGCAGCACCAACCCGTGTTGCTGGCCGGAAACGCCGATGCCGAGGATGTCCTGGCCGTCGACCTTGGCCGCGAGCAAAGCACGGCGGGTGGCCAGCGCGAAGGCCTCCAGCCATTGCGAGGTGTCTTGCTCGCGGCGGCCGTTGGCGCCACTGATCAGGCTGTGCGCGGCGGCACCCTGGCCCAGCACCTGACCGCTGACGGCGTCGAGGATGATGGCTTTGGTGCCTTGGGTGCCGCAGTCGATGCCGAGGAATAGTTGTTGGTTTGCCATGGGCGGTCCTGCTGGTTTGTAACGTTAATCTGAAAACCACCCCTCACCCCAGCCCTCTCCCCAGAGGGGAGAGGGGGAAAGGGGGCCGATCTTTATGCTGTTCAAAATCTGAATTCGGCTCGGTATTTTCAGGTCGCAATATTTCTCGCAAACACCTCGGTCAGTCCCCTCTACCCCCTGGGGAGAGGGCTAGGGTGAGGGGTGGTTCCCTCTGACACTCAACCAATCTAGGCCAATACCCGCTCAAGGGTTTTTGTCACCCCAACATCCCGCAAGCTGTTACAGCACCATTCAAACGCCGCCACAAACTCGGGCGAATGCGGAATCGCCGTACCAAAAATCTCCTCAACCTCCAACAAGCGCTGCGTGATCAACGCATCATCCGCCACCAATGCCTGACAAAACGCCGCCCGCGGATCAGGAATGCTGTAGGTATCGCCATTCTCATCCACGCCCTTCAAATACAACGCCCAAGCCGCTACTACTAATGCCGTCCGCTTGGTCTCCTGCCCATCAGCAATCAAGCGATTGATCGTCGGCACCGTGAACTTGGGAAACTTCGACGAACCGTCCGAACACACGCGCTCCAGCTGATCGGCAATCGCCTGGTTGGAGAAGCGCGCCTCCAGCGTGTTCTTGTACTCGGTCAGGTCAATCCCCGGCACGGGCGACAGTTGCGGGGTCACGTCCAGGTCCATGTAGGCACGCATGTAGCGCACGAACAGCGGATCGTTCATGGTTTCGTGAACGAAGCGGTAACCCTTCAAAAAACCCAGATAA
The DNA here is from genome assembly GCF_019947405.1 of Pseudomonas sp. GL-B-26. Classification (NCBI taxonomy): domain Bacteria; kingdom Pseudomonadati; phylum Pseudomonadota; class Gammaproteobacteria; order Pseudomonadales; family Pseudomonadaceae; genus Pseudomonas; species Pseudomonas sp. GL-B-26. The sequence continues at coordinate 146,778 of NZ_JAGYGJ010000012.1, read as the reverse complement.
GTGAGCGCCAGGTGACTGCCGTTGAGCAGTTTGATCTTCATCTCTTCATAAGGCGTGACGTCGTCGGTGAACTGCACGCCGACCTTTTCCCAGGCCGGACGACCGTTGACGAACTTGTCCTCCAGCACCCATTGCACGAAGGGTTCGCAGACCACCGGCCAGGCATCGTCGATAGCGTGTTTATCGTGCAATTGCAGCTTGTGTTCGGTGCTGGTCATCGGCGTGATGCGGTCGACCATCGCGTTCGGAAAACTGACATTGCTGGCGATCCAGTCCCGCAGATCGGCATCGCGCAGGGCGGCGAAAGCCAGTAACGCTTTTCGAGTGACCGCGCCGTTGTGCGGCAGGTTATCGCAGGACATCAAGGTGAATGCGGGCGTGCCGGTTGCACGCCGTTTGGCCAACGCGGCGCAGAGATAACCGAACACGGTTTTCGGTGCGCTCGGGTGTGCCAGGTCGTGCTGGATTTGCGGCAGCTGGGCCATGAACTCGCCGTTGCTGTCGTCGATGCAGTAGCCGCCTTCAGTAATGGTCAGCGAAACGATACGGATCTCGGGGCTGGCGAGTTTGTCGATCAGCGCTTGCGCGCCGTCTTCGGCCAGCAGCATGTCGCGAATCGCGCCAATCACCCGAACTTCGGTGTCGTCGGTATCACCGAGTTCGAACAGGGTGAAGAGGAAATCCTGTTCTTTGAGATCGTCCCGGGCGCGGCGGTCTTCGGCGCGCAGGCCGACGCCGCAAATCGCCCAGTCCAGACCTTCGCCGGTATTCATCAACGCGTCGGTGTAATACGCCTGATGGGCGCGGTGGAAACCGCCGACGCCAATGTGCGCGATGCCTTGACGCGTGTCGCTCAGGGCGTAGGCGGGCAGGACCACCTCGGGAGCGAGGCGATTGAGGTTCTGTTTGTTCAGTTTCATCACATGCACTCTAAAATCAGGCCGCAGCGCGCAACGGGCGGGTCAGCGCCACGCCGTCGGCATCGAATAAATGGCAGTGTTCGGCGTCCAGGTGCAGGCTCAGCGACTCGCCATAACGGCTGGCCAGATCGCCGCGAACACGCATGGTCAAGGCTTCGCCGGACGAGGTCACCACGTGGCAGAAGGTGTCGCTGCCCAGGCGTTCGCTGACGTCGGCGGTGACCTGCAAGGTGCAGTCGCCGGTTTGCGCGAGATTCAGGTGTTCCGGGCGAATGCCCAGGGTCACCGCACCACCGACGCTCAGGTTGGCGCCGCTCAGCGGCAACGTGATGCGGGTGCCGGCGTTCAGCAGCACTTCGCAGCTCTGGCTTTCGACGCGGGTGACTTTGCCCTTGAGGAAGCCCATTTTTGGGGTGCCCAGGAACCCGGCGACAAACAGGTTGGCCGGCTGGTGATACAGATCAAGTGGCGAGCCGACTTGTTCGACTTTGCCGCCATTGAGTACGACAACCTTGTCGGCCATGGTCATGGCTTCGACCTGATCGTGGGTCACGTAGATCATCGTGGCTTGCAGTTCTTTGTGCAGTCGCAACAGTTCCAGGCGCATCTGAACGCGCAGGGCGGCGTCGAGGTTGGACAGTGGCTCGTCGAACAGGAAGATCTTCGGATTGCGCACTATGGCGCGGCCGATGGCCACGCGCTGACGCTGTCCGCCGGACAACTGTTTCGGTTTACGTTCGAGCATCGGCCCGAGTTCGAGGATGCGTGCCGCTTCACCGACTTTCTTCTCGACTTCGGCTTTCGGTACGCCGGCCAGGTCGAGGGCAAACGACATGTTTTTGCGCACGCTCATGTGCGGGTACAGGGCGTAGGTCTGGAACACCATCGCCAGGTCGCGCTTGGCGGGACTGACTTCGGTGATGTCGCGGCCATCGAGTTCGATGGTGCCGCCGCTGACTTCTTCCAGGCCGGCAATCAGGCGCAGCAGGGTGGATTTGCCGCAGCCCGACGGACCGACGAACACCACGAACTCGCGGTCGTTCACTTCCAGGTCGATGCCTTTGATGATGGAAAAGCCTTCGAAGCCTTTTTGCAGATTCTTGATTTTCAGGTTGGCCATGGTGGCGCTCCTTTTGTGCTTATTCTTTGAGGGCTATTTCACGGCGCCGAACGACAGGCCGCGGACCAATTGTTTCTGGCTGATCCAGCCGAAGATCAGGATCGGCGCGCAGGCCAGGGTCGACACCGCCGACAACTTGGCCCAGAACAGACCTTCGGGACTTGAGTAGGAGGCAATCAATGCGGTCAACGGTGCGGCTTTCGACGAGGTCAGGTTCAAGGACCAGAACGCCTCGTTCCAGCACAGGATCAGCGACAGCAACACCGTGGACGCCAGCCCGCCCTTGGCAATCGGCAGCAGCACCCGGACCATTTCCTGCCACAGCGTGGCACCGTCGAGGCGCGCGGCTTCGAGGATGTCTTTGGGGATGTCTTTGAAGTAGGTGTAAATCATCCAGACCACGATCGGCAGGTTGATCAGCGTGTAGATCACGATCAGTGCGATCCGCGTGTCCAGCAGGCCGAAGCTCTTGGCCAGCAGGTAGATCGGCATCAGCACGCCCACCGGCGGCAGCATCTTGGTGGAGAGCATCCACAGCAGCGTGCCTTTGGTGCGCTGGGTTTCGTAGAACGCCATCGAGTACGCCGCCGGCACCGCGATCAGCAGGCACAGAGCCGTAGCGCTGAAGGAAATCACCACCGAGTTCCAGGCGAAGCTGAAGTAGTCGCTGCGCTCGTTGATGTGCAGGTAGTTCTCCAGCGTGGGCGTGAAGATGAACTGCGGCGGCGTGGCGAACGCATCGATTTCGGTTTTGAAACTGGTCATCACCATCCAGAAGATCGGGAAGAAGATCAGGATCGCGATGGCCCAGGCCAAGGTGCCGAGCAGCAGGCTTTGCAGACGGCGGGATTGTTGAAGGGTCATGGCGCAGGCCTCAGGCTTTGTCTGTCAGGTTTTTGCCGATCATGCGCACCAGCACGATGGCTGCGATGTTGGCGATCACCACCGCGATCAAGCCACCGGCGGACGCCATGCCGACGTCGAACTGCACCAGCGCCTGGTTGTAGATCAGGTAGGCGAGGTTGGTCGAGGCGTAGCCGGGGCCGCCGTTGGTGGTGGTGAAGATTTCGGCGAACACCGAGAGCAGGAAGATAGTTTCGATCATCACCACTACGGCAATCGGTCGTGCCAGGTGCGGCAGGGTCAGGTGCCAGAAAATCGCAATCGGCCCGGCACCGTCGAGGCGCGCGGCTTCTTTCTGTTCCTGGTCGAGGGACTGCATGGCGGTCATCAGGATCAGGATCGCGAAGGGCAGCCATTGCCAGGACACAATGATGATGATCGACAGCAGCGGGTAGTGCGCCAGCCAGTCCACCGGCTGCGCGCCGAACAACTTCCAGACGTAGGCGAGAATCCCCGACACCGGATGGAAAATCAGGTTCTTCCAGATCAGCGCACCGACGGTGGGCATGATGAAGAACGGCGAAATCAACATCACCCGCACGATGCCGCGACCGAGAAACTCACTGGCCTCCAGCAGCGCACTGATCAACACGCCGAACACCACGCTGATCAGCAGCACGCTGCCGACCAGCAACAAGGTGTTGGTAGCGCCGGGCAGGAAACCCGAGTCGCTGAGGAAGTAGCTGAAGTTCTCCAGCCCGACGAACTCGTTTTCACCGGGATAGAGCAGGTTGTAGCGGATCAGCGAGAAGTAAACGGTCATGCCCAGCGGCACGATCATCCACAGCAGCAACAATGCCACCGAGGGGCTGACCAGAAACCAGCCGGGGTTGGCCAACCGGCTTTTACGCACCGGTTGGGGAATGTCCATGTGAGCTTTGGCAGTTGAAATATTCATGGCGATAGAACCGATAATGAACAGACAAATGAAGATCCAGTGTGGGAGCGGGCTTGTGTGGCGAGGGAGCCCGCTCCCACATGGGTTGCGCGGGTTACTTGGGGTAACCGGCGCGCTTCATTTCACGTTCGGTGGTTGACTGGGCAGCGGTCAGGGCCTGGTCGACCGTGGTCTGGCCGATCAGCGCTGCCGAGAACAATTTGCCGACCTGGGTTCCCACGGCCTGGAATTCAGGAATGGTCACCAACTGGATGCCGATGTACGGCACGGGCTTGAGAGTCGGCTTGCTCGGGTCCGCGGCTTTCAGGGATTCAAGGGTCACTTTGGCGAACGGCGCAGCCTTCATGTACTCATCGCTGTACGTCGAAGCGCGAGTACCTGGCGGTACGTTGGCAATGCCGTCTTTCTCGGCAACCAAAGCGCCATATTCCTTGGAAGTGGCCCAGGCGCTGAAGGTTTTCGCGGCGTCCTTGGCCTTGGAACTGGTCGGAGTTGCCAGCGCCCAGGAATACAACCAGGCCGAGCCTTTGTCCGTGGTTTCGTGCGGAGCGTAGGTGAAGCCGACGTGGTCGCTGACCTTGCTTTGGGTTTTGTCGGTGACGAAGGAACCGGCGACGCTGGCATCGACCCAGATCGCGCACTTGCCGCTGTTGAACAGCGCCAGGTTTTCGTTGAAGCCGTTGCTCGACGCACCCGGCGGGCCGGATCTTTTCATGGTGTCGACGTAGAAGTTCAGCGCGTTTTTCCACTCGGGGCCGATGAATTCCGGTTTCCACTGCTCATCGAACCAGCGCGCACCATAGGCATTGGCGACGGTGGTGATCAGCGCCATGTTCTCGCCCCAGCCGGCCTTGCCGCGCAGGCAAATGCCGTACTGTTCTTTATCCTTATTGGTGAGTTTGCTGGCGAAGTCGCTGATCTGGGTCCAGGTCGGGTGCTCGGGCATGGTCAACCCGGCCTCCTTGAACAGATCGGTGCGGTAATAGGTGATGGAGCTTTCGGCGTAGAAGGGCAAGGCATACAGCGAACCCTTGACCGACAGGCCTTCACGCACCGATGGGAACACGTCGTCGAGGGCGTAACTGGCCGGCAAGTCCTTCATCGGCTCCAGCCAACCTTTGGCGCCCCAGAGTGCGGCTTCGTACATGCCAATGGTCAGTACATCGAACTGTCCGCCCTGAGTGGCGATGTCGGTGGTCAGGCGTTGGCGCAGGACATTTTCTTCCAGCACCACCCAATTGAGCTTGATGTCCGGATGCTCGGCCTCGAAGGTTTTCGAGAGTTTTTGCATGCGGATCATGTCGCTGTTGTTGACGGTGGCGATGGTCAGGGTCTGGGCGCCGAGGCTGACGCTGCTGAGGGTCATGCAGGTGAGGGCAAGCAGAGCTTTTACAGAAGGTTGCATCGTGCACTCCTTTTCTGCACCCGACGGGTTACAGAAGGACAGTTATTGTTTTTGTGTCTTCCGACGGCAGGAAGAATGTGCACTGATTACAGCCTTCAATTGATGACGTGACAAATCATCCATCGCACTTGGATCGATACTATTTTGCACTGAGGTTTGGAGGGAGAGGTGCAGGGAACGGCTTTTTAGCGGTTAGACCCTATGGATTCCGTACAGGTTTTCGGGCTCCAAGATCAAAAGATCGCAGGCTTCGCCAGCTCCTACATTCGAATGCGATCCCCTGTAGGAGCTGGCGAAGCCTGCGATCTTTTGATCTTTCTTTACCCGAGATTTTGCTCGGTCAGCCGTTGCACCGCCAACCGCCGGTAGTGCGACGGCGTCATGCCCTTGAGTTGCTGAAACCGCCGATTGAAGTTGGAAATATTGTTGAAGCCCGACTCGAAACACACGTCGGTTACCGGTTTGTTGCCATCGGCCAGCAGCTCGCAGGATTTGCTGATGCGCAGGCGATTGACGAACTCGATGAAGCAGCGGCCAGTGGCTTGCTTGAACACTCGGCTGAAATAAGTCGACTTCATGCCCAAGTGCTCGGCGACTTCTTCCAGCGGCAGTTCCCGAGCGTAATGCGCAAAGATGTAATCCACCGCCCGGTTGGTGCGATCGATATTGTGCTCGTCGGCCAATTGCGGCGTCGTGGCCCCGGACAGCAACTGATAGTCGTCAGAAGCCGCCAGCAACTCCAACAGAATGAAAAAGTGTCCGAGGCGCGTCACGCCTTGGGTATCGGCGATGCGCTGCATCAAGGTCATGGCCTGGCGGATGGTGCGCTTGCAGCGAAACTCGATGCCGTACTGGGCGCGCTCCAACAGCGGCGCCAGCGTTTTGAGCTCGGCAAACACCAAGTGGCCGCTGTCGAATAACTCATCCGTGAAGTTGACCAGCATGTCGCGCTTGGGCACCACTTCGTCTTCGGCCACCTGGCTGATCCAGTTGTGGGGCAGGTTGGGGCCGGTGAGGAATAGCGATTCTGGATAGAAGTTACCGATGTAGTCGCCGATGAACACTTTGCCGGAGCTGGCGACGATCAGGTGCAGTTCGTATTCCTTGTGAAAATGCCAACGCACCAACGGGCAAGGAAAACCGTGCTGGCGGTAGATGATGGACAACCCGTTGTGGTCGTCCATCAGTTCGTAGGAGGGGTCTGTCACGCGGGCTGTTCGGGTCATGTCAGGGCGCTTTTCTTGTTATCGCTGTCGGATCATGCCTCTTTTGGCGCCTGCTGTGCCAGCCTGCCACGACTTTCGCTTAGGCCCGCTGGTGCAACCTGTCTCCGTAAATCGCTTTCATGCTGGTGGCGCTCCAGCAGTAGCGGACAATATCCGCCTCGTCAAAAAAATCTGTGCTGATAATACTGCAACGGGTGACCCAGTCGCGGGTGGTGTGGAACCAGTCGTTGATTTGGTTTTTGATGTGCTGCGGGCCACCCAACAGCGAATAGCACGTCGCCGGCAAAGACCAGAGAAATGTATCGTAAGGCGCCCCCACAAGGGTGGTCTGGATATGCGATTGCAGATCGCTGGTGTCGGTGAATACCTTGCCGTTCCATTTGTGAGGTATATACGGCCAGAAATACTCACGGTCCAGCCCGGGCTTCGTCTGCGCTGCCATGACAATGCGGCGCTGCGAGCTGGCGCGCTTGAGCTGTTCCACGGTACTGAGCGCATCCGAAGGACGGATCAAGCGCGAACCCAGGCTGCGCATCAGAAAATCATTGAATTGTTGGTAGTCGAAAGGCTTCGCTGCATCCCCTAACTGGTGGAAGTCGAGGACGATGAATTCGTCCGGGTTTCGGTCGAGGAATGTCGTCACCGCGTCGATCAGTTCATCAAAAATGCGGTGAGACTGATAGCCGTTGTGATGGAAGTAGAACACCGGTACTACCGGGCCGGCGGTACAGCCAAGCCGGATATCGAACGCCCGTGCACCGTTGGCCAGTTGCCAGGCAAATGAGTCGTTCTGGCACGTCGTCCAGTTGCCGAGCACCACCTCATAGTTTGGCGCTTTTTTGTCCATGCCGGCGTTGTGCGTGCCGGGCCAGACGATGTCGGTCAGCCTCAATCGGCCGATTTCCAGTGCGTTGCTCATCCATTTCTGTTTGTCGAGTGCGGTTGCTGTATTGCGGGTCATGACAGTTCCTTGTCGTTGATTCGCCCCATCCGTGGGGAGAAGAAGTTCATGTGTCGGATGTCATGACCCAGCATAGAAGTACGTGGCAGTATTGCCAGCGTCGGAAACACTTACACAAGAATAGCTATTTGATGGCGCGGAAATTGTTAATTTCGCTTGCTCGCTTTCGCCAGGTTTACAGTTCGGCAATAAGAGACAATGTTGGACTCTTCAATGAAATCGACATTGATGATGTTGCACTTTGACGCCCAGTCGCTTTTCTTCGGATCGAACCAGGAATTAAGCTCGTCATGGATATCCACGGGGCCACCGAGAGCGCTGTAACTGGTGGCGGAAAGCGACCACGGTTCCCATGTGCCCGGCGGGTATTTCAGCACATTAATAATGTGCTTTTCCAACTCCGCGGTATTGGTGATGCCGCTGCCAGACCATTTGTGCCCGATCTGCTCGTGAAATACATTTTGATCAAGCGCTCTGTTCCAAGGGGCCGCGACCAAAATTCTTTGCCTGGAGCTGATTTGTTTGAGTTGACGAAGACTCAGAGACCGGTTTTTGGTGGGGATAATGCGATCGCCGACGAGGAGCTCCATCAAGGTGTTGAAGTAAGCGAAATCAAACTGATCCCCCTTCAGTTCATGAAAGTCCAAGATAATGAATTCGTTGGGGTTCTCATCAAGGAATATTTCTACGTCGAATAGAAGGTTCCCCACGGTACGACCATTACGGTAACCGTTGTGATGAATGCAGTATTTTCCGGGTCCCAGCGCGTTGGCGTCGTACATTAAACGGATATCGAGCGCACGAGAACCGTGATTCAGTTGGGCATAAAACGATTCGTGCTGACAGGCCAGCCAGTGCGCGCCTGGAATCAGCGGCCAGGATGCTTTCCAATCGCTGCCCGCGTTATGAGTGCCTGGCAGCGTCAATTCGCAGAGCGACAATGTATCAATTGCCGGAGTAGCGCCCATCCAGTTGTTAAGTGTGTAATTATTCTGAACAAAGTTGTCCATTTAATGCGTCCTTGCATTGATTTATTGAGGAGTGGGTAGTTGGGCCGAACTTAACTGATCAAGTTAAGTTCGGTTGGGTATTTATAGAGGTGGTATTAGGCTTGGTCAATAACAGTGATAATGCAAAATGTTTGTTATTGGCGTAAGTGTTATAACGGATTTCGATTCTTCGCTTCAATCCATTGCGCCATGTATTGCGTACTTTTATGGTGGTGATGGCGCAACATGCTTCCCGTAAAGTTATCGCTTCTAAGTTGAGCCAGGTGTTGTTGGCAATACAACAACTTTTCGATCAGCGCCGGACCATGTTCCGATTGTCGATAACGATCGGCCAGCAATGTCTTCCCTTGGGATTGGGCGTCCGTCCACAGAGCCTCGTCCTTGTACAGCTGAACCGCGCAATCGGCGAACGCCTGTGCTGTGCGGGTCACAGCCCCCGGCCAGAGATGTTCGCCATGCATCGCTTCTGCGCCGATTGGCGTTGTGATCGTGGGCGTGCCACACAACATGGCGTCGACAATTTTGCCTTTGATGCCGGCACCGAAGCGTAGGGGGGCCAGGCAAATCCGTGCGCCAGACATGACTTTTAATGCATCTTCCGCCCAGTTCATTACATGAAAACCCTGGCCGGGGTTGTGCAACGCAGTCGCTTTGGGCGGTGTGTAAGCACCGTAAACGTGCAATTGAACCGTTGGCAGTTGTTGGCGGATCAGCGGCCAGATAGTGGTTTTCATCCAGAGCACCGCATCCCAGTTGGGCGCATGACGGAAGTTGCCGATGCTGAGAAAGTGCGCGCGGTTTTCAAAAGAAACCGGTGGCTCGCTCAGTAGATCGACCATCAGCGGGCACCAATGCAGCAAGTGGTGCGGCAGCTTGAATTGCTCGACCAGCAACTCGATCTCCACTTCGGAAACCATCAGATTCAAGTCGCAACGATAAATCGCTGCGATTTCCCGTTTAGCCAGATCGGTCTCGGCCATGAATTCGAACTCCTCACGTAACGCCGGCGCGAACAGTTCATTGAAGTCATTGGCGTCGTCACTAACCTTCAAGCGCTCCTTGAGGCGTTGATGGCGGGCATCTCGCAGGCTTTGCAGGTCGGAGGTTTCAAGCACGCGCAAGGCGTCGGGGCAGTGTTTCTCGACGCGCCAGCCGAACTGTTCTTCCATCATGAACCGATCGAACAGAACGATATCCGGGGCCAGTTCGCTGATGAACGTGTCGAAACTGCTGTTGTTCAATTCGATCGGGACTTCGCGAATACCCAAGACCGTCAGGTCTGCCCGGTGTTCACCGGTGCCGGCGGGGCTACTGAAAGTAATGTCCCAGCCTTGCTGCAAGAAGGTCTCGAGAATTTGCATCATGTGCCCGCCGGCCGCCGAAGAGCGGGGCTCGGGCCAGACGTAACCAATGACCAGGACTTTGGTGGAGGAGGGCTGACTCATGGGGCATTCCTTGATGCGGGCACTGGGCGTCGGAAAAGCGCGCAATTAAACCACAGTCAGTTGTTTCCATTCAGCCAATCTGCCGCAGGCCTGTCCTGCGGCAGATCGTGTGGCTTAAACCGGATTCAACTTCACAACAACCTCCCATCCGATGTAACCGTTCTGGCTTCTTTCGAGCGCCTTCGACATCGTCTCAATGTTTCGCCGGTACGCAGCTGAATCTTTCGATAACTGGCTAAGCAGTGATGTGGTCAGTGCGAACGAATCCGCATTATTGAAAGCGTTGGCCTTGTCGATCAATTTCAGCGTACCCGGATCACGCAGGTGGCCGGATGCCAGGTTAATCAGCGGAGCAACATCCAGTCGTTGGTAGTTACCTTGGCGTCCAGAGATTGGATGGTGGGCATAGGAGTGATCCAGTGTGTTGGGGGCTCCATGAAACAACTCATGAACAATGTCATCGGCGAGTACATCATGGCTATAGCCTTCGGTACGGAACTGGCGATTGAAATTATGGCTATAGATGCGCATGAACTTCTTTTGGGCTGCTTCCTTCGGGGTTGCGCGTGCCCATTCTGCATATAAGTCCGGGTTCAGAGCTGCATAACTTTGCGACTCGGCGGTGTCCAGGATAAAGTTGTCGGGTGTGACGTTGGCAATATCTTTTTTTACTTCGTTCAGGTGATTCAGAACTTTGCGTCGACCTTGACTGGAGTTGTCACCCATCAGCAGTTTCACAATCTTCCCAGAGTCGGTATCAAGTGATGCGTCCGTCAAAACTCTGATAGCATCGTCGACCTTTGCTCTAGAGGCGGGTAACGCGTCCTTGAGCAGTTTACGGGTGTAGGATGCCGGCATCAGCTTATCCAGCTTGAGCATATGCCAGATTTTTGCTGGTTCGAAGTTGTTGAGCTTCGCTCCCCATGGCTGTCCGTGCCGGTTGAGTGCGTACCAATGGTCGTTCTGGCGTATACCCCAGACCCGGAAAAGGTCTTTCGAAGATTCCACGGGGCGCCAGGTTCCGATACGAATGATGTCTGGATCGCCGGCTCTGGCCAATTGCTCGAATTGAGTCTGACCTGTCAACCGGCGAAGATCGGAAGTCGCGTTTTCCAGGGCCGCAACACTCCCGTTAAAACCTTTGCGCAACAGTTTCGCGCCACCTATAAGCAAATCTGTAACGCCATCCAGCGGATTTAGCAAGCTGCTCACCAGGCCCAGGCCAGTCTTGGCCATGGCGCTGGCTTTCGTTGCAAGGGTCATGCTTCTGGCGGCGAGACTGGCTACCTTAGCGATGGCCCCGACCACCAACAGAAGTGTCATCGCAGCTTCCAGGGTGCAGGCAGCTACTCCTTGGAACTGTCGATCCAGATCGTCTGAACTGATGTCTTCGATGCATGATTTGAACGGTACGACAATATTGAGAAACGTATTCAACGCTTCTTCACGTTCTGCACGCAATGCCTCCAGCGGGGTTTGCCCCCAACATTCGTTTACCAACTCATCGTAGGTTGCGATTGGCCGGTGTTTGAGCACGAAGTTCACGAGCGGGTCGAATTCACTTGAATAGAAACTTTGGTAATAGCCTTTGCTTTCAATGTTCGAAGGCAGGCGTGTCGCTGATAGTTCGCCGATTTTTTCAATGACACCACGACTGGTATTGACGAGGCCAGGTGTGACTCCATGGGTGTAGCACTCGATGTCCGTGGGCAGTTGATGCACCGGTGCCGGGTGGGAGTGGTTTTTTCCACTACTGGGGGGGCTTGTATGTAACAGCTTCTCCCTTTCGATCAGCTCGGCCAGTTCGGTGTTTTCGCGGCAGACTCCGTGCAAGGTGAACAGCTCATAACAACTCAGTCGTCCTTCGAAGTAGGTACACATCACCACGCCGTAACGACCGGTCGCCTGCTCTTTGTCTTTCTGACTCTCCATGGGAACCCGATTCGTCACTTTCAGTATGGCGTCAAGGGTTGACGATATTGGATTCATGGGGGGGCGGGTGATCGGATGAAGCGTGGCGACTGAAGGCCGTACAGAGAATATCGTCACCTGTCCGCGCAGCAGTCGCGCCCGATCAGGAAGCGGCAAGGATGAAAGGGCCAGTTTCAGATGCGTACTCATGGCCTGCACATGTGACACATAGTTTCGATTGAATTGACGGTAAAACTCTCCATCCGGAGAAATCAGATTGGGGAGCATCTTGGGGAACGCTTTATAAATACTCTCTCCATGCTTCAAGTCCCAATCACCTGTCTGCAGGTCGTTGGACATGTGCAGTTCTACAGGGGATATAAGAAACAGTTTGGCATAGGCGTCTGCCAGTAATCGATTGTTCGTTTGGTGAAGGACGTCATCTTCAAGATAGGTGCATCCCTTGGCGACTTGCTTGAGGATGTCCAGGGCGACGCTCTTGCGGGTCGGCAAGGGGCGAGACAACGTTTCAGCCGTTTCAGCAAAGGTTTTCGCATGGCGGGCGTAAGCGGCTACTGCCACTTCAAGCGAATCCTTGGCCGACCGGTTCACTTCATTATGGGTGACGATACCGTTGAGCAACGCCCAGTCGATCACTGGATCCACAGCAGCCAAGGCATTGAGTGCCTGTTGCGACTCGGTGACTGAGTTGGACTTCATCAGGTGTTGTATTTGCGCATGGGTCATTGCGCGCGACGATCCCGGTGAAATGATTTCCTGTACCGCGATGGTCCGGCAGTAATCAACCCATTGCGGGGTGCCTAATAGCAGAGTAGGCGGCAAGTCCTTGACCAGGAACTCCGGCGCGGTGCCGGCCAACAATAAATGCGAGGCCAGTGCCGCGTTGTGTTCAGTGATTCGGTGGTTATTGATCAGATGTCTTTCGAATTCCGTTTGAACACTGGCGAAAGACTTCTCTATGTGTTGGGCCGCATAGAGGTCAAAACCGGCCACTTGATTACGCGGCTCTTGCTCCCCGACCATCGGATGGAGATCCAGCAGTAGCGCGGTCAAAAGTATTTGCTGGAGAGACTCATCCGATAAGGGCTGATTATCTTGCGCACCATACCAATCCAGGTCCCGTACAAAACTGTTTGCCCAGATTAGAGCAATGGAGCTGGAAACAAGTGTTTTCAGATAATACTCCGCATCAGATCGTTTGAAGGGCGTGGATCGTCCACCCAGAATAGTGTCTGACAGATGTTCCAATAATGACGCGCCCTTGGTGTGTTCCTTGATAAGTGCTTGAAGCCGGCTGCACTGTGCTGATGACATGGTGAGCGGATTGTTTTCCCCGACCTTTACCATTTCCCAATAATTGCCGAATGGCGGACTGACGGGATGTCGCTGTTCCAGGAAGGCAATCAGGTTCTGGGCATCGATGACCGTCCGAGGGAGGAGGTAACGATGGAATCTCAACCATTGAGTCATGCTGACTTGGTCATCAAGGGTGACGACGTCACCGGTCAATTGCGCCATTTCAACCAATACAACAAGATCATCGTTCAGATCCGGAACCAGCTTGAATGCATCCTCGAAACTCTGGGTTCTGCCTGCGTGGTGTGCCTTGATCTGACCATTAGCGGTTACTTCAAACCGTGAATCTTCGGACAGCCGGAGTTTCATCAAAAGGTTTTTGAAAGAGGCTTTTTCGACCATGTTTCGCAACATGACTCTTGCGGGCTGGAGAGCTTCTTCTAGCGATGAGCCAGACTCCAGGGAGATGAAGGCACCTTCCAGGGTGACTTCCTTGGAATGACTGTGGTCTTGCGCTCGACGCTTTAATTTGTCGAGAAATTCCAGGCGTTCTATATTGTCTTTTTGGCTGTTGTGATCTTGGGGCGGGATATAAACAGAAGGTCTGGATAAGTGTCTTTGAAAGGTGTTAACTGTATTTATAGTGCTCATGGTAAATTCATCTATTTCTGGGTTGTATGTTTGAGGTATCCTCTTTTAATGTTTGAGTGATAGCAAGTTGGCGTATGTAAGTGTGTGTTGCATTTGTGTGAAAATAATGACGGCTTTAGTTGGCTGTTATGTTGTTCTGGTGTAAAGATCTCTTCGCTATAACTGGCAAGAGGACAGGTGGTTTGTTACATTTTTAAATTATGCTTTTGACTTTAACAGTCAAGAAAACACGACAACCCCACAGAGCAAAAGAGTGAGATTGTCGCGTCTTGATTTACTGACCCTGGGTGCCGGGTAGCGTTCTGCAAAACGCCTCATCGGCGGGTGGCGCCTGATTCGGATACGTATCCGGAAGCACCTTGACCATCGTCGTTTCGACAACGCCGTCCGCGTACTCAGCTTCGAAGAACTCTGCGCTCCAACCCACCTTGGGAGCGCGGAGAGTCGTCTGGACGTCCATTGAGGCCGGCAACTGTGCTGCGGTATAGCGCACGCCGCAGTTGTACCTGAAGTCCCGGGCCTTCGGGTTGTGGGCTGTCCACTGGGTCATCCTGATCGGCATTTCGGACAAGGTCAGGTGCAACTGGGTCGATGTGGCGTCCAGGCGCTGTTCCTGTGCCTTTAACCTCGGTGCGGTGTTGCCGGTCTGCCGCCGCTTGATATAAGGAATCAGGTTCGCTTCAACAAACGCCCGCACATCGTGGGCGGAATTGGGAATGACCCGAAGTGTGTTGTCACCCGGCAGGTCTGGAAAATACTGGCGTGAAGCATCCGGGATGAAGAAGTCATCGCCACTGGCGTTGACAATGTATTTCGGGATCTTCAGGCGGTCGATGTAGCCGGACAGATTCCGATAGGTCATCGGATCTTCGACCTGCATCAGCTTCTTGAACGGCTCGCTCTTGCGTTGGGCTATCACGCCTTGCAAGTAGTAGTCGACGTACGCCAGTGGCCAGTTACCGCCGTAGGCCAGATACGTCTGGTCGAACACTTTGTCCGTGTTCAAGACGTCGATGACAAACGGCACGATGCTATCGACGCGTGAGTCCGCAAGGGCGGACAGCCATACCGCCCAACCGCGTTTCGACGCGCCGGTGGCAAGAAAACTCACCACCTGACCTGGCTGCGTTTCCTTTTGGGCCAGGTCCATGGCCTTGACCAGCGATTCCATCATTGGCACATGCAGCGACATAAAGGGCTGTTGTTCCGGGGCCTGCATGAATAGTTTCCAGCTGTGAGCAACGCTGCCATCTTCTGTGCGCGGCACGCCGTCATCGCTGTAGGTCAAGTACTGGTTGGGGACATTGCTGACAGCCACTACGATCAAACCGGTTTGCCGGGCAATGTTGAGCAGTGTTTGCTGCGAAAAGTTGTTGGGTGCTCCCGGAGACTCACCGGGCAAAGGGTTGTTGACGCCGTCGTTGGCGACCAACACGGCACGCGTACCCTTGACGTTGTCGGGAATGTACAGATCGACTCCATGGGTCCAGTTTGCCGGGGCGACTTGACCGCCCTGGTCCCAGGACTGTGACGTCAGCTCGAAGCGGCGGATGTTGACGCCGGGCTGTTGCTCTTGTCCCTTACTGATGTAGCGCAGCGGTTGCGTCGCTTGGGCTTTGCGATAGCAGCTCAACACTTCGCTGAACGCCTGTCCGCTCTGTTCAAAGCAGTGCTGGGGATTGTCGGAAGAGGCTGACTGGCAGCCATATCCGGCGCTGAGCATCAGCAATAATCCGCTAATTTTCAAATAACGTGCGTAGCGTTCGGTTCGACTCGGCATGGACTCGGTTCCTTATGAGTGGGAATTACCGGTCCAATCAAACGCCAGGCGGGAGGCCATTTCTACTGTCAGAGTTGACAGGTCGGAGCCCAAAAACGCCGAAAAATGCGACCTTACGTCGGTTTATGCAGAAAAGTGGAGAGGGCCAAGAGCCCCGGTTCAACTGTCTCAGCTCAGCATGCCTTTAACCTTGTCGCGCAACTGATCAATGGAAAACGGTTTACCGATCACGTGCATGCCTGCTGGCACATCAATGCTTTCGGCATAGCCGCTGGCAAACAGGATCGGCAGCTCGGGGCGCAGCATCCGCGCCTGGGTGGCCAATTCACGGCCGTCCATCACCGGCAAACCAACGTCTGTCATCATCAAATCGATGTACTGATCTTCATCATTGAGAAACTCCAGCGCCTGTTCGCTGCCATCGGCCTCGAGCACCTTGAATTCGAGTTCCTCCAGCACATCTACAATCAGCATGCGCACGATGGCGTCGTCTTCGACTACAAGGATGATGGACGCGGTGGCGGACATAGTGGGGTTCTCGGAGGTTGAATTCGCGGTTGTCGGTCGATCGAAATCGCCGGGCTCTTGCTTGAGTAAGTGACGGAACCCGACAAGTTCCCACGCGGTAGAAAAAAGAATAGCCGTACACGTGTTGGCAAGGATAACCGCTCCCTTGCGCTGGAGCAGTGGAATGTAGGATTTTGCTGGAAAAGGTGTCAGAAAATTGGATCAATCCGGCGCTTTTGGGGCAAACTCCTTGGTTTTCAACAGTTCGACAAGGGCTCCCCCATGACATCCGCGTCTTCGGTTGATGAGCAACGATTCCGTAAACTCCTGAGCCGCAACGTCAGCCTGCCGTTGGGTGTCGGCGTGCTCAGTGCAGTGTTCTTTGTTTCGCTGATCACTTACCTGCTGTCGGTGATTCAGTGGGTCGAGCACACCGACCGGGTGATCAGTAACGCCAATGAATCGATCAAGCTGACTGTCGATCTGGAAACCGGTATGCGCGGCTTCCTGCTCACTGGCGACGAGCACTTCCTTGAACCCTACGAAACGGCCAAGCCGCGAATCGCAGTCGCCCTAAATACCTTGATCGAACTGACCGCGGACAACCCGGTGCAAACCGACCGCCTGCACCGGCTCCAGGCCTTGCAGAATGAGTGGGCCACTTACGCGCAGACAATCATTGAATTGCAGCGATCCAGCGGCGATTACCGCAGCGTGGTCAAGGCCGGGCGCGGCAAGCGGCTGACCGATGAGATCCGCAAGCAATTCGAAGATGTGATCGACATGGAGCAGCAGTTACGCGCCACGCGTAACGAGGAAGTGCGCCGCACCACGATCTGGAGCATCAGCCTTTACCTGTTGTTCATCGCCGGGATCAGCGCATTGCTGGCCTACATTGGCCGTCGGGATTTGCTCAACCTTTCGCAAAGTTACAGCGCCAACCTCGCCGGACAACAGGCCAGCGCTCGTCGCCTGGAACAGCAGGCCTGGCTGCGCAATGGCCAGACCGAACTGGCCGAACAAGTGCTGGGGCAACTGTCGCTTAATCTGCTGGGGCGCAACATTCTGCAGTTCTGCGCGCAGTACCTGGGCACCGCCGTAGCAGCCATTTATGTCCGTGAAGAACACGGCGGTCTCAAGCGCATTGCCTCTTACGGTTTCTCCCGCGAGCAGGAAGCGCGCGAACAGCAGATTTACAGCGATGAAGGCATTGTCGGCCAGGTAGCGAACCAGGCTCGCTTGATTCGTCTCGATGACGTACCGAGCGATTACTTCAAGGTCAGCTCCGGCCTGGGCGAAGGTCTGCCGCATAGCGTGCTGGTGGTGCCGACCAGTGACGACGATCGCGTCAACGGTGTGATCGAACTGGGCTTCCTGCGCCCGCTGACGGACCGCGATGTCGAATTGCTTGAGCTGATTGCCGGCAACATCGGCACGTCCATCGAGGCCGCTCGCTATCGTCAGCGCCTGCAGGAAGTACTGGCCGAAACCCAGCAGCTCAATGAAGAGCTGCAGGTTCAGCAAGAAGAACTCAAGAGCGCCAACGAAGAACTGGAAGAGCAGTCGCGGATTCTCAAGGAGTCTCAGGCGCATCTGGAGACCCAGCAGGTCGAGCTTGAACAAACCAATGAGCAGCTCGCCGAACAGGCGCAGATCCTGGCGGAGCAGCGCGACGCCATGGACCTGAAGAACACCGAGCTCAATCAGGCCCAGACTCAACTCGAAGAACGCGCCGAAGAGTTGCAGCGCTCGAGCAAGTACAAGTCTGAATTCCTCGCCAACATGTCCCACGAGTTGCGCACGCCGCTGAACAGCTCATTGATCCTGGCCAGTTTGCTGGCGGAAAACCCCCAGGAAAACCTCAGCGCCGAGCAGGTCAAGTTTGCCGAGTCGATTTACTCCGCCGGCAATGATTTGCTCAACTTGATCAACGATATTCTCGACATTTCCAAGGTCGAGGCCGGTAAGCTTGAAATGCGACCGGAGAACACCAGCGTTGCGCGTCTGGTGGATGGCTTGCGCGGGATGTTCCAGCCATTGGCTGCAGACAAGAAACTGGATTTCCAGGTCGAGGTGCAGGCCGGTGCGCCGATGATGATCTTCACCGATCGCCAACGTCTGGAGCAGGTCATCAAGAACCTGCTGTCCAACGCGGTGAAATTCACCGAAAAAGGCACGGTCAGCCTGACGGTCGCCAGTCAGCCCAGCGACGGTATCGCCTTTATCATTCGCGATTCAGGGATTGGCATTGCCGCGGATCAGCAGGACAGCATTTTCGAAGCCTTCCGCCAGGCCGATGGCACCACCAATCGCCGTTACGGCGGCACCGGCCTGGGCTTGTCGATTTCCCGTGACCTGGCGACCTTGCTCGGCGGTTCAATCAGTGTCACCAGCGAGCCGGGGCAGGGCAGTGTGTTTACGCTGGTTTTGCCGCAGCAATACGTCGAACCGGGCGAGGAACCTGTCGAGCCGATGAGAGCCACGCCGGTTGCCATTACACCTAGAGTGACGCCCGCCGCGCTGGTGCCGTTGATCGCCGAAGTTGAAATTCCGCGTTTCGACGACGATCGCACCAAGGCGCCATTCGCCACCCGCTGCATTCTGGTGGTGGAAGACGAGCCGAACTTCGCCAATATCCTTTACGACCTGGCGCATGAGCTGGGTTATCAGTGCCTGGTGGCGCACGGGGCGGACGAGGGTTACGACTTGGCCAGGGAGTTCATCCCGGACGCCATTCTGCTGGACATGCGCTTACCGGATCATTCCGGGCTGACCGTATTGCAACGCCTGAAGGAACACGCTGAAACCCGGCACATTCCGGTGCATGTGATTTCGGTGGAAGACCGTGTCGAAGCCGCGATGCACATGGGCGCCATCGGTTATGCGGTAAAGCCGACTACCCGCGAAGAACTCAAGGACGTGTTTGCCCGCCTTGAGGCCAAGCTGACCCAGAAAGTCAAACGCGTCCTGCTGGTCGAAGACGATGATCTGCAGCGCGACAGCATTGCCCGGCTGATCGGCGACGATGACATCGAGATCACTGCCGTTGGCCTGGCACAAGATGCCCTGGACCTGCTGCGCACGACGATTTTCGATTGCATGATCATCGACCTGAAGCTGCCGGACATGCTCGGCAACGACCTGCTCAAGCGCATGTCCATGGAAGATATCTGCTCGTTCCCGCCGGTGATCGTCTACACCGGGCGCAACCTGACTCGGGACGAAGAGGCCGACCTGCGCAAGTATTCGCGCTCGATCATCATCAAGGGCGCGCGCTCGCCCGAGCGTTTGCTGGATGAGGTGACACTCTTTCTGCACAAAGTCGAATCCGGGTTGTCCCATGAACGCCAGAGGATGCTCAAGACCGCGCGCAGTCGCGACAAGGTTTTCGAGGGTCGCAAGGTGCTGCTGGTGGACGACGATGTACGCAACATCTTCGCCCTCACCAGTGCCCTGGAGCAAAAGGGTGCAGTCGTGGTCATCGGCCGGAACGGCCGTGAAGCGATTGAAAGACTGAATGAAGTCGAGGATATCGATCTGGTATTGATGGACGTGATGATGCCGGAGATGGATGGTTTCGAAGCCACCATCGAGATCCGCAAGGACCCGCGCTGGCGCAAGCTGCCAATCATTGCGGTGACGGCCAAAGCCATGAAGGACGATCAGGAGCGCTGCTTGCAAGCGGGCTCCAATGATTACCTGGCCAAGCCCATTGACCTGGATCGCCTGTTCTCGCTGATTCGCGTGTGGTTACCAAAAATGGAACGCATTTAGTGGAACGCAATTTTTCAGTGGAGCGAAATAGCGAAATCGAAATTCGCTTGTTGATCGAGGCGATCTACCTCAAATACAGCTATGACTTTCGCGACTACTCCGGCGCTTCGATCAAGCGCCGGGTCAATCACGCGTTGAGCCAGTTCGAGTGCACGACCATTTCAGCATTGCAGGAAAAGGTCCTGCACGACCCGACGGCGTTCATGCAGTTGCTGCAACTGCTGACGATCCCGGTCAGCGAAATGTTCCGCGACCCTTCGCATTTCCTCGCGATCCGCAAGGAAGTGGTGCCGCTGCTCAAGACTTACCCCTCGATCAAGATCTGGATCGCCGGTTGCAGCACGGGTGAAGAGGTCTATTCGATGGCCATTCTGCTGCGCGAAGAAGGCTTGCTCGATCGCACCATCATCTACGCCACCGACATCAACCCGCACTCGCTGGACAAAGCCAAGCAAGGGATTTTCTCCATGGAGAATGTCCGCGCCTACACTCATAACTACCAGCAGGCAGGTGGCCAGCGTTCGTTCGCCGACTACTACACGGCGGCCTACGGCTACGCCATTTTCGACAAGACGCTGTGTGAGAACGTGACCTTCGCCGATCACAGCCTGGCAACTGACAGTGTCTTTTCAGAAACTCAGTTGATTTCGTGTCGTAATGTTTTGATTTACTTCAATAAAAATCTTCAGAATCGCGCTTTCGGTTTGTTCCATGAATCGCTTTGTCATCGAGGATTTTTGGTGCTGGGCAGCAAGGAAACCCTGGATTTTTCGGCCTACGGCAATCAGTTCGAGCCGTTGGTGAAACAAGAACGGATTTACCGCAAATCATGAACAGTGCAGCGGTTTTGCCTTCCATAGAGGCTATCGTGATCGGCGCTTCGGCCGGCGGTGTGGAGGCGTTGCTGAGCATCCTCAGTCCACTGCGAAAAGGCTTCAAGTTGCCGATCATCGTGGTATTGCACCTGCCGGACGAACGTCGAAGCTATCTGACCGAGGTGTTCGCACGGCGAGTAGCCATGCCTGTACTGGAAGCCCGCGACAAGACGCTGGTCGAAGCCGGAACGTTGTATTTCGCGGCACCGGGTTATCACTTGTCGGTGGAGCAGGACCGCAGTTTTTCCTTGAGCCTGGAAGCCCGCGTGCATTATTCGCGACCGGCCATCGATTACCTGTTCGAGTCGGCCGCTGATGCCTACGGTTCAGCCCTGGCGGCGGTGTTGTTGACCGGCGCCAACCGCGATGGCGCCCGCGGCCTGGCCCAGGTCAAGCGCCGTGGCGGCATGACCATCGTCCAGGACCCGGACGAAGCCCAGGTCGCGACCATGCCCCAGGCGGCGCTTGATATACACCAGCCGGACCACATTCTCCCTATACGCGGCATCGGCCGTCTGCTTGTCGAGCTGGAACGAATCGCATGCTAAGTACTGTCCAGGCCAAATTGCTGATCGTCGACGATCTGCCGGAGAACTTGTTGGCGCTTGAAGCGCTGATCAAGCGCGAAGACCGTATCGTCTACAAAGCCTTGTCCGCCGACGAAGCCTTGTCGCTGTTGCTGCAACACGAGTTCGCCATGGCCATTCTCGACGTGCAGATGCCTGGCATGAACGGCTTCGAACTGGCCGAGCTGATGCGCGGCACGGAAAAGACCAAGAACATCCCGATTGTCTTCGTCAGTGCGGCCGGTCGTGAGCTGAACTACGCGTTCAAGGGCTATGAAAGCGGCGCTGTGGATTTCCTCTACAAGCCGCTGGATATCCACGCGGTCAAGAGCAAGGTCAACGTGTTCGTCGAACTGTATCGCCAAAGTAAGGCGATGAAACAGCAGGTCGAAGAGTTGGAGCAAAGCCGCCGCGAGCAGGAAGCGCTGCTCAAGCAGTTACAGAGTACCCAGCTGGAACTGGAGCAAGCGGTGCGCATGCGCGATGACTTCATGTCCATCGTCGCCCACGAAGTCCGCACGCCGCTCAATGGGCTGATCCTCGAAACCCAGTTGCGCAAGATGCACCTGGCCCGGGATAACGCCGCGGCGTTCACCCTGGACAAGATGCACGCGATGGTCGATCGCGACGAGCGGCAGATCAAAAGCCTGATCCGTTTGATCGAAGACATGCTCGATGTGTCGCGCATTCGTACCGGCAAGTTGTCGATCCGACCGACGCGCTTCGATTTGTCGGCGCTGGTTCGCGGCTTGTTGCAGAATTTTGCACCGCAGATCGATGCTGCCGAGTCCTCGGTCACCCTGGAGGCCGAGCAACCGGTGGTGGGCAGCTGGGACGAATTTCGTGTTGAACAGGTGATTTCCAACCTGCTGACCAATGCTTTGCGCTACGGCGCCAAGAGTCCGATCACCGTTAAGGTGTACAGTGAGAGCGGTCAGGCTCGGGTGGAAGTGCGTGATCTCGGGATCGGTATCGGCGAAGAGAACCAGAAGCGTATTTTTCAGCAGTTCGAACGCGTCACGGCCAAACACGCTGTCGCGGGGTTGGGTCTGGGATTGTTTATTTCCGAGCAGATTGTGGCCGCCCATGGCGGTTCCATTACCGTCGAAAGCCGGATTGGCGAAGGCGCCTTGTTTCGCGTTTGTCTGCCGCTGTAGGAAAACAGCCAGATAAACGCAACCTCTGATCGACCCCACGGTCGTATCAGCAGCTATTGACCGAACAAAGGCTTCCCATGAGTGAAGATGCACAAGACGTCGTATTGATCGTCGAAGATGACCCCTCGATTCTGATGGTGCTGTCGGCCTATCTGTCGGGTGAGGGCTACCGGGTATTGCAGGCCGAAAACGGCGAGCAGGCCTTCGAGATTCTGTCGAGCAAACCGCACCTGGACATGATGATCACCGACTTTCGCCTGCCGGGCGGAATCTCCGGCGTCCAGATCGCTGAACCTGCCGTGAAGTTGCGACCGGAGCTCAAGGTGATCTTTATCAGCGGTTATCCGCAGGAAATCCGCGAGACGGACAGCCCGATCACCCGTAAAGCGCCGATCCTGGCCAAGCCGTTCGATCTGGATGTACTGCAAGAACTAATGCAGGAAATGCTCTCGTAAGCACTCAGACGCGGATCATCTCCCGCACCTTCGCTGTCAGCAGGTCGAAGGTGAACGGCTTGGTGATCATCTGCATGCCAGGATCCAGAAAACCGCCGCGCACCGCCGCGTGTTCGGCATAGCCGGTGATGAACAACACCTTCAGATCAGGCCGGTATTGCCGGCCGATTTCCGCCAGTTGCCGGCCATTCATGCCGGGCAACCCTACGTCGCTGATCAACAGATCGATACGCTGCCCGGAATCGAGAATCGGCACCGCGCTGTCGGCATTGCCAGCCTCAACGAAGGCATAGCCCAGATCGCTCAACACCGTACTGACCAACACCCGTACCGCCGGATCGTCCTCGACGATCAGCACCGTTTCGCCATTCCGTGCGAACGGAGCGTGCTGGACGTCCACCGGGCTGTCCTGAGGCATGTCACCGCCGAATCGGGGGAGAAACAGACTCACCGTGGTGCCTTCGCCCACTTCACTGCGAATGGCGACGTGGCCGTGCGATTGTTTGCTGAAACCATAAATCATCGACAATCCAAGGCCTGTGCCCTGGCCGATGGGTTTGGTGGTAAAGAACGGGTCAAAGGCCCGGTTGATGGTGCTTTTCGGCATGCCACACCCGGTGTCCGTGACGCTCAGCACCACGTAATCACCCGGTTGAAGGTTGCTCTGGGCCTCGGTGAAACCAATGTCCAGATGCTGATTGCTGGTTTTCACCACCAGTTTGCCGCCATCGGGCATCGCATCCCGAGCATTGAGCACCAGATTGAGCAGGGCGCTTTCCAGTTGATTGGGATCGGCCTCGGCCACCCAGAGTTGCTCATCCAGCTGCATGTCCAGCTGAATGCTTTCGTTGATGCTGCGCTGAAGCAATTCGCCCATGGAGACCACCAGGGTATTCATCTCAACGGGTTTGGAGTCCAGCGACTGACGCCGGGAGAACGCCAGCAGACGGTGGGTCAGGGCCGCCGCGCGGTTGGCTGAGGTCACGCCCAGGTCGATCAGACTGTCCAGATCGTCGGTGCGCCCACGGGCCAGACGTCGGCGCAGCAGCTCCAGGCTGCCGATGATGCCGGTCAGCATATTGTTGAAGTCGTGGGCAATACCGCCGGTGAGCTGGCCGACCGCTTCCATCTTCTGCGATTGGCGCAGGGCTTCTTCATTGTGTCGTAGCTGCGCGGTGCGTTCCTCGACCTGCTGCTCGAGGGTTTCGAGGGTATTTTGCAGTCGCAGTTCGCTTTGACTCAGATCGATCAGCCGGTCCCTGGCTTCGTACTGTCGTCGACGGCCGCGCAACGCGGTGGTCACCAGGCTGATCAACGTGACCGGGTGAAAGGGACGCTCAAGAAAGGTCACATTCCCCAGTTGTGGGCCGTAGCGCGACGCCGGGTTTTGCTCCGGGCCGCCATGGTAGGTCATCAATACGATCGGGAGGTCCGACCAGGCCGGTTGTTGCTCGATCAGGCCGAGCAGCGGTTCAAGATCACCGTCCAACAAGGCCTCGGAGGAGATCAGCAGCAAGCCTGCCCCTTGCTCCAGCTCGCGGCACAACGCCACCAGGTCCCGAGTAATCACCCCGTCGTAACCCGCTTCATTGAGCATCATCAGCGCAATCTGGCTGTCGCGACCCAGCGGCGCGAGAATGATCGCGCGCTCGGACATCGCTTCCTGGGCAATCACGGGCTTTGTTCCTCAAGCAAGGGGTTGCTGGCACCCAGATAGGTCGGGACACCGCGCAACACCCCCTGAAATGCATCCAGCGGTTCACCAATGGTCATGCCCTGAGCGCTGATGCGGTATTCACGAATGGTCGATTCATGGCTGCCGGTGCGTTTCTTGATGATCGAGATCGCCCGACGAACCTTGCCCAGTGCCTCGAAGTAACGTAGCAGAATGACCGTGTCGGCCAGATAGGTGATGTCCACGGGGGCTTGCATGTCACCGACCAGTCCATGCTGGGCGACGGTCATGAAGGTCGCGGCACCCTGGCGATTGAGGTACAGCAGCAACTCGTGCATGTGCAGTACCAAGGCGTTTTCTTCGGGCATCGCCGCCTGATAGCCATTGATGCTGTCGATCACCACGGTCTTGATATCGCCCTCATCGACACAGCGACGAACCCGGTGGGAAAACTCTCCGGGGGACAACTCGGCCGCGTCCACTTGCTCGATCAGCAGGTTGCCGGTGTCTTGCAGCGTCTTGAGGTCAATACCGATGTTCTTCATGCGCTCGAACAGCAAACCGAGCTCTTCATCGAAAATAAACAGTGCGGCTTTTTCGCCACGGGCCACGGCGGCAGCGGCGAAGATCATCGAGATCAGCGATTTGCCGGTACCGGCCGGACCGAGGATCAACGTGCTGGAGCCGGTCTCGATCCCGCCGCCGAGCAGGGCGTCCATGGCCTTGATGCCGCTGGACAATTGCTGACGGATATAGCGACCACGATGCTCGGCGGCCACCAGACGCGGAAATACATGCACTCCGTCACCCATGATGGTGAAGTCGTGAAATCCGCCTCGGTACTTCTGGCCACGGTATTTCACCACACGGATCCGCCGCCGCTCGGCGCCATAGTTGGGGGTCAGTTCCTCAAGGCGAATGACGCCGTGGGCCACACTGTGCACGGTTTTGTCGAGGGACTCGGTGGTCAGGTCGTCCAGCAACACCACCGTGGCGTCATAGCGCACGAAGTAATGTTTGATCGCGAGGATCTGGCGACGGTAGCGCAGTGAACTTTGGGCCAGCAGGCGGATCTCGGAAAGACTGTCGAGCACCACGCGGGTCGGCTTGACCCGCTCGACCACTTCGAAAATCTGCTTGGTGGCTTCGCCCAGTTCAAGGTCCGAGGAATACAACAAGCTCTGCTGATGCTCGGCATTGAGCAGGCTTTCCGGGGGCGTCAGCTCGAAGATGTGGATATTCTCATCCAGTTCCCAGCCGTGGGACAACGCTCCCTGTCGCAGCTCTCGCTCGGTTTCCGACAGCGTGATGTACAACGAGCGTTCGCCGGCTCGGGCGCCGGCCAACAGGAAATGCAAAGCGACGGTGGTTTTGCCGGTTCCGGGTTCACCCTCCAGTAAAAACACATGCCCGCGGGACAGACCACCGGCCAGGATGTCATCCAGGCCTTCGATGCCGGTGGCGGCTTTTGCACTGATCAACTCGTTTGATGTAGACAAAAAATGCCCTCTCATGACTAGGGGAAGCGAGGCAGCAGGCCGTAAGTGCCTGAATGGACTGCCTGTTCTCTTGACCCTTGGCCGAGACGACGAGTTCAACGAAATTTTTGCTGTTGTTAAAGCCCTTGCTGCAAGGCAGGGTCGTCGGGATTGAGTTGTTCAAGTTGCGCCAGCAGAATCTGCACGTTCTGTAGCTGGCCGCTTTCTTTCCAGTAATTGATCAACAATACCCGGGCTCTCCGGTCGGCCGGGTGCCGCTGGACGATCTCCTGCAACTGTTTCTGCGCCGCTTCCAGCTCCTGTTCATCGTGAAGCGTGGTGGCCAGGTCGTAGCGGTAATCCTTGTTGTCCGGCTCCAGCTCCACGGCTTTGGAAAGGCCGAGCAGGGCGAACTCACTTTGCCCGTGATGCAACAGCCAGAGCCCCAAGGCATGTTGCAGGTAGGCCGAGTCGGGCTGAGCCTTCAGCTGCTTGGCCAACAGTTGTCGGGCAGCATCGTTTTGGCCCAGGCGATCCAGCACGTCGATTTGCATCACCAGCGCGGGCAGGTTGCCGGGCGCAAGACGCAAGGTGTTCTGCAGTGCCTGCTGAGCCTCGTTCAATTCGGCATTGTGCAGATGCAGCCGAGCCAGTTGATATTGGTTGTCGGCGCTTTCCGGCTGACTCTTCAGATCCTGCTCCCAGGCATCAATGGTTTGCTCCAGCGGCCCGAAGTACAAGCCGAGATCGTCCGGCGACAGCCCCAGCAGGGCGTTCACGGCGGCATAGCGGACGCGCTGCTCGCCGTCATCGAGTAACGGGCCCAGCAGCAGACTGCGCTGACCGCTGGGAACAAGGCCGCTGATGCTTTTGATCGCCGCAATGCGCACATCTGGCGATTCATGCTGCAAGTCCGCGTCCGCCAGTTTCAGGGCCACGGAACTGGGGTAGTTGGGCAGTTCGGCATGCAACCAGACGCGGCGTTTGGGCGATATGTCGGGGCGACCCAATTGCTGGTAGAGGACTCGCGCTGCTCCTGGTTGGCCTGCGCGCGCCTGATTCAGCGCCTCGCTGTAGCCGCGCTTGATCGCCTCCGGCACGGCGGGGGTTGTACTGCGCAAGAAAAACCAGGCAATGCCGATGGCAAACAGGACGCAGAGGCTGATGAGCAGGTAGCGGCGAGACTGGGGCATGCAAGAATCCGGGAGCTGGCAAGCTGTTGCAAAGGTGCCAGCTTCGGTCAGGCAGGGCTGTGAGTCAAACCCAGACTTGGTTCGTTACGTTAGTCAGTCGATTCAAGGCAGTCCGGCTTTTCAATGATTTTGCCTACAGGTTGCGTCGACATTGAAACCCGTCGAGGCGCCTTGGCAGTGACTACGCTTGCTGGAGATGACTCGATGAGCGCTCCCATGCAACCGCTGCTTCAGTACTTCAAAGCGATACTCAACCCCGGGCCCGGAGTGGCGTTGTTCGCCCTGCGAACCATCGTGGCCGGGCTGCTGACGTTGTATCTGGCGTTCCTGTTCGACCTTGAGCAGCCCAAGTGGTCGATCATGGCGGTGGTCATCGTCAGCCAGCCATTGGGCGGCATGGCCCTGGCCCGAAGTTTCGGCCAGGTCATCGGCACCACGCTCGGGGCGGTCGTGGCGGTGTTGATCATGGCGATCTTTCCCCAGGCGCCCCTGCCTTTCATCCTCACTCTGGCCTTGTGGCTGGCGCT
The DNA here is from genome assembly GCF_019947405.1 of Pseudomonas sp. GL-B-26. Taxonomy (NCBI): domain Bacteria; kingdom Pseudomonadati; phylum Pseudomonadota; class Gammaproteobacteria; order Pseudomonadales; family Pseudomonadaceae; genus Pseudomonas; species Pseudomonas sp. GL-B-26. The sequence goes on along the minus strand of NZ_JAGYGJ010000012.1, from coordinate 119,024 downwards.
GTGTACCGCCGGCGGCACCTTGTTGCGCTACACCAGTTCCCAAGCGTTTGTTTTGAGCGGGTACACGGCGGTGGTCGTGGCACTGCTGGCGGTGCCCGATCAGGGCGGCACCTTCCTGCTGGCCGTCACTCGCGTGACCGAGACGCTATTGGCGGTGGCTTGCGTGTGCGTGGTCAGCCTGCTCACCGCGCGACCGGAAGCTGTGGCCCGGGATTACTTCGCCAAGATCGATCAGGTCATCAAGCTGCTCGCGACCCACGCTGCTGCCGTCATTCGAACCGAGGAAAGCGAGGCCGATTTCCATCGGCGGCAGATGCAACTGCTCGGCGCGATCAGCGCCCTGGAAGGTGTAAGGCGACATTTGTATTTCGATGCACCCCGGTTGCGCAGCTCCAATGAGTTGGTGCAGTTGCTGGGTAATCAGCTGGTGTTGTTGACGTCGCGGCTTACGGCTTTGCGTCACCAGCGGGAGCTGCTTGCCGAGCGCTGGAAAGGTGCCTTGCCGGAGGATATACAGCGATTGCGCGCCGAAGAACTGCTCTTTCTCGATGAATTGGCCCTGCAAGGGCGCTCGTTGTCGACCAAAGCCCGGCAGCGTTTCTCGGCACTGCAACAGCGTTTTGATGCTCAGGCCTACAAGGCCGAACAACTCACCGAGACGATGCCAGCCACCCTGCGTTCACTGGCCTGGGCACTGCGCTGGGAACAGGCGCGGATGCTGGAGCAGCTCGGCCAGATTCTTGAACTGAGCGACGCAATCCAGGACGGGCGTGCGGCCAGTAGCATGTTTCGCGGCCAGGACAACCCTTTGCATCTGGACTTCACGTTGGCGGCAATGAACGCGATCCGCGCATTTACCGCGTTGCTGGTGGCCGGCCTGATCTGGATCGAGACCGGTTGGGACGGAGCGCGTGGCGGGATGATCGTGGCGGGGATTCTCTGTTCGCTGATGGCGACGTTTCCGCGGCCGTTGCTGGCCGCCCAAAGCTTTGCCAGGGGGCTGGGGCTGGCCTTGGTGGTATCGGCGCTGTATCTGTTCCTGCTGATACCAATGATCAGTGACTTCGAGTTACTCGCCTTGTTGCTCGCCCCCTTGCTGTATGCCGTTGCGGTGGGGCTGTCCAGTCCGCCAACCACGGGCACAGGCATTGGTCTTGGACTAACGACAATGCTGTTGTTGGGCCCGCAAAACACGGAAATCGGTCAAAACAGTGCCATTCAGTGGTTCGAGTTTGCCGGTTCCTATATCTGCGCAGCCGCACTGGCGCTCAGTGTCTACGCCTTGATCTTCCCGTTCAGGCCCGTTTTGCGAATACGCCGGCTGTTCAATGAAAACTGTGAGCAGGTCTACGCTTTGCTGAAGACGCCGGCCACCGATGAGCAGCAATTTGCGTTTGAAAGCCGCATGGTCGATCGCCTGACCATGATGTTGGGATTGTTGCCGGCTACCAACGACAAGCAATCCAGCGAGCTGTTCGAAGTCAGCCTCGGGTGCATGGCGCTGGGTGTGGCGTTGAACCAGCTCAGGCAACAGGGGCGAAGCAACACCTTGCTCAGTACTGAGCAACAAAACCGTTTGCTCGATGCTGTCCGTGAGACAGGACGAGTGATTGCCGGGCGGCCCGGGATTGACCTTGAGCAACTGCTCGGAAACCTGCGTGTCTTGGGCGATGAAATGGACGACTTGCATTTAGACGTTCATGAACACCTGTGGTCGGTATTCCGGATGCGCGTGGCGTTGTTGATCGTGGTGTCGTTTCTGGAGCGACATCGCAAATACTTTCAACCCGCAGAAACGGAAGGAGTGCCGGCCCTTGCCCATTGATTTTGAATTGGGTGGCGTCTACTTGCCGCCGATTGCCCAGGCGTTACTGCTGGCCCTGCCGATTTACCTGGTGCTGGACTGGATCTTGCGCCGCATTGGCGTGCTGCGGTTCGTCTGGCATGAAGCCTTGTTCGAAGGCGCGTTGTACACCTGCGTTTGCGCAACGCTGATTCTGGTGATGGGAGCTTGATGCTTTGAAGAAGATCCTTGCCCGACTTGCGACGGTGGCGGTGGTGTTGCTGGCTTTTGTTCTCGGCTGGTTTGCCTGGGAACATTACACTCGCGCCCCCTGGACCCGGGATGCACGGGTGCGTGCCGATGTGGTGACCTTGTCCGCCGATGTCTCGGGGCGCATCGTCAGCCTGGGCGTCCAGGACAACCAGCATGTGGAGAAAGGCCAGTTGCTGCTGGAGATCGATCCGGCGCGCTATGTCCTCGCGGTGGAGCATGCCAAGCGCTCGGTAGAAGTGTCGAAAGCCACCCTTGGTCAGTCAGAGGCAACGATTGTCGCCAGTGAAGCGTTGCTACGCCAACGTCAGAGTGAAGAACGCCGACGGCGCACGCTCAAGCAGCGGTTGGCGATTTCTGGTGAAGAATGGGAGAAATCCAGCACGGAAGTGGCGGTGGCGCAGGCCGAGTTGCTGCGCAACCAGGCCAACCTCGGTTTGGCCCAGGCCAACGTGCAATTGGCCATCGCCGCATTGACCCAGGCCGAACTGGACTTGCAGCGCACGCGGGTCGAAGCGCCCGTGACGGGTTATGTCACCAACCTGCTGACCCGTCAGGGTGACTATGCCGCGGCCGGTGGCGCGCTGTTGGCGCTGGTGGACAGCGACTCGTTTTATGTCAGCGGTTATTTTGAAGAAACCAAGCTGCCGCGAATCGAGGAGGGCGACCGGGTCAGGATCGAATTGATGAGCGGCGAGACTTTCGGCGGCACTGTGCAAAGCATTGCCTTCGCCATTTCCGACCGGGAGAACCTGCCCGGCGGTCGCTTGCTGGCCAACATCAACCCCAGTTACACCTGGGTCAAACTGGCGCAACGGGTGCCGGTGCGGATACAGGTCGATGCCAATTACGCGGCCAAAAACCGACTGCGCGCCGGGACCACGGCCACCGTAACCATCATGGAAAACCGCGAAACTCAAGAACACCGCTAACCCCTGTGGGAGCGGGCAAGTCGGATCGCCGCATCGCCGCTCCCACAAAGGAATATGCGTTGAATTCGGGATCGGCAAAAAAAAGCCCCGCGACCGAATGAGGCGCAGGGCAAAGGAATTGGTTGGTTACGGCCAACCAAAGGAGCTCGTTAAAACTTTACTTGCTGGCGACCGTCTCTGGTTGCCAGCCGCCGCCCAAGGCTTTGTAAATCGCGACAATGCCGCGATACTGTTCGACTTCGGCCTGGGCCTGAGTGTCTTCAGCCGCCAGGCGCTCACGCTGGGCGTCGAGCAGGACGAGGAAGTCCGAAGTGCCTTCGCGGTAGCGAATTTCGGCGAGGTCGGCCGCGGCGCGGCTGGATTCGCTCTGACGAATCAGCGAGATCAGGCGTTGCTGGCGTTTGCCGTAGTCGCTAAAGGCGTTTTCCGATTCTTCCAACGCCAGCAGTACTTGCTGCTCGTAGGTCGCCAGGGCGCCTTCGGCATCCGCATCGGCGCCTCGTAAACGGGCGCGCACGCTGCCAAGGTCGAACGCAGCCCAGGTAATGCTCGGGCCCAGTGCCCAGGCGTTGGCCGCCGAGGAACCGATTTGCGAACCGCGCCCGGCGGTGAAGCCAAGGAAGCCGCTGAGGCTGACCCGTGGGAACAAATCAGCCTTGGCCACGCCGATACGGGCGGTGGCGGAGGCCAGTTTGCGCTCGGCGCTGAGAATGTCCGGGCGACGTTGCAGCAGTTCACCCGGATCACCGATCGGGAGGGCCTTGGCGATCGCAGGCAAGTCTTTTGGACTCAAGTCGACGGTCAGTTTGTCCGGACGTTCACCCAGCAGGGTGGCGATGCGGTTTTTCTGTCGAACCTGTTCAGCCTGCAATTGCGGCACGCTGGCTTCGACGGACGCCAGGCGTGCATCGGCGCGCTCCACATCGAGCTGATCGCCGACACCGGCATCACGCAGGCTGATAGTGATCTTGCGCGACTCCTGCTGATTGTTCAGGTTGGCCAGGGCGATCTTTTCCCGCAGCTGCGCACCGCGCAGTTGACCGTAGGAATCCACCAGTTCGGCAATCATCGAGACTTGCAGTTGGTACAGATCAGCCTCGATGGCTTGCTGTTCGGCATTGGCCGACTCCAGGTTGCGCTGGATACGTCCAAACAGATCAATCTCCCACGCCATGTCCAGGCCCAGGTCGTAGCGTTCGCTATTGACCCGCTTGGTGGTCTGGCCCGGAATCTGACCTTTGGCCAGGTCACTGCTGACCCGGCTGGTGATGGTTGGCATGGCGTCATTGCTGACGTCATCGCGAATTGCCCGGGCCGCTTTCCAGCGAGCGAAGGCTACGCGCAAATCACGGTTACCTTTCAGCGATTGAGTCACCAACTGGTTGAGGGTCGGATCTTCGAACTGCTGCCACCAGATGCCTTCGAAACGCGAGCGGTCGAAGTTCTTCTGACCGGCGCTGCCATCGGTGGCGGTCGTGATGTTGGCCGGCTCAGTGGCTGGGGTCTTGTAGTCCGGGCCGACGGCACAGGCACTCAGGGCCAGAACCAGAAGGCTCGGCAGGAAGGCTTTCAGGCTCATTGTTGCGCCTCCAGTTTCAGGGCCTTGGCCGCTTTGCGCTTTTCACCGCGCTCCACAAAGTTACGAATCAATACGTAGAACACCGGCGTCAGCAACAGACCGAAGAAGGTCACCCCGAGCATCCCGGAGAACACTGCTACACCCATGGCATGACGCATTTCGGCACCGGCACCGCTGGAGAAGACCAGAGGCACAACACCCATGATGAACGCGAAGGAAGTCATCAGGATCGGACGCAGACGCAGACGGCAGGCTTCCAGCACCGCGGCGAGCGGGCTGAGGCCTTCATCCTGCTGTTTGTCCTTGGCGAACTCGACGATCAGGATCGCGTTCTTACAGGCAAGCCCCACCAGTACGATCAGACCGATCTGGGTGAAGATGTTGTTGTCGCCTCCCGAAGCAATCACACCGGTGATGGCCGACAGCAAGGTCATCGGTACGATCAGGATCACCGCCAGTGGCAGGCTCCAGCTTTCGTATTGAGCCGCGAGTACCAGGAACGCCAGCAGTACGCAGAGCGGGAACACAAACAGTGCGGTGTTACCGGACAGAATCTGCTGGTAAGTCAGGTCGGTCCATTCGTAGGTCATGCCGTTCGGAAGTTCTTCCTTGAGCAGTTTCTCGATGGCTTTTTCCGCTTGGCCGGAGCTGTAGCCGGGAGCTGCTGCACCGTTGATTTCAGCGGTGATGAAGCCGTTGTAATGCATCACACGATCCGGGCCCGAGGTGTCGCTGACCTTGATGAAGGTCGCCAGCGGGATCATCTCGCCTTTGTTGTTACGCACTTTCAGCTGACCGATCTGGTCCGGTTCGAGACGGAACTGCTGTTCAGCCTGAACGTTGACCTGGTAGGTACGGCCGAAGCGGTTGAAGTCGTTGGCATACAGCGAACCCAGGTAGATCTGCAAGGTGTCGAAGATGTCGCTGACGGCCACGCCGTGGGTCTTGGCTTTTTCGCGGTCGATAGCTGCATCGACTTGCGGCACGTTCACGGTGTAGCTGGTGAACAGGGCGGCCAGTTCCGGCACGCTGTGGCTCTTGGTGATGATGTTCATGGTTTCTTTGTACAGCTCGTCATAGCCCAGGTTGCCCCGGTCTTCGATCTGCAGGCGGAAACCACCGATGGTGCCCAGGCCTTGTACCGGCGGCGGCGGGAAGATCGCCATGTAGGCTTCCTGAATCCCGGCGTACTGGCCGTTCAACGCACCGGCAATTGCACCGGCGGACATGCTCGGATCTTTACGCTCGTCGAACGGTTTAAGGGTGACGAACACGATGCCGGCGTTAGGGCTGTTGGTGAAACCGTTGATCGACAGGCCCGGGAAGGCCACCGCACTTTCCACGCCCGGCTGTTTCAGAGCGAGGTCGGACATGCGTTTGATCACGTCTTCGGTACGGTCCAGGCTCGAGGCGTCCGGCAGTTGCGCGAAGGCCACCAGGTATTGCTTGTCTTGGCCGGGTACGAAACCGGTCGGAGTGCTGGAGAAACCGAAGAACGTCAGTACCATCAGGCCTGCGTACAACAGCAGGGCGATGCCGCTGCTGCGGATAACCCGGCCCACCGTGCCGACATAGCCATGGCTGGCCTTGTCGAAGAAGCGGTTGAACGGACGGAACAGCCAGCCACCGAAGATCTTGTCGAGGACCCTGGAGAAACCGTCCTTCGGCGCGTCGTGGCTTTTGAGCAACACCGCAGCCAGGGCGGGCGACAGCGTCAACGAGTTGAACGCCGAGATCACAGTCGAGATCGCAATGGTCAGGGCGAACTGTTTGTAGAACTGCCCGGTCAAGCCGGAGATGAACGCGGCCGGGATAAACACCGCACACAGCACCAGCGCCGTTGCGATGATCGGGCCGGTCACTTCACGCATGGCCCGTTTGGTTGCTTCGACCGGCGTTAGTCCCAGTCCAATGTTTCGCTCGACGTTCTCCACCACAACGATGGCGTCGTCCACCACGATACCGATGGCCAACACCAGGCCGAACAGTGAGAGGGCGTTCAGCGAGAAGCCGAACAGGTGCATCACCGCAAATGTACCGATCAGCGAAACCGGCACCGCCACCAACGGAATGATCGAGGCGCGCCAGGTTTGCAGGAACAGGATTACCACCAGAACAACGAGGATCAGTGCTTCGAAAAGGGTATGAACCACCGCCTCGATGGAGCCGCGCACGAAGATCGTCGGATCATAGACGATGCTGAAGTCCATGCCTTCCGGGAAGCTCTTTTTCAGCTCCGCCATCTTGTCGCGCACTTCGTTGGAGATTTCGATCGCGTTGGAACCAGGGCGCTGGAAGATCGGGATCGCCACCGCCGGTTGGTTGTTCAGCAGCGAACGCAAAGCGTATTGGCTGGAACCCAACTCAATGCGAGCGATGTCTTTCAGGCGAGTGATTTCACCGTTTTCGCCGGAGCGAATGATGATGTTCTCGAACTCTTCTTCAGAAACCAGACGACCTTGCGTGTTGACCGACAGCTGGAACGCGGTGGCATTCGGCGCAGGCGGCGCACCCAGTGCACCGGCAGCCACCTGACGGTTCTGTTCGCGGATTGCGGTCACGACGTCGGTGGCGGTCAGGTTACGCGAAGCGGTCTTGTTCGGATCGAGCCAGACACGCAGCGAGTAATCGCCCATGCCGAATAGCTGCACGTCACCGACACCGCCCAGACGCGCCAGCTCATCCTTGATGTTGAGCAAGGCGTAGTTGGACAGGTAGAGCATGTCGTAGCGTTTGTCCGGCGAGGTCAAGTGCACAACCATGGTCAGGTCGGGCGAAGCCTTGTCCACGGTGATACCGATGCGCGTCACTTCCTCGGGAAGTTTTGGCTCGGTCCGGGTCACACGGTTCTGCACCTGTACCTGTGCGTTGTCCAGGTCAGTGCCCAGCGCAAAGGTGATGGTCAGGGTGATCTTGCCGTCAGCGGTGGACTGCGAGGACATGTACAGCATGTTCTCGACGCCGGTGATGGCTTGCTCCAGTGGAGCGGCCACGGTTTCACCGATGACTTTTGGGTTGGCACCCGGGAAGTTGGCGCGGACCACAACGGTCGGCGGAACCACTTCCGGGTATTCGCTGATCGGCAACTGGAACAGCGAGATGGCGCCGGCGATCAGGATCAGCAGCGACAGCACCGCTGCAAAGATCGGCCGTGAAATGAAGAATTGGGAAAAATTCATCGTAGAGATCCCTTAACCGCGTGGAGTCGCAGCAGCCAGTTTCACAACCGAACCCGGCGCGACCTTGGCAGGTGCGACTTGGGGCAGGTTGCTGGCTTCCAGCGCTTGTCGTTGTTGTGCGAGAGCCGCGAGGGTTTGTTCACTGGCCATCGGGATCACTTCAGGGGTGACCGGCGAACCAGGGCGAACCCGTTGCAGCCCCTTGACGATGACGGTGTCGTCCTTGTTCAGGCCGTTGCGCACGATGCGCAAACCTTCGATCTTCGGACCCAGCTCGACCGAGCGGTAAACCGTCTTGTTGTCGGCATCCATCACCAGCACGAACTTTTTACCCAGATCGGTACCGACCGCTTCGTCGTTGATCAGCACGGCGGAATAGGTGCCGCTACCGACCAGTTTCAGGCGGGCATACAGGCCCGGGGTGTAGGCGCCGTCGCTGTTGTCGAACACGGCACGACCGCGGATGGTGCCGGTTTTCGGGTTGACCTGGTTGTCGACGAAGTTCATCACGCCCTGGTGTGGGTTGCCGTCTTCGTTGGAGAGGCCGAGGTACACCGGCGTGGTAGCACCGCGTTTGCCCTGGCGAGCGAGCTGGGTGTATTTGAGGAACACACGCTCGTCAGCGTCGAAATAGGCGTAGACCTTGTCGGTGGACACCACACTGGTCAGCGCGGTGGTATCGGCGGTCACCAAGTTGCCGGCGGTGATTTCCGCACGGCTGACGCGACCACTGATCGGCGCGGTAACACGGGTGAAACTCAGGTTCAGTTTGGCCAGGTCCAGTTGCGCCTGGAGGGCACCGACGGCGGCGCGGGCTTCTTGAGCAGCGCTGGTGCGCGAATCGGCCAGCTCGGCGGAGATCGCGTTGCTGGTGCGCAGACGTTCGCCGCGCTGGGACTCGTTTTCGCTGCGGGTGGCGTTGGCGCGGGACTGGGCAACCAGGGCTTCAAGGCGGCGGACCTCGGCCTGGAATGGACGCGGGTCGATCTGGAACAACAGGTCGCCTTTCTTGACCAACGCGCCTTCAGTGAAGGCCACTTCATCGATCTGACCAGAGACCCGTGGACGAATTTCTACGGTTTCCGGTGCTTCGAGGCGGCCGGTGAATTCGTCCCATTCGTTGACCGGTTGTTCCAGCACCTTGGCCACGCTGACCTTGGCTGCGGGCATAGTGGCGGCCGTGTCCGGAGTCTTGCCGCAGGCGCTCATCACCAGCACGGCCAACAGGGCCAACGGGAAGCGCAAATGTTTGAGTGATTGTTCCATGGATGCATCCGCCAATGTATTGAGAATGGACGGATGATGCTCGGCGAGGATGTATCGCACGAATCGAATGAGGCAAAGGTAACTATCATTCGGAATGATATAAGCCGCTGCCAAGCTCTCTAGCCTGCGCCTTTCGTTAGGCGGCTATCAATTAGATTGATGACAATTCAGTGTTGCGGGGAGTGCAAAGATAAGGTTCGAAACCGTGTCGCGGCTATTTGCGAGCAAGCCCGCTCCCACAGGGGAACGCATTCGAAATGTGGGAGCGGCGGTGCGGCGATCCGACTTGCTCGCGAAAGGGCCTGAAGCCCTCACACATAATCAGGATCAGGCCAAACTGTCCGGATCCCCAAAAAACATCTGAATCCGCGACCTTAACCAACGCTCGCCGGGATCATTATCCTGCGACCCACGCCAGGCCATGTGCAATTCAAAACTGCGCACAGGCAACGGCGGTTCTTCAGCCCGCACACCGCCGGCCGCCGTCAACGCTTCAGCCGTGTAATCCGGCACGGTCGCGACAATATCAGTCCCGCTGATGAGCGTGCTGAGCCCGTTGAACTGCGGCACTGCGAGCACCACATGTCGTTTGCGTCCGAGCTTTTCCAGTTCTTCATCTATAAAGCCGCTCAGGTCACCGGCGAACGACACCAGCGCATGAGGCCGTGCACAGAAATCATCCAGGCTCAACGGCCCCGGCACCGTGTCGGCCCGCAACAGCTTCGGCATGCTGCGACGCAGTACTTTGCGCTTGGCGTTGGCCGGCAGGTCGGCGGTGTAGCTGACGCCGATGGAAATTTCGCCCGAGGCCAGCAGGTTCGGCATCAGAATGTAGTTGGCCCGACGCACCACCAACACGATCCCCGGCGACTCGGCACGCAGGCGCTTGAGCAGCATCGGCAGCAGGGCGAATTCGACATCGTCCGACAGGCCGATGCGAAACACCGCAGTGCTGGTGGCCGGGTCGAATTCCGCCGCACGACTGACTGCGGTGGAAATCGAATCCAGTGCAGGCGAGAGCAGGGCGAAGATTTCTACCGCCCGGGCAGACGGTTCCATGCTGCGGCCGGTACGCACGAACAACGGATCATCGAACAGCCCGCGCAGGCGCGAGAGTGCCGCACTGATGGCCGGCTGGCCGAGGAACAGTTTCTCCGCAGCGCGGGTCACACTGCGTTCGTGCATCAATGTTTCGAAAACGATCAACAGGTTCAGGTCGACACGACGCAGGTCATTACGATTCATCTGGAGTCCTGGCAGAGTCATCAAGCTTGACGAGAGCGGCCATATGAGAACAATGGCCGGCATGAATATTAAGGGGAAAGACTGCTACTCTGCACCGAGTAATTCAGTTTTCCTGAAAAGGATGCTTCGGTTTTCACGGCATTTGATGATGTCACCGGCGCTGCGGAATCAATGACAGGCATGTCGACTATTAATAGCCACTGATAGTCTTGGGTAGAAAGCCCAGATAGAGTTCAGGGCATTAGAGGTTTCTTTGACGAGGTTTGCGATGTCCCGCACGATCCGTTTTCACAAGTTTGGTCCAGCCGAGGTGCTCAAATGCGAAGAGCATGCGGCCGCTCTCCCTGCGCCGGGCGAAGTGCAGGTGCGCGTCGAGGCGATTGGCATCAGCTGGTACGACATTCTCTGGCGCCAGAACCTGGCCTCGTCCCACGCACGTCTGCCTTCAGGCCTTGGCCATGAAATGTCCGGTATCGTGACGGCGGTCGGCGAGGGCGTCGATGATCTGGCAGTCGGCGACAAGGTCGCCAGCTTCCCGGCTGAAAGTCCCAACGATTATCCGGTTTACGGCGAACAGATCGTTCTTCCGCGCTCGGCACTTACCCGTTACCCGGACGTGCTCAGCCCGATCGAAGCCAGTGTGCATTACACGCCGCTGCTGATCGCTTACTTCGCTTATGTCGATCTGGCACGGGTCAAACCCGGGCAATTCGCCCTGGTGACTGACGCCAGTCACTGTGCCGGTCCGTCCTTTGTACAACTGGGCAAGGCTCTGGGTATCCGGGTCATTGCCGCGACCAAGACGGCGGAAGAGCGTGAGAATCTGCTGTCCCTGGGTGCCGAGAAAGTCATCGTCACCGAAGAACAGGATCTGCTGATGCAGATCAACAAGATCACCGACAACCGTGGCGTGGACGTTGTGTTCGACGGTCTCGGCGGTCCACAGATGTCGTTGCTTGGCGATGTGCTTGCACCTCGCGGCAGCCTGGTGCTGTATGGCCTGCAAGGTGGCAACCAGACGCCGTTCCCGGCCTGCGCAGCGTTCCAGAAGAACATCCAGTTCTTTGTGCACTGCATCGGCAACTTCACCGGCAAACCTGAACTGGGCATCATCCAGGACCAGGTCGCACTGCAACGCGCCTTGCGCGACATCAACCAGATGACCGCCGACCGCGTGCTGCTGCCGCTCAAGACTCGGGTCTTCCCGTTTGCCGAGTTTGTAGAAGCACACCGCTACATGGACGAATGCCCATGCCGCGAACGGGTCGCCCTCCAGGTCGAACCTGCATAAGCCCTTCAAATAAGCCCCCTCTGCAAGAGTCCGTGCCCACGGACTCTTCTGTTTTCAACACCTGCCAAAATGAGACGTCCCATTGCCCCATCAATGGGTCAGTTCAGCAACTGAACTGGTTTTTGCTCTCAATCTGTATCTTCTAATCATCATATAAGCCTTGATAATTGAATGATTACTTTCATCTCAAGGAATGAGTCATGGCTGGGTATCAGGTTGATACTTTTCAATACACACCGTTAATACATATCCGACCAATAGTTCGTCGCTGCGCAGTTGCCAAAAAAACATGGGTGACTTCTTTCTCTATTTCTTGTGCTAATTGTCTGTGGGACGCTGTCGGACATTTCCTAGGATGTCGCTCGCAGTCGCAAGAGGCCGGCTCTACAGGGGTTGGCGACCACCTGTTTCTGGCGGGAGCAGGGGAGACTTCTAGTTATTTCAAATAATTACTAAAAGCTTAAGTGCTAGCATTTGGCAATAGCGTCCAGTACTTCAATCGTGGCAAGCAACACTTTGCGCAATGCGTGTCGTTGTTGGCGCGATATCGAACTTACAAGCATCAGGTAAATTAAGATGACCAATATCCATGACCAAGCGATGAACTATGTCTATCAGCAAGTGCTGCAGCGATTGCTGAGTTTCTTCTCGCGCGCCGAACGCACGGCATTGCAGCTGATGATTCAGCGGCTGGTGGTGGCCGCCGGGGGCATGGAGCGTATTGGCGATTACAAGGTACTGGCGATTCAGTCCGGGTCCCGTGACAGTTGTTACACCCTGGCGATGCTGCGCGCGGCACAACTGAGTATCGCCGGCCGGGCGCCAGCGACATTCCAGTTGCGAGTGGCATCCTTGCGCTTGAACGACGCAAGCCCTGCGGCCCTGGAAAACATCCATCGCAGCTACAGCGCCTTGTTCCTCTACGACGATCCTCGGGTCGAAGTGTTGATGGTTGATAACCGGGAAGTCCTGCCGTTCAACCACCTGACACCGATTTCCGAAGGCGGCCGTGAGTCGAATCGGCTCAATCTTTTGATGGTTGGCCATCGTCGCGCCTGGAGCGGGCCGCTTGATCTGTGGGACGACGGGTATCTGGCCACCGGCGAGTTCCATGGGCAAATAGCTCGATGGGACAACGGTGTCGATGCATTGATCAGCAGTGACTCACCTCGTCAGCAGAAGCAGTTTCTAGGCGGGTTGAAGCGTGCTGCCGCCAAGGCCGGGCTCAAGACCTCGAACCACCACGAAACCGGCTACGAGGGGCTTTTCGCGTTGCTCGACGAACTGGGCAGCGACTGCTACCGCGCTTTTTATGCTGAGCATGACCAGGTTGCGTGGCGTCCGGGCGAACGATTTGAGGCCTGTCGTCGCACCACGTACATCGACATTCACGACATGCTGGTCAGCAACCTGGAAGAGCGTTGGCCGCTGCTCACAGAGTTTCTCGGTTTTCAACCTGACGAACTGGCGGCTCAGCTCAGCGACAACGAGTACGTCAGCCTTTCTATCTCTGCACACATGCGGGGTTTGCAGTCGTGCTTCATGCACGACCGCGGCTACGAGACGGGTGTCGCGGAATACCTGCAACGGGCCTTGGTGATGATGCGGCGCAAACAACTGGCGGAACGGTTGTGCGAGCAAGCGGTAGAGGCGTTCGGTAATCCGGCGACGTTGGCCGAGCAGCGCGTGCTGGCAGCGGCCGAGGCTCAAAAAAACCTTGGCCTGAGCGAGGCTCAACTGGTGTGCCTGCTCTTTTCACCTTTCGTCGAGAATGGCGCGGCGCTTGAACGTTTTCTGCGCCAGTGCCACCCCGGCATGCTCGTGGCGATGCCTGATTTGCACCGGGCAATGCAGGGCAATCCGGTGCCGGAGCAGGTTCTGCAATGGATGACCGACGTCAGCGGGTTGCCTGTCAGCTTGATCGGCACGCTTTACCGCATGGGCCCGGTGTCTGCGAATGAGGGTAGGGCAGGCACCCCGGAACTCGGCGGCGCGGGTTTGCAAGCCGAAGCAGCCGACTATGACGACGACACGGCGGTGGCGGATGAATGGTCAGCGGAGCGCTGAAAGTGCGTGGCTTGACAGATTTCCTGACGATGCATGATGACGTTCACACGGCATTCGGCCCTCGCCCATGAAAGGGCCACGAGAAACTGATTTCGCGTATCAGGCGGTGTACCGATATCTGACTAACCTGATCAACGAACCGGTCAGTGACACGCGAGTCCGCCTGCCTTCGTTGCGACAGTTGGCGGAGCGTCTGAGCGTGTCGATCTCGACCATTCAGTACGCTTATTCGCTTCTGGAGAAGGAAGGGCGCGTTTATTCGGTGGCCAAGTCCGGCTATTACGCGTTACCGGTGTCCTCCATCAGCACGCTCAGCAGTGGCAACGACCTGCTTGAAACCGTTTATGTCAACGCCAGACGTCCCGGAATGCTTGTCTTGAGCGCCGATGAACCGGCGTTGTTGCAACCCCTCGACAGTCCGTTGTTACTGCTGGAGCGAGAACTGCTGCGCCAGTATCCGCGTCAGCCGCAACCGACATCGCAACCTTGCGGTGAGCTGGAATTGCGCATTGCCCTGGCAGCGCGCTACACCACCTCGCCGCTGCGTTGCTGGCACGCAGACGATATCTACATAGGCGCTGACCTGCGTGGCGTGCTGGAAATACTGATCGCTGTGTTGAATCTCAAGGACGCCACGGTGTTGGTCGAGTCGCCGTGCGACTGGGCGATTCTGCGGTTGCTCCAGGCTGCGCAGGTGCGAGTGATCGAGCTGGCGGTGCAATCCAGCGGTGGCCTGGACGTCGAATGGCTCAAGGAGCTGCTGGAGACCGAGCCGGTGCGGCTGGTGATGGTTTCATCTGGGCTGAACATGCCGCGGGGCAGCCTGGCACCCCACGACAACCGACAAGTCGTCGCGCAGTTGCTGGAGCGACATGGCAGTTGGGTATTGGAAAACGACTGCTACGGCGAACTCGGATTCGAACCGGACGGTCAGCGGTTTCGCGACTTGCTGGACCCCGATCGGCTGATCGTGTTTTCGACCTTCGAGAAAATCATCGGGCCCGAAGCGCCCTATGGCTATTTGCTGTCGCGGCATTTCAGTGCCGAGCTGCAACGGCACTTTCTACTGCGGTCGTTCCGCTTGTCACCGATTCGCCAGAAAGCCATCGCGCGCTTGTACGGCAACGGACGTGTCGATCAGCATCTTCAGGTATTACGGCGGATGCTCAAGGACCGCAAGGTGCAGATGACGCAGCTGTTGCAGGAACGTCTGAGCGATGCCTTGCACTTCGTTGAACCCCAGGGCGGTGCAACCATCTGGGTCCGTTCGCTGCGCCAGGTCGATGTACGTCGGGTGTTCCAGCGCCTGCTCAAGCATCAAGTGGTGATCGCACCGGGAGAGCTGTTCAGTCTGCAGGGCTTGCACGCGCAACACTTGCGCCTGAGTCACACCTTCGGCGGTGACCACGACCTTGCCGCGGCGTTGGGCCTGTTAGGCGATGCCTTGCGTCTGGAATCGATCGATTGAACCGGGCTCCTTGTTACTCGTGGATCGATCCCATCGCGTTGTGGTCGAACTGCCAGTAAACTGCGTTCCTATTCCTGAACCACTCGACTTCAGAGGTTTTGCATGACACTCAGTCCTTTTGCGGGCAAACCGGCACCGGTAGAACTGTTGGTCGACATCCCGCGACTGGTAACGGCCTATTACACCGGCCAGCCCGATGCCGCCATCTCGACCCAGCGCGTAGCTTTTGGCACGTCCGGACACCGAGGCAGCTCGTTCGACTTGAGTTTCAACGAATGGCACGTCCTGGCGATCAGCCAGGCGATCTGCCTGTACCGCGAAGCCCAGGGCATTGACGGTCCGCTGTTCGTCGGCATCGACACCCACGCGCTGTCCACCCCGGCCGGCGCCAGTGCCCTTGAAGTGCTGGCCGCCAACGGTGTCACGGTGATGATCGCCGAAGGTGACGAATACACCCCGACACCGGCCATTTCCCACGCCATTCTTTGCTACAACCGCGGGCGTACGTCGGGCCTGGCGGACGGCATCGTCATCACGCCGTCGCACAATCCGCCGCAAAGCGGTGGTTATAAATACAACCCCACCAACGGTGGCCCGGCCGATACCCACATCACCAAGTGGATCGAAGCCAAGGCCAACGAACTGCTGAGCAACAAGCTCGCTGGCGTCAAACGCATCAGCTACGAGCAGGCGCTGAAGGCCAGCACGACCCATCGCCACGATTACCTCAATACTTACGTCGCCGACCTGATCAACGTGATCGACTTCGACGCCATCCGTGATGCCAAGCTGCGTCTGGGTGTCGATCCGCTGGGCGGAGCCGGGGTGCGCTACTGGTCGGCGATTGCCGAGCATTACTGTCTGGACCTGGAAGTGGTCAACAAACAGGTCGATCCGACCTTCCGTTTCATGACCGTCGACTGGGATGGTCAGATCCGCATGGACCCATCGTCCACTCACGCCATGCAGGGCCTTATCGGTCTGAAAGAGCGTTTCGACGTAGCATTCGCGTGCGACCCGGACCACGATCG
This sequence comes from Pseudomonas sp. GL-B-26, assembly GCF_019947405.1. NCBI lineage: Bacteria > Pseudomonadati > Pseudomonadota > Gammaproteobacteria > Pseudomonadales > Pseudomonadaceae > Pseudomonas > Pseudomonas sp. GL-B-26. Next base: position 102,913 of record NZ_JAGYGJ010000012.1, on the reverse strand, counting down.
CCATGGCATCGTGACCCCGTCCGGTGGTTTGCTCGCGCCGAACAACTACCTCGCGGTATCGATCGACTACCTGTTCCAGAACCGTCCGCAGTGGCGTGCCGATGCCGCCGTGGGTAAAACCGTGGTCAGCAGCGGCTTGATCGATCGCGTGGCAAAACGTCTGGGTCGTCGCCTGTACGAAGTGCCGGTCGGCTTCAAGTGGTTTGCTGACGGCCTGTTCGACGGCTCTCTGGGCTTTGGCGGCGAAGAAAGTGCCGGTGCTTCGTTCCTGCGCAAGGATGGCAGCGTCTGGTGCACCGACAAGGACGGCTTGATCCCGGCACTGCTGGCGGCAGAAATGACCGCCCGCACTGGTCGCGACCCAAGTCAGGCCTATCGCGCCTTGACCGATGAACTGGGCGAACCGTTCTCGGTGCGCGTCGATGCCAAGGCCAACCCTGAGCAGAAGGCACTGCTGAGCAAATTGTCGCCGGATCAGGTCACCTCGACCCAATTGGCGGGCGAAGCGATCCAGAGCATCCTCAGCCATGCGCCGGGTAACGATCAGGCGATCGGTGGTCTGAAAGTCATGACCGAGAACGGCTGGTTCGCGGCGCGTCCGTCGGGCACCGAAGACATCTACAAGATCTACGCTGAAAGCTTCGTCAGTGACGAACACCTCAAGCAATTGGTGGCAGAAGCGCAAACACTGGTGGACGGCGCGATCTCTGCGAAGTAATCCAGAATGTAAAAAGGGGCGGCCATGACGGTCGCCCCTTTTTTTGTCCCGCTTTTACAAGATCAAGCCAGGTCCACCAGGACGATTTCACTGTCTTCGATGGCGGTCACTCGCAACACTTGCTCATCGGCAACCGCAATACCGTCTCGAGCTTGTGCACGCAAGCCATTGACTTCAATGACGCCAGTAGCGGGAACCAGATAGGCGCGACGGCCATTGTCCAGGCGATACTCGGCGGACTCACCAGCCTTCAGATTCGCGGCCACCAGTCGCGCATCGGCTCGAATCCGCAGGCTTTGATCGTCGCCGGCCTTGCCGCTTGCCAGTGTCACGAAACCTTCGCGCTGACCTTTCGGAAAGGGTTTGGCGCCCCAGGACGGTGCCAAACCGGATTCATTCGGGATGATCCAGATCTGGAAGATCCTGGTCTCGGTCGATTCCAGGTTGTATTCACTGTGGGCGATCCCGGTGCCGGCGCTCATGACCTGAACGTCGCCCGCTTCGGTACGGCCCTTGTTGCCCAGGTTGTCTTCGTGAGTGATTGCGCCTTCACGGACATAAGTGATGATTTCCATGTCCCGGTGCGGGTGTTTCGGGAACCCGGTGCCAGAGGCAATCACGTCGTCGTTCCACACCCGCAGGTTGCCCCAGTTCATGCGTTTTGGGTCATGGTACTCGGCGAACGAAAAGTGGTGATGAGCATCCAACCAGCCATGGTTGGCGCCGCCCAGGGAGTTGAAGGGTCTGAGTTCAAGCATGATCGTCTCCTGAAAAGGTTCGTCATGGGGCAGAGCGCCTGAGAACCGGTGGTTGATGGCGAGCATCATCTATCAAGCATCAATCGATAAAAAGCGTAAAAAATGCCTCAATACAATCGAATAAACTGATATCAATTCGCCTCGAAAGATTCTCACCCAACCTTCACTTCATCGCATAAGCCAATGACCTGTAAGCATTTCACTAGAACTGAATGGCAAATGCAGACACCATAGCCCTCAACAGCCTCACACCCTGGAGTCAGCCCGCGTGCCGCAACACACCCCCGATCTTCCTCCTGAACTTCGTCCCCTGGCCGAGATGCCGCTGCTCAAGCGTCTGGCCGCCCGGTTCTTTGGTCACGGCCTGACGCGTCTGCGCGCACAACACCGGGCATCCTGGCTGCACGGCCAGGCCGACGGCTTTCGCAGCGGGCACAGCGCCGGGGTGGATTACGGCTATAAGGAAGGCAAACTTGAAGGGTTGGAGGAAGGCCGGCAGGTATTGTTGATCCGCGACTCGCGCTCCACCGAACACCGGCCGCCCAACGTTGACGACAATCTGTTCGACGATTGGCGTCTGCCGTTGAGCGCTGAGTTGAAGAAGCGCATGAAGACGGATGTCGCTCGACTGCTGCCACCGCACGCCCAGCCTAGCGCCGCGCAGTGGAAAATGATTTTCAGTGACACGCCCTCGACCTCGGTGATTGCCGGCGCGGGTGCGGGCAAGTCGACCACGTTGGTGTTGCGTATTTTGCTGCTGACCCATTATCTGGGGTTCGAGCTGAGTTCGATGACGGTGGTGACCTTTACCCGTGAGTCGCGCAAAGATTTCATCAATAAACTGATCGAGCTGTTTGCACTCTGGGGCCGGTCGCTCAGTTTCAAAGAGGCGCGTGATCTGGTGCGCACCTTCCATTCGCGAATCCTGCCGATGGTTCGCAGTCTGCCGGGCTTCGAGCGGCTGCAAGCCTTCGAAAACCTCAGTCACCGTGCGCAAAGCGGCGATGAGGAGGTGGACAGCAATCCTTTCGACCTGCGCATCAACGACGCTCAGCGCCAGCAACTCAACGCTTGCTATCACAGCCTGCACATGCGCAATGAGCGCTTTCGCGAATTGATCAAGCCATTGTCCCGTCACGCGCTGCAACTCAAGGAGCTGGAGCGCGACCACCCGGACGTGCAGAAGCGCATCGCCGTGACCGAACTGGCCGCCAAGCGTGATGAAGAGCTCTGCGACGCTATCGAAGATTTGTGGTTTCGCGCGGGTGCCTGGCCAATCAAAGGCATCGAGCCGAGGCGCCAGACGTTCGATATCAATGGCTCGACGTTTCATTGTCATGGCTATATTCCTAGCCTGGACGCTTGGGTGGTGCTGGGCTTCGATCCCCGGGAAAACCCGCAGGTCAGCCGCCCTAATGCCAAATTGAGCGTGCGCGCGGAATGGGCGGTCAAGCGCACCCTGTTTCAAGCTTTCTGTCGTAAACCATTGATATGGCTGGATAGTTATGAGTCATCAAAGCGGGTATTGGCGTCCCTTGGAGGCGATGCCAGTGCCGGGCCGGGCTTCGATTACAAGGTCAAGGGCGAGCTCAGCTCTGCACCGTTACTGGACTGTTTTGTCGCTGCCGCCGGATTTATCGAGAATCTTGGCCTGGATGTACCCAATGCTGTGGGCCAGATGAGTTTTGCCAAGGACGACCCGGACCGGTTTTTCTTCGAGGCCTTGAGCCTGTACTGGCGAGCGCTGGAAGATCATCTGCTCGATCAGAAGCCACCGGTGATGACCTACAACCGGATGTTCGCCTTATTCAGCGAACATTCACCGGAAAACCTGAAGCTGCTGAGCGATGAGCTGCTCAGGCCGATGTCGCACTTGATGATCGACGAATTTCAGGACGTATCGCCACAGATCGTTTCCTGGATTCGCGCGAGCCTCACGGAAATCCGCAGTCGCGGCCCGGCTATGCACGTGGCGCGCGGCGCACAACGTTCGTCGTTGCTCTGTGTCGGCGATGACTGGCAGTCCATCTATGGCTGGCGGGGCAGTTCGCCGACGTATTTCATGGAATTCAACAAGGAGTTCCCTTCGCCGAGCACGACCAAGGTGATGCTCAGCGACAACTATCGCAGTCATCAGCACATCATCGATGCCGCCGAACATATCGTTCGTGCGGCGCCGGCGATCGCAGGCAAGAAGGCCAAGGCCAGTGGTGAGCCGAAGGCGTTGTTGCCGGTTAACGTTCTCGATCGCGACGATCAAGGCATGGCCAAGCGCCTGATGGAGCACTACAGAAAAGGCGATTCAATCTTGATGCTTTATCGAAAAAGCAGCGATAAATCATTGATAGAAGAGCATATTCAGTCTGTAGTTAATGTGGATTCTAGCTTGCCGTACGAAGCGCGACGGCTCAAGCAACTGACTTACCACAGTGCCAAGGGACTTCAGGCTGACGCGGTGTTCCTGCTGGGTGATTGTCAGCACCTGACCAGTTCGCCGTACAAGAACCAGGTCTACCGCATGGCGGGTCTGGGCAAGGCTGGCGACAGCGAAGCGTACGACAGCGCACAGAAAGACGAGATCCTGCGACTGGCTTACGTCGGCATCACTCGGGCGGTGAGTCATTGCTATTGGTATGTCGATGGGCAAGACACCCAGGCAGCCAACCTGCCCAAAGCTTCCGATCGGATTGGCAAGGGCAAGGCGTTCTTTGCCGATCACCGACTGGGCAAGACATCGGCGTGAACCTTTGATCCATGCCCCACAAAAAAGCCCACTTAACGTGGGCTTGTTGTTGAGTGTTCAGCCTTCAGGCATAGCTCCTGAGGGCGGCTGGTGGAATGAAAGCTTCAAGCTCGTCTTCCACCGCTTCGATTATTCGTTCTACATCCGCAGCATTCATTACCGTCGCGCAAGGAATGCCGGCGATGGCGATCATGGTCTCGCCACTGGCACGGTCAAATAGACGGGCAATCATGCTGCCCGGCGCATCCATGCTCGCCTCGAAACCCATGGGATGAAAATGCCAGCGCATCAGCTGGCAGGCGTTTGGAAAGGTGACTTTACTGAACCCTTTATTCATATGCAGCCCGCCTCATTCATCGAGCGCTTCCTTTAGCTCATGTTAGGAGGGAAGAGCCTTCAATGGCTCAACCGGTGACTGCCTTTAAAAGTAGCAGCCAAATGTGAAAACAATGTGGATTTTTCAGGCCGTTTAGCGATTGGTTCAGTTTTTTTGATGCAGGTCATGGGAACGGTCGGTGTTCGGCAGTTGGCCAGCACTGGTTGGTCATTGAAGCCGAGACGGAATTTCGGCAAGCTCGGCGTTTTCTCGCCGAGTCCTTTATGCACGCCGATGATGATGGTCCGCTGCAAACCCAAGCCACGGGCGACACGGTGATGCGTTATCACTTGCGGTGGAAACACCGGGACCTGGACGGGGTGATGGCGCTCTATCACCCAGAGATTCAGTACAGCGATTTTTTCCAGAACCGTGTGATGGGGCTGTCCGAATTACGTGAATACGTGCGCAGCAGCATGCCCCGCGATCCCGATGAGGCTCTGGAGCACTCGGACCGTATTCGCCTGGACGGCAACACGGCGTTCATTCAGTACCGCATCACCCTTCGTGGCGGTGAAGGCCTGGTGTCGTTCCGGGCCAGCGAGGCGATTACCGTACGTGACGGACTGATCTGGCGGGTCAACGAGTATGCCTCGCTGGTGCATGAACAGCCCGTCAGCAAAGCCGCCAGCAGCCAACGCCCGGCGGTCAGTCGACTCGGGTTGTCTGCGCGCCAGCTGAGTTTCATGGCTGAAGACTTGCAGCAATATTTTCAGCGCCAACAACCTTATCTTGATCCCGAACTCGACCTGCAACGGGTGGCGAAGGAGTGCGGGTACAGCCGCAATCAGATTTCCTACCTGCTGAATCAGGTGCTTGGCCAGAGCTTCTATCGATACGTCAACCAGGCGCGCCTGCAGCACTTGCTCGCGGCACTGGATAACGCCACGCCGCCACTGCGTATCGACGAACTGGCGTTCGCCGCCGGGTTCAATTCGCTGTCGGCGTTCTATAGCTGCTTCCGTCAGCACACCGGCCAGTCGCCCAAGGCCTACGTAAAACAAATTTCTTTGCGTGCACGCGCGCAAGACAGCCTCTAAGCCCACGCACTAGGATCGACGCCATCGAAGTTTGAGTGGCGGAGTCTTGCATGTCGGCGTGGCGCACTATCAGTTTGTGGATGGATCAACTCGACGAGCCATTGTTGGCGCGTCCGGCGCTGGAACAGGATCTGGACGTCGACGTCGCCATCATTGGCGCGGGATACACCGGGCTCTGGACCGCGTACTACCTCAAGCGTCTGGCGCCCGACCTGAGCATCGCCATCGTTGAAGCGCAAACCGCCGGTTTTGGCGCCTCGGGGCGTAACGGCGGCTGGCTGATGGGCAATGTGCTGGGCGAAGACCGTTTGCTCGCCGACTTGCCGCCCGAACAGCGCAGGGCTTCGTTCGATTTACTGCACGGCATTCCGGATGAAGTCGGTAGGGTCCTCGAACGTGAAGACATCAATTGCGATTACCGCAAAGGCGGGGCGCTGTATTGCGCTGCTCGCTACCCGGAACAGGAAGCCAGCCTTCGGCACTATCTCGACACGCTCTACCGCCAGGGATTGACCGAAAGCGATTACCGCTGGCTCAGCCCCGAGCAGTTGGCGCAACAGATCAGAGTCGCCAAGCCTTATGGCGGTATCTATGCACCGCACGTCGCGACCATTCACCCGGCAAAGTTGGTGCGAGGTCTGGCTCGGACGGTGGAGAAAATGGGCGTCAGGATTTACGAGAACAGCCCGGTCACCCAATGGCAATCGGGTGGTCTGCGCACGGCGAAAGCTTCGGTTCGCAGCCGTTGGATCGTGCCGGCGGTCGAAGGTTATTCGGTCACCTTGCCACCGTTGGGGCGTTATCAGTTGCCGGTGCAAAGCTTGATCGTGGCCACCGAGCCGCTATCCGCTGCCACGTGGGATGAAATCGGCCTGAGTCGCGGCCAGGCCTTCAGCGAAAACAGCCGACAGGTCACTTACGGTCAGCGCACGGCTGACAACCGGTTGGTGTTCGGCGCGCGGGGCGGTTATCAGTTCGCGGCCAAGTTACGCCATGACTTCGACCTGACCACCAGCGAAGTGGAGCTACGACGTTATCTGTTTGGCGAACTCTTCCCGCAGCTCAAGAACGTGCGGATTACCCATGCCTGGGGCGGCAACCTGGGGATGTCCCGGCGTTTCAAGCCACACATGCTGTGCGATCAGGCCAGCGGCATCGCCTTGTCGGGTGGCTATGGCGGGGAGGGCGTCGGTGCCAGCAACCTGGGTGGCCGGACCCTGGCCGACCTGATTCTGCAGCGCGACACCGAGCTGGTTCGCCAGCCGTGGGTCATCCGTGGCGGGCTCGACGCGCTCAGGGCCTGGGAGCCGGAGCCCTGCCGTTGGCTCGGCTACAACGCAATCATCCGCAGCTTCGTCCACGAAGACCAGACCCTGGCCAACCCGGCCACCGCACCCTGGCGTCGCAAACTGGCCAGCGGCATTGCCGGCTTCATGGAAGGTTTCATGCAGTAAACGGCGCGCTCGTCATCTATAGGCTCAATCGACAGGTACTCCCATGAGCATCACGCAATTCAAGAACACCGCAACCCTGAAGCTGGAAGAGTCGAATCCGGTCGCCGTACCGCTGGGCATGCCCGTGGCAGTGGCCTCGATCACCAGTGTCGAGCGCGACGATGGCGTCGAAACCGGTGTCTGGGAATGCACGCCCGGCCGCTGGCGGCGACAGATCGTCGCCCAGGAGTTCTGTCACTTCATCCAGGGGCGCTGCACGTTTACCCCGGATGACGGTGAAACCCTGCACATAGAAGCCGGCGATGCACTGATGTTGCCAGCCAACAGCCTCGGCATCTGGGATATCCAGGAAACCGTGCGCAAGACCTATGTTTTGATTTTTTGATCCTCTGATTGCCTGCCAACAACAATAAACCCATCAGGAATCGACTCATGATCCGAAAGACACTGACTCTGGCTCCACTTGCGCTCTTCGCGACCCTTGGCCACGCGGCCGAGACCGTCAAGATCTACAACTGGTCGGAATACATCGCCCCGGACACCACCAAAAACTTCCAGAAAGAAACCGGCATCGCGTTCAGTTACGACGTCTTCGACAGCAATGAAACCCTCGACGGCAAATTGATGACCGGCAAATCCGGTTACGACGTGGTGTTTCCGTCCAACCACTTCATGGCGCGACAAATTCAAGGCGTGGCACTGAAGAAACTCGACAAGAGCCAACTGCCGAACTGGAAAAACCTCAACCCGGCGTTGCTCAAGGCCTTGCAAACCAACGATCCGGGCAACGAACACGGTTTCCCGTACCTCTGGGGCAGCACCGGCATCGGTTACAACATCGCCAAGGTCAAGGCCGTGTTGGGCGATAACGCGCCAGTGGACTCCTGGGACCTGATTTTCAAACCCGAAAACATGCAAAAGCTGCAGAAGTGCGGCGTGGCCATCCTCGACAACGGCCCCGAACTGTTGCCGGCGGCCCTGAACTACCTGGGCCTGCCGCATCACAGCAAGAACCCGGAAGACTACAAAAAGGCTGAAGCGCTGCTGATGAAAGTCCGCCCGTATGTCAGCTATTTCCACTCGTCCAAGTACACCAGCGACTTGGCTAACGGCGACATCTGCGTGGCCGTCGGCTTCTCCGGTGACATTCTGCAAGCCGAAAATCGCGCGAAAGATGCCAAGAACGGCGTCGACATCGGTTATTCGATTCCCAAGGAAGGTGCCGCGATCTGGTTCGACATGGTTGCCATGCCGGTAGACGCCCCGGACGAAAAGGCCGGCTACGCCTTCATGAACTACCTGCTGCGCCCGGACGTCATGGCCAGCATCAGCAATTACGTGCACTACGCCAACGGTAACGAACAGGCCGACAGCCTGATCGACCCGGCGATCAAGAATGACACCAAGGTCTACCCAAGCCCGGAAATGATGGGGAAATTGTTTGCGCTGGAGGCGATGCCGCTGAACATCGACCGGGTCCGTACGCGGGTGTGGAACAAGATTCGTACCGGGAGTTAAGGGTTCATATCTTGTAGTCATTGTGTGCTCATCGGGTTGACTGACACACTGTAGATTCCAGGCCTCCTTTCGATGAATCAGGAGGCAATGGAATGCCTGTTTGTACAAATGCGGGTCAGCTACGCGTTGGTCGCTTTTCTGAGTCAGGGCGCATTTATTTGCTAACGGTTGTCGTTGATCAGCGACAGCCGTTTTTTGCTGACTGGCAATTGGGTAGGTTGGTCGTACGAGAGTTGCGTCAAGCGCAGGAGGAGGGCTGGGGCGACTTTCTGACGTGGGTTGTGATGCCGGATCACATGCACTGTTTGGTGCAACTGCACGAGAGAACGTTGGCGGAGCTGATGTGCCGAATCAAATCCCGGAGTAGCTTGGCGGTCAATCAGGCGTTAGGGCGGCGAGGGCGGCTGTGGCAGAAGGGTTACCACGATCGTGCGGCTCGGCGGGAGGAGGATGTGAAGGCGCTTGCCCGGTATGTCGTGGCTAATCCGATCCGAGCGGGACTGGTGACGCGGGTTCATGATTACCCACTTTGGGATGCGTGTTGGTTGTGATGATTTGGCGACTGCTGCGCAGTCGAACGCAGCCTTCGGCAGCTGCTACAGGTTTCGCGTACGCCGCGATCTTTGTAGCAGCTGGCGTAGCCTGCGTTCGGCTGCGAAGCAGTCGTAAAAATCCAAAACACAACAAATCTCCAACTGATATCAATGCGCTGGAACTCATATTAATAACTCACTAAAAGTGAGACACCATCGACAAAAAAGAAACTTACCTCTATTTAATAATTAAATAACCAATTGTCAGACAATTTGCGCAAACCGCCATCTAACAAACAATATTTCGACAGCGCAGGCATTGTTTCCGGGTACTTGCAGGAACAACTCAATTTGACGTCAAAAAAGTAGTAGACGTTTGATTTCAAATTGTGTCAGTTTTCTTTCGCCTTCATTGGGCGAGTGATAGGACGATCTCGCCAGAGATTGTCGCTGTCTGACAAAAAACTGTTCCATAGCTAAACAAGGAAGTGTGTTTATGTCGAAAGTAAAAGGCAACGCTATTGATACCGCCGAACAGGCGTTCCAGCCACTGCAAGCATTGGCTGCATCCAGTTCTGCGTTCAACCAGATCAATAGCTTCAGCCATCAATACGATCGGGGCGGTAACCTCACGGTCAATGGCAAACCCTCCTTCTCCGTCGACCAGGCAGCTACTCAGTTGCTGCGCAATGGCGCTGCCTACCAGGACAAGGATGGCAGCGGCAAAATCGAACTCACCTACACGTTCCTGACCTCGGCGTCGTCGAACACCATGAACAAGCACGGGATCACCGGGTTCAGCCAGTTCAGCACTCAGCAGAAAGGCCAGGCCGTACTTGCCATGCAATCCTGGGCCGATGTGGCCAATGTCACTTTCACCGAGAAGACCACGGGCGGCGACGGTCACATGACCTTTGGCAACTACAGCGGCGGCCAGGATGGCGCGGCGGCCTTCGCCTATCTGCCGGGCACCGGCGCTGGTTATGACGGTACTTCGTGGTATCTGACGGGCAGTGGCTATAACGTAAACAAGACACCGGACCTGAACAATTACGGCCGGCAAACCCTGACCCACGAAATCGGCCACAGCCTGGGCCTGGCCCACCCTGGTGACTACAACGCTGGCGAGGGCGCGCCGACCTACAACGACGCTTCCTACGGGCAAGACACCCGCGGTTACAGCGTCATGAGCTACTGGAGTGAAAGCAATACCAGCCAGGACTTCAGCAAGGGCGGCGTCGAAGCCTATTCGTCCGGTCCGCTGATGGACGATATCGCGGCCATCCAAAAGCTCTACGGCGCCAACACCACCACCCGTACCGGTGACACCACTTATGGCTTCAACTCCAACGCCGGGCGCGACTTCCTGAGCGCGACTTCGTCGTCGGACAAGGTTGTGTTTTCGGTATGGGATGCGGGCGGCAAGGACACCCTGGACTTCTCCGGTTTTACCCAGAACCAGAAGATCAACCTCAATGAAGCCTCGTTCTCCGACGTTGGCGGCCTGGTGGGTAACGTTTCCATCGCCAAGGGCGTCACCGTCGAGAACGCTATCGGCGGTTCGGGCAGCGACCTGCTGATTGGCAACAGCGTGTCCAACGAACTGAAGGGCGGTGCCGGCAACGACATTCTCTACGGCGCGGGCGGTGCGGACAAATTGTGGGGCGGCTCAGGTTCGGACACTTTCGTGTTCGCCGCCAGCAGCGATTCCAAACCCGGTGCAATCGACCAGATCCTCGATTTTGTCAGTGGCCTGGACAAGATCGATCTGACCGGCATCACCAACGGCGCGGGCCTGCATTTCGTGAACTCGTTCACCGGTGCGGCAGGCGATGCGGTGCTAACCACATCGGGTGGCAACAGCCTGTTGTCGGTGGACTTCTCCGGGCATGGCGTGGCTGATTTCCTGGTCAGCACCGTGGGCCAGGCGGCTTACTCCGACATCGCTGCGTAATGTGAGGTGAAAAGGGGGGCGGCGCAGACGCGCCGCTCTCTGCACCTTGATCGGAGTAAAGCGCCTTATGATCGATAACGGCTTTACCTACAGAACAACCGCGTGGCTGTTGGCGACGCTCATGATGTTTTTTGGAGATTTGGCCATGGCAAGCAGCCTGAAATTAGCAGACCCCTCGGAACTGGCCGGCAAATGGCAAGCCACCTTGAACACCGAGCAAGATGCCCCTGAGTCCCAAGCGTTGCAGGACAAGCCGTCGAACGTTTGCATTATCGACTTTCAACAAAAGCAAACCTTGGGTGATGGCGCCGAGTGTCTCAGCGCCTGGCTGGACGAGCCGGCCGTTGGCTGGTTCCCGGAACCCGACGGCATTTCGATTACCGGCAAAGAAGGTTCAAGAATTGTGTTCTTCAGCCGACAGCATGAGGGGGTTTACAAAAGCACTTTGAAGTCAGGTCTGATCATTACGCTCCAGCGCACTGTGCCGTAGCGAAAAATACCAGGCCTCAATCAGATGCCGAATATAAAGCCCGTAATGGTAGTTATAAGCAGAACATGAGTAACCGGACTCTTTGCCGAGCCTGGATAGTTGTTATTAATGTGTAAGCGATAACGGGTAAAGAATGTCTCGACCCGTGTGCGGACAGTTAATTGGAACCTCGCCAGAAATGCGAGAGATATCATCTCAGGAAAAACCAATGAAGATGGCGAAGGCCCCAGCCACCGCACCGTTAATCAAGGCATTGGGCGACTATAAAAGCATTCTGATCAGCGTCGGTTGTTTTACCGCATTGATCAACATACTGATGTTGGTACCCTCTATTTATATGCTCCAGGTCTACGACCGGGTGCTGTCATCGCAAAACGAAACCACCTTGGCCATGTTGTCGTTGATGGTGGTCGGGTTCTTTGCCTTCATTGGCTTGCTGGAGATTGTCCGCAGCTTCGTTGTCATCCGCATCGGCAGCCAACTGGAGCGGCGCTTCAATTTACGGGTCTATCAGGCGGCGTTCGAGCGCAACCTGTTCAAGGGCGAGGGTAACGCCGGGCAAGCCTTGGGGGACCTGACGCAAATTCGCCAATTCGTTACCGGTCCTGCGCTGTTTGCCTTCTTCGATGCGCCGTGGTTTCCGGTTTATCTGTTTGTGATCTACCTGTTCAATGTCTGGCTCGGCGTGTTTGCGACCGTGGGTGCGGTGGTGCTGATTGGCCTTGCTTGCCTCAACGAGACAATGACCAAAAAGCCCTTGGGCGAAGCCGCAGGGTTTTCCCAGAAATCCAGCCAACTGGCGACCAGTCACCTGCACAACGCCGAAACGATTCAGGCCATGGGCATGCTCGGGGTGTTACGTAAACGCTGGTTCCAGGTGCACTCGCGTTTTCTCGGTCTGCAGAATCAGGCCAGCGACACCGGTGCCGTCATCAGTTCCCTGAGCAAAACCCTGCGCCTGTGCCTGCAATCGCTGGTGCTGGGCCTTGGCGCCTTGCTGGTGATCAAGGGTGATATGACGGCCGGGATGATGATCGCCGGTTCCATTCTGATGGGCCGCGTCCTGAGCCCCATCGATCAGTTGATCGCCGTGTGGAAGCAGTGGAGCGGCGCCAAGCTCGCTTACCGTCGTCTTGATTCGTTGCTGCAAGCCTTTCCACCGAGTGACGAGGCCATGGCGCTGCCGGCGCCGAAGGGTCAGATCACCTTCGAACAGGTCAGCGCCGCGCCGCCGGGGCAACGGGCCGCCACGCTGCATTTGGTCAGTTTCAGCCTCGGTGCCGGGGAAGTACTGGGCGTGCTCGGAGCATCCGGTTCCGGCAAATCGACATTGGTTCGGGTGCTCGTTGGCGTCTGGCCGACGCTGGGCGGTACGGTGCGGCTCGACGGTGCGGACATTCATCGCTGGAACCGCGACGATCTCGGTCCCTACATCGGTTATCTGCCACAGGACATCGAATTGTTCAGCGGCAGCATCGCTGAAAACATCGCCCGGTTCAGCGAGGCGGACCCGCAAAAAGTCGTTGAAGCCGCGCAACAGGCCGGTGTTCATGAACTGATTCTGCGCATGCCGCAAGGCTACGACACCGTGCTCGGCGAGGACGGTAGCGGTTTGTCCGGGGGCCAGAAGCAGCGCGTTGCCCTGGCGCGCGCGCTGTATGGCAACCCGCGCCTGGTGGTGCTGGATGAACCCAATTCCAACCTCGACACCGTGGGCGAAGCCGCATTGGCCAGCGCGATTGCGCAAATGAAAGCCCAAGGCACCAGCGTGATTCTGGTCACCCACCGTTCCTCGGCGCTGGCCCATGCTGACAAGCTGCTGGTGCTCAACGAAGGACGCTTGCAAGCCTTCGGTGCAAGCCAGGACGTGCTTAAGGCACTCGCAGGCAATCAGGAACAGCAACGGGAAAAAGCCGCGCAAGCACCGGATGGACTCAGCATGAGCCGTCAGTATCAGCCCTCGACAAGGAATTCGGGTGTATGAGCAACATCAGCGAAGCCACCATGGAACACGACTACATCGCAGAACGCCCTGAGCGCGACGCGCGTTTCTTCGTCCGCATGGGCTGGATTCTGGCGATCGTCGGCGCCGGCAGTTTCTTCACCTGGGCCAGTCTCGCGCCTCTTGACCAAGGCATTCCCGTGCAAGGCACGGTCGTGGTGTCGGGCAAGCGCAAGGCCGTGCAATCGATGAGCAATGGCGTGGTCAGCCAGATTCTGGTGCGCGAGGGCCAAGTGGTGAAGCAGGGCCAGCCATTGTTCCAGCTCGACCAGACGCAAGTCGCCGCCGACGTGCAATCGCTGCAAGCGCAATACCGCATGGCCTGGGCCAGTCTGGCGCGGTGGCAGAGTGAACGGGACAACCTCAAGCAGGTGAGTTTCCCCGCTGAACTGAGCAACAATCCTGACCCGCGTCTGGCCTTGGTGCTGGAAGGTCAACGGCAGTTGTTCAGTAGCCGCCGTGAAGCGTTTTCCCGCGAACAGGCTGCCTTGCGCGCCAGCATCGAAGGCGCCAGCGCGCAACTGGCGGGCATGCGCCGCGCCCGCACGGACCTGACTGCTCAGGCCAGTTCTCTGCAACAACAACTGAGCAACCTTCAGCCCCTGGCGGATAACGGCTACATCCCGCGCAATCGTTTGATGGAGTACCAGCGTCAGCTGTCGCAAGTGCAGCAACAATTGGCAGAAAACAGCGGCGACAGCGGCCGTGTGGAGCAGGGCATCCTCGAATCGCGGCTGAAACTGCAACAGCACATCGAGGAATACCAGAAAGAAGTCCGCACCCAACTGGCCGATGCGCAATTGAAAAGCGTGACGCTGGAAGAGCAGCTGACTTCCGCCGGGTTCGATCTGCAACACAGCGAGATCATTGCCACGGCCGATGGCATTGCGGTCAACCTTGGGGTTCACACCGTGGGCGCGGTGGTGCGTCAGGGCGAAACCTTGCTGGAGATCGTGCCTCAGGGGACGAGTCTGGAAGTGGAAGGGCACCTGCCGGTCAACCTGGTCGACAAGGTCGGCACGCACTTGCCGGTGGACATTCTGTTCACGGCGTTCAACCAGAGCCGCACGCCGCGCGTGCCCGGCGAAGTCAGCCTGATCTCCGCCGATCAGATGATCGACGAGAAAACCGGTGCGCCGTATTACGTACTGCGCAGCAGCGTCAGCGATCAGGCCATGGAAAAACTCAACGGTCTGGTGATCAAGCCCGGCATGCCGGCGGAAATGTTCGTGCGCACCGGTGAACGTTCACTCCTCAACTATTTGTTCAAGCCGCTGCTCGACCGGGCAGGCTCCGCGTTGACTGAGGAATAAGGATGTTCCGCTGTATGAATAAGCTTTCCATACTCGCCGCGACCCTGGCATTGCTGACCTGCAACAGTGTGTTGGCCATGGGGCCGTTCGAGGTCTACGAACAAGCATTACGCAATGATCCGGTGTTTCTCGGCGCCATCAAGGAACGCGATGCCGGCCTTGAGAACCGCGCCATCGGCCGCGCCGGGCTGTTGCCCAAGATCGGTTACAACTACAACAAGGGGCGCAACACCTCAAAAGTGACCTACCTGAACGATCGCGGTCGTAGCCAGAGCGATGACCGCAACTACAGCAGTTACGGCTCGACCCTGACCCTGCAACAACCGCTGCTCGACTACGAGGCTTACGCGTCGTACCGCAAAGGCGTGGCGCAATCGCTGTTTGCCGACGAAGCCTTTCGCGGCAAGAGCCAGGAGTTGCTGGTTCGGGTGCTGGAGAATTACACCAAGGCGCTGTTCGCTCAGGATCAGATCGACATCGCGCAAGCGAAGAAAAAGGCTTTCGAGCAACAGTTCCAGCAGAACGAGCACATGTTCCGACAGGGCGAGGGCACGCGCACCGACATCCTTGAGGCCGAGTCCCGCTATGAACTGGCCACCGCCGAGGAAATCGAAGCCCGTGATGAGCAGGACGCGTCGTTGCGAGAGCTGGGGGCGCTGATTGGCGTGCCGGCGATCGACATCAACGACCTCGCGCCGCTGGATCAGAGTTTCCAGACGTTCACTCTGCTGCCGGCCAATTACGACACCTGGCACGAGATGGCCGTGGCCAATAACCCGAACCTGGCTTCGCAGCGCCATGCCGTGGAAGTCGCGCGTTATGAAGTCGAACGCAACCGCGCCGGGCACCTGCCCAAAGTCAGCGCCTACGCCTCGGTGCGCCAGAACGAGTCGGAAAGCGGCAACACCTACAACCAGCGTTACGACACCAACACCATCGGGATTGAAGTCAATGTGCCGCTGTATGCCGGCGGCGGGGTTTCCGCATCGACCCGTCAGGCCAGCCGCACCATGGAGCAGGCCGAGTACGAACTGGACGGCAAGACCCGGGAAACCCTGATCCAGTTGCGTCGTCAGTTCAGCGCCTGCCTGTCGGGCGTGAACAAGTTGCGGGCTTATCAGAAGGCCCTGACGTCTGCCGAAGCGCTGGTGGTTTCGACCAAGCAAAGCATTTTGGGCGGTGAACGGGTCAACCTCGATGCGCTGAACGCCGAACAACAGCTCTACACCACCCGCCGCGACCTGGCTCAGGCGCGCTACGACTACTTGATGGCCTGGACCAAGTTGCATTACTACGCCGGGACCTTAAGCGAACAGGATCTCGCCAAGGTTGACGAGGCGTTCGGCCAAGGCCCAAAAACCCAATAGATGCCCCCCACAAAAACAAAAAAACGAGAAGTGAACATGGACGTACAGATCAAGTCGCCTGGGGCAGTTCTGATTTAACGCAAAGGAAGCAAACCTATGGGACTGTTTGATTACAAAAGTGCTGATGGCAAGGCGTTGTATAGCGACGCCATTGCCCTGACGCTGTATGCGTACACGCCGACGGGTCAGCCACTGCCGGCGACTGGTTGGGCGCCGATTGGCGCCACGCAGCTGGGTTATCAAGGCAAGGTCGGCGCACAAGGCACCTTCTATGGCGAGAAGGACGGCTTCACCAGCGCCGAAGCCGAAGTACTCGGCAAATACGACGCGGCGGGCAAGCTGATCGGTATCGGCATTGCCTTCCGAGGCACTGGTGGCCTGGGTTACAGCGACACCTTCGGCGACATGAAAAACAACCTGCTGGCCGCCATCGGCCCGGTGGATTACGCGACGAACTACGCGAAAAACGCCTTCGACAGTTTGCTCAAGGACGTCGCCGCGTTTGCGCTCGGCCATGGCCTGAGCGCCAGGGATGTGCTGGTCAGCGGCCATAGCCTGGGCGGGCTGGGGGTCAACAGCCTCGCCGAACTGAGCGGCGACAACTGGGGCGGTTTCTTCAAGGAGGCCAACTACGTTGCCTTCGCCTCGCCGACCCAGAGCGCCACCGGCAACAACGTGCTGAACATCGGCTACGAAAACGATCCAGTGTTTCGGGCACTCGACGGCACCACGTTCAGCAGCGGCTCCCTGGGCAAACACGATGGACATCAGGATTCGGCGACCAACAACATCGTCAACTTCAATGACCAGTACGCGTCCACCGCGCAGAACCTGGTGCCGTTCAGCATCCTCAACCCGCTGAACTGGTCGGCCCACGGCTCGCTGGGTTACGCCGACGGGTTGAACCGGGTGATCGACTCGCGCTTCTACGACCTCACCGACAAGGACTCGACGCTGATCGTGTCCAACCTGGCGGAAGCGTCCCGGGGCAAGACCTGGGTCGAGGACCTCGGTCGCAGCGGCGAACCTCACACCGGCAGCACATTCATCATCGGCACCGACAGCAACGACCTGCTCAAGGGCGGTGCCGGCATTGACTTCATCGAAGGCCGCGACGGCAATGACCGGTTCCGCGATGACGGTGGCTACAACCTCCTTCTGGGCGGCAAGGGCAACAACACCTTTGAATTGCAGAAGCCGTTGCAGAACTTCAGCTTTGCCAACGACGGCGACGGCACGCTGTACGTGCGTGATGCCTATGGCGGCATCAGCATGACCCGCGACATCGGCGCGCTGGTCAGTCAGGAGTCGGGCTCATGGTGGGGGAGCAAGGAGGTGGCTTACAGCGTCACCGCCAACGGTTTGCTCAACGGCAGCGAACTGACCCACTACAACCACTCGCTCAACGGTGACGCCTACGGCAACACACTGGCGGCCACTGTCGACGGCGACTGGTTGTTCGGCAATGCCGGCGACGACCTGCTGCGCAGCGACAAAAGCCACGTGACCTTCGTCGGTGGCACGGGCAATGACGTGATGCAGGCCTCGGGTGGCAACAACACATTCCTGTTCAGCGGCGCCTTCGGTTTCGACGTGATCAATGGCTACCAGGGCGGCGACAAACTGCTGTTCCTGGGCGTTCAGGGCGCGGGGCAGGGCTATGACTACACACAACACGCTTCGCAGTCGGGTCACGACACGGTGCTGAAGATTGGCGATTTTGCCGTGACCCTGGTGGGGGTGGGACTGGATAACCTGTCGGCTACAGGCATTACGTTTGCCTAAAGGCTGCATGCACTAAATGCTCCGGGGCGCCTCGTGATCGAGGCGTCCTGGTTGTGAGCTATCTCTGACAATTCCAACAAAAAGAGAGGCAATACCAATGGGTGTGTACGACTACAAAAACTTCGGTACAGCCGATTCCAAAGCGTTATTTACCGACGCGATGGCGATCACGCTGTATTCCTATCACAACCTCGACAACGGCTTTGCCACCGGCTATCAGCACAACGGCTTCGGCCTTGGCTTGCCGGCGACACTGGTGACCGCGCTGATCGGCGGCACCGACTCCCAGGGCGTCATTCCCGGAATCCCATGGAACCCCGATTCGGAAAAAGCCGCACTGGACGCGGTGCAGAAAGCCGGCTGGACGCCGATCACCGCCACGCAACTGGGCTATGACGGCAAGGTCGACGCACGGGGAACGTTCTTCGGCGAGAAGGCCGGTTACACCAGCGCTCAGGTGGAAATCCTCGGCAAGTACGACGCTCAGGGTCATCTCAGCGAAATCGGTATCGCCTTTCGCGGCACCAGCGGCCCACGAGAAAGCCAGATCAGCGACTCCATCGGCGATGTGATCAATGATCTGCTGGCAGCGCTAGGGCCTAAGGATTACGCCAGTAACTACGTCGGCGAAGCGTTCGGCGACCTGCTTGGCGACGTGGCGGCCTTTGCCCGGGCCAATGGCCTGTCGGGCAAGGACGTGCTGGTCAGCGGTCACAGCCTGGGCGGGTTGGCGGTCAATAGCCTGGCGGATTTGAGCAACGACAAGTGGGCCGGGTTCTACCAGGATTCCAACTACATTGCCTACGCCTCGCCGACCCAAAGCAGCACCGACAAAGTGCTGAACGTCGGTTACGAAAACGACCCGGTGTACCGCGCCCTCGACGGTTCATCCTTTAACCTGTCGTCGGTGGGCGTGCACGATGCCGCCAAGGTCTCGGCGACCGATAACATCGTCAGCTTCAACGACCACTACGCCTCGACCGCGTGGAATGTGCTGCCGTTTTCCATCCTCAACATCCCGACCTGGATCTCGCACTTGCCTACCGCCTATGGCGACGGCATGAACCGGGTGATCGAGTCGAAGTTCTATGACCTCACCAGCAAAGACTCGACGATCATCGTTGCCAATCTGTCGGACCCGGCGCGCGCCAACACTTGGGTTCAGGATCTGAATCGCAACGCTGAAACCCACAAGGGCAGCACCTTCATCATCGGCAGCGACGGCAATGACCTGATCCAGGGTGGCCAGGGCAACGACTATCTGGAAGGCCGCGATGGTAACGACACCTTCCGCGACGGTGGTGGTTACAACATCCTGTTGGGCGGCAAGGGCAACAACGTGCTGGATGTGCAGCAGTCGGTGAAAAACTTCGACTTCGCCAATGACGGCGCCGGCAACCTGTACATCCGCGACGCCAATGGCGGCATCAGCATGACCCGCGACATCGGTAGCATTGTGACCAAGGAGCCGGGGTTTCTGTGGGGGCTGTTCAAGGATGACGTGATCCACAGCGTCACGGCCGATGGCCTTAAGGCGGGCAACAACCTGACCCAGTACGCGTCAACGGTAAAGGGCGGCGCCGGTGCCGATACGCTCACGGCTCACGCCGGTGGCGATTGGTTGTTGGGGCTGGACGGCAACGACCATTTGCTCGGCGGCAAGGGCAACGATGTGTTTGTCGGCGGGGCCGGGAATGACTTGATGGAGTCGGGAGGCGGGGTCGATACGTTCCTGTTTAGCGGCGCGTTTGGTCAGGACCGGGTGGTTGGCTACCAGGCCAGCGACAAACTGGTGTTTCTCGGGGTTCAGGGGGTGACGCCGAACGATGACTATCGGGCGCATGCCACGGCGGTGGGGCACGACACGGTGCTGACGTTTGGGGGGGATTCGGTGACGTTGGTCGGGGTTGGGCTGGATAGCTTGTCCAGCTCAGGAATTGTTATCGCCTGAGGGTGATGCGCCGTCTGTGAGGGACTCTTCGCGAGCAAGCCCGCTCCCACATTAGACCGAGTTCCAATGTGGGAGCGGGCTTGCTCGCGAAGAACGATGACGCGGTATTCAGTCTTCCTGCCGAATCGTGCTCACTTCATCGGCCTTGACCTTCACTTTCGCCCCGGAAATATCTTCGAACTCGAAGAAGCCGTCCTTGGTTTTGGTTTTCGGCATGTCCTTGGTCAAATACTGGGTGCCGTTCTGCAGTGTCACAACCGTTGGTGTCGAGCAACCGGCCAGGGCCAGAAAGGCCGCTACCGCCAGGGGCAAGCCCAGAGTCTTGATATTCATAACCACCTCTCATCCTTCAAAAAAACAGTGCGACTGCCACGAACGAAATCAATCGTCACTGTACCTCTATCGCGGTTGGTGCGATGGATCGGCAGAAAGTTCATAGCCAGTCGAAAAATTACCGATTAACGCCGCCGCTTATCCTTTTCCATTTGCCCGGGCAGGGCGCAGCTGGTATCTGTACGCATAACCAGTACTCGCTCACCATGGCCTTTTTTCCTGTGACTGCAAACCCTCTCGACGACCCGTTCTATTACTTGAACAACTTCATGCAAGTGCTTGATTGGCTTGAGCTTCGCTATGCCGATGTATTGAGTGTCGAAGAGCAACACTTCATCCGCGAGTTCAAGCGGTTGCCCCGTGAGTCCAGGGCGCTGCTGGTCAGGATGGTGATGCGCAGGGGGAATCACTTCCGGGCGAGCAAGCTGCATTACCTCGAAATCGGCGACATCGCCATCGCCGCTGGCCCACTGCTGGCGCTGGGCTGGGTCGATGAGCAATCGTCGCTGTCGATCGAGGCGCTGTTCGAGGTGCTGCTCAAGGCGGAAATTCTCCAGTGTTTTGGCGCCACCATCGATCGACCCAAGGGAAAAAAGACCGATTGGCTGCCCGCCCTGAGCGAACAGTTTCCTCAGGCTCACAGCTTCGGCCAGTGGTGCCCGTCGCTGGATGACCGATTGTTCAACCTGACCATCATGGGCCTGTGTGACCGGCTGCGCTTGATGTTTTTCGGCAATCTTTACCAGGACTGGTCCGAGTTCGTGCTGGCTGACCTGGGCATCTTTGCCTATGAAAAAGTCGAGTTCTGCGCCGACTCCCGAGGCCTGCGCAGCCGTGATGATGTGGACGCCTGCCTCTTCCTTTATGAGTGTCAGCAGCATTTCGAGGCCGGCGAAGCCGTGGACGGCATTGTCGAGCAGATCAAAGGGCTGGCGCTGAGCAATCCCTGGCTGCAACGACGTCGCGGCAAACTGTTGTTCCAGATCGGTCAGCACTGCGAGCGCCTGGCGGATTTTTCTACCGCACTGGCGATCTACCGCGAGTGTGCGTATCCCGGCGCGCGGCTGCGGTTGATTCGCGTATTGGAGCGCTGCGGTGAATATCAGCTGGCCATGGACCTGGCCGTCGCGGTGGAGCAATCGCCGGAAAGTGCCGCCGAACAGCAACAATTGTTGCGTGTGCTGCCCAGGCTGCGGCGCAAGTTGGGCGGGCCGGTGATAAAGCGCTCGTCCCCACGGGAAATGCTGCGCCTGGACCTGCAACTGCCCAGAACCGATCCGGCGTTGTCGGTGGAATATTACGTTCAGGCGCATTTGGCGGAAGAATCGGCACCGGTGCATTTCGTCGAAAACAGCCTGATCAACTCGCTGTTCGGTCTGCTGTGCTGGCCGGCGATTTTCGCGCCGTTGCCGGGGGCGTTTTTCCACCCGTTCCAGCGTGGGCCGGTGGATCTGCTCAATGAGGACTTTCACGCACGCCGCGCGGAGCTGTTCCAGGGTTGCCTGGCTGAACTCGATGACGGGCATTACCGCCAGACGATTCGTGAACGCTATGCCAGCAAGTGGGGCGTGCAGTCGCCCTTCGTGTTCTGGGGTGTGCTGAGCGAAGAATTGCTCGATCAGGCACTCGATTGCCTGCCGGCCGAACACCTCAAGCACTGGTTCAATCGACTGCTGTCGGACATCAAGGCCAATCGCGCCGGCATGCCGGACCTGATCCAGTTTTGGCCGCAGGACAAAACCTACCGGATGATCGAAGTCAAAGGCCCCGGTGATCGCCTGCAAGACAATCAATTGCGCTGGCTCGAGTTCTGCCATGAGCACCAGATGCCGATTGCCGTCTGCTACGTGCAATGGGCGGAGCAGGGCGCTTGAGTTACAGCATCGCGGTGCGGGCGCTGTGTGAATTCACCGCCAAGGTCGGTGACCTCGACCTGCGTTTTACGCCTTCGCCGACAGCGCTGGAAGGGATTGTCGGGCACCGTACGGTGGCGTCCCGGCGCAGCGAGGGCTACCAGAGTGAAGTCGCGCTTGAAGGTTTGTATCAGACGTTGAAGGTAAAGGGCCGGGCCGACGGCTACGACCCCGCGCAAAACTGCCTGGAAGAAGTCAAAACCTATCGCGGCGACTTGAGCAAACAACCGGCCAACCACCGTCAGCTGCACTGGGCGCAGGCGAAGATTTACGGCTGGTTGATGTGCCAGAAACTGGAGCTGGCGCAGATCAATCTGGCCCTGGTGTACTTCGACATCGTCAGCGAAAAGGAAACCTGCCTGGTCGAGGCTTTCAGCGCCGCGCAACTGGGGCTGTTCTTCGAACAACATTGCGCCTTGTTCCTGCATTGGGCCGAACAGGAAATGGCTCATCGCGAAGGGCGTAATCGGGCGGCGCAACAACTGGCGTTTCCCCATGCCGACTTTCGACCCGGGCAACGCCATCTGGCGGAATCGGTGTTCAAGGCCGTCAGCACCGGTCGTTGCTTGATGGCGCAGGCGCCCACGGGGATCGGCAAGACGGTCGGCACGCTGTTCCCGATGCTCAAGGCCCTGGCGCCGCAGCAACTGGACAAGGTGTTCTTCCTCACGGCGAAAACCCCGGGGCGCAAACTGGCGCTGGACGCCGCGCAAGTGATCCTCGACAGCGCTGACGCGCCACCCTTGCGGGTGCTCGAAATGATCGCCCGGGACAAGGCCTGCGAACACCCGGACAAAGCCTGTCACGGCGAATCCTGCCCCCTGGCCCAGGGGTTTTATGATCGCTTGCCCGCCGCTCGCCAGGCGGCCAGCAAATTGTCCCTGCTGAACCAGAACGCTTTGCGCGAAGTCGCCCTGCAACACGACGTCTGTCCCTACTACCTGAGCCAGGAAATGGCCCGCTGGGCAGACGTGGTGGTCGCCGATTACAACTACTATTTCGATATCAGCGCGCTGCTGTTCGGGCTGACCCAGGCCAATAACTGGAACGTCGCGGTGCTGGTGGACGAAGCACACAACCTGGTGGAGCGCGGCCGGCAGATGTACAGCGCCAGCCTCGACCAATCGACCCTCAACGGCGTACGAAAAACCGCGCCCGAGGCGTTGAAAAAATCCTTGCAACGGGTCAACCGTGAGTGGAATACCCTGCATAACCTGCAACTCGGTGCCTATCAGGCCTATGATAAGGCGCCGGAAAAACTGCTCCAGGCGTTGTCATCGTGCTGCGCGAGCATCGGCGATTACCTGAACGATCACCCGCAAGGCCTGGACGGAGCGTTACAGAACTTCTATTTCGACATGCTGCAATTTTGCCGGGTGGCCGAGCTCTTTGATGAACAGTTCCTGTTCGACATCAGCAAACGCGACCTCGAACGCCAACGCAACCTGTCGCAGCTGTGCCTGCGCAACGTGGTGCCCGCCGGCTTCATCCGCCCACGCTTGACGGCTGCACGCAGCACCGTGCTGTTTTCCGCGACCCTGAGCCCTCGCCATTACTATGCCGATCTGCTCGGCACGCCGGAGAACACGGTGTGGATAGACGTTGAATCGCCATTTCACGCCGATCAGCTGCAAGTGCACATCGTCAGCCAGATCTCTACGCGGTTCGCCCATCGCCAGTCATCCCTTGCTCCAATCGTCGAGTTGATCGCCCGGCAGTTCAGCCAACGTCCCGGCAACTATCTGGCGTTTTTCAGCAGCTTCGATTATTTGCAGCAAGTGGCGCAGTTGCTGGCCGAGAAACATCCACACATCAATCTGTGGTCGCAGTCTCGAGGCATGGGGGAAGGGCAGCGTCAGGACTTCCTCGATCAGTTCACCGCCGAAAGTCAGGGCGTCGGGTTTGCGGTGTTGGGCGGGGCTTTTGGCGAAGGCATCGACTTGCCGGGCGCGCGACTGATTGGAGCGTTTATCGCCACCCTCGGACTGGCGCAACTCAACCCGATCAACGAGCAGTTGAAACAGCGCATGGCAGCGATTTTCGGCGCCGGTTATGACTACACTTACCTGTTTCCCGGTGTGCAGAAAGTGGTGCAGGCGGCGGGGAGGGTGATCCGCACCCAGCAGGACCAAGGGGTGGTGATGTTGATCGATGACCGGTTTGGCGATAGCAAGGTCAAGCAGCTACTGCCGCGCTGGTGGTCGATTGCGCCAGCCTCTTTTGCAACTCAGCGAACGTATGACCACCCGGTCATCTGAGGCATATGTTCCAGAGCCGCCACCCAGCGTTGTTTTCGAACTTTCCAAATTTTCGGTTTGTCGCATACTCCAGAAAAACGATAGTGACGTGAGGGATCAATGAGCGAGGATCGGACCAAAGCCAACGCCATCGACGACAGTCGTTTCCGCCTGTTGATCGATGCTGTGATTGACTACGCGATCTACATGATTGATCCCGATGGCATCATCACCAGCTGGAATGCCGGCGCCAGGCGTTTCAAGGGGTATGAAGAGGCCGAAATCCTCGGCCAGCACTTTTCGCGGTTCTATACCGAAGAGGATCGCCGTGCTGGTTTGCCCCTGCGAGCGCTGAACACGGCGATCAGGGAGGGGCGTTTCGAGGGGGAAGGCTGGCGGGTTCGCAAGGACGGCACGCATTTCTGGTGCCACGTGGTCATTGATCCGATTCTCGACCCGTCGGGTAAGTTGCTAGGGTTTGCCAAGATCACTCGGGACCTGACCGACCGCAAAATGGCCGAAGAAGTCCTCAAGCAAAGCGAGCAGCAATTCCGTCTGCTGGTTCAAAGTGTCACTGATTACGCCATCTACATGCTCACCCCGGATGGCCGCATAACCAACTGGAACCTTGGGGCTCAGCGAATCAAGGGCTTCTTGCCCGAAGAAGTCATCGGCCAGCATTTTTCGATGTTTTATACCCCGGAAGACCGCGAGGCCGGCGAACCACAACGGACCCTGGACATTGCAATCCGTGAGGGGCGATTCGAAAACAAAGGCTGGCGTGTGCGCAAGGACGGTACGCGGTTCCTGGCACATGTCGTGGTCGACCCGATTTGGGGCGACACCGGAACGTTACTCGGCTTCGCCAAGATCACCCGTGATATCACCGAAGTCACCCAAGCCCAGCAGGCCCTGGAGCAAACCCGCGAAGCGCTGTTTCAGGCGCAGAAGATGCAGGTCATCGGTCAACTCAGTGGTGGCATTGCCCACGACTTCAACAACTTGCTGACCGTCATCCTTGGCAATCTGGAGATCATCCGCAAACGCGTCGGGGATGATTCGAGTATTACCCGATTGGTGGACAACGCCACTCAAGGTGCCTTGCGTGGCGTAACCCTGACTCAGCGCATGCTGGCGTTTGCCAGACGCCAGGAGCTCAAGTCCGAACCTGTCGAGATTCCGAAGCTGGTGCAAGGGATTACCGGACTGTTGCGCAGCTCCCTCGGGCCTTCCGTGGTGCTCGAAACGCGCTTTTCGCCAGAACTTGAACCGGTCCTGGCCGACGTCAATCAGCTCGAACTGGCGGTACTGAACCTGGTGACCAACGCTCGAGATGCAATGCCCCATGGCGGAAAAATCGTGATCAGTGCCCAGACAGACGCTGTTGCGGACAAGGCACAGCTTTCCCTGGCGCCCGGTCGTTATGTCTGCCTGAGTGTCACCGATACCGGTGAGGGTATGGATGACGCGACGCTGGCATCGGCAACGGACCCTTTTTTCACCACAAAGGGAGTTGGCAAAGGTACTGGTCTGGGGCTGTCGATGGTTCATGGCTTTATCGAGCAATTGGGCGGTCGATTCGTTCTCAAGAGCCTGAAGGACAAAGGCACAACCGCCGAACTGTGGATACCCGTCGCCACCGCTGGTTCAGTCGCCAAACCTGTTGCCGAGGAGCAAGCCGGACCGCCGGTGCCCCGACTTTGTGTGTTGGTGGTGGACGACGACAGCCTGGTATTGACCAGTACCTGTCTGTTGCTCGAGGACCTGGGGCATCGAGTGATTAGTGCCGCGTCCGGCGCACAGGCGTTGGCCATGTTCGACAGCGAACAGGCGATTGATCTGGTCATCACTGACATGGCCATGCCTCAGATGAATGGCGCGCAACTGGCGCAGGCTATCCGTATCATCAAGCCGAGCCTGCCGATCATCCTTGCCACCGGTTACGCCGAGCGCCTGGAAGGTTTCGCCACCAGACTTCCGCGCCTGTCCAAACCCTTTACCCAACTCAATCTGGTGGAAATCATTGCCACGACCATGAAATGACAATCAACCTAAAAGGTGCGGTATATGCCGTAATGCTGTTCACTTAAGGTTGGGGAACATATCCGTTTCTTCGGTCATGGCGACTGGCGGTTTCGCTTTTACAGCGAGTCACTTTGGAAAAGAACCCCAAAGTAACCAAAGGGTTCTTGCCCCTTTCGTTCGGTGCCTCGCCCAGGCTCGGCATGCCCTCGCTCCGGTCCTGCTCCGTGGGCCCGCCGCCATCGGCCATCCATGGCCGGGGGCGGCTAACCCGGCATCCATGCCGGGTTGCCCACTGCGCAGAACCTCCACTCGGCCTCTCGAGGGGGCGGTGCATCAAGATCAAAAGCTGCAGGCGAGCTAACGCTCGGCCTGTTGAGTGGTGAGGAGCGTGCGTACACCCTTCCCCCTGTAGGAGCTGTCGAGTGAAACGAGGCTGCGATCTTTTGATCTTGCCGTGGCTGTGGCTCTGGCTTTTGATCTTGATCTGCCTGCCCCTTTCCCAGAGGCCGAACGCAGGCATTGCGCAGGGGGCACCGCGGCAAGGATGCCGCGGTAGCCGCCCCCGGCCATGGATGGCCGATGGCGGCGGGCCCCCGGAGCAATGCCGGAGTGAGGGCATGCCGAGCCTGGGCGAGGCACCGAATGGCGGGGCAGGAGCCTTTGGTTACTTGGGGCTTTTCCAAGTGACTCGCTGTAAAAGCGAAACCGCCAGCAGCCATCACCACAGAAACGGATATGCCGGGCCTTCTGTTGTCCATCACCTGCATCAAGCCGCCAGATTGGCTGCGCTCATTTCTTTCTTGTACTGGGCTTTCAAACTTTCCATTTGCAAGCCCAGCTCTTCAAGTGTGGCTTTGCCCAACAGCTTTTTAGCCTGAGGGAACATTTCCGTTTCCTCTTCTTCAATGTGATGTTCCAGCAGTTCCTTGACCACTTTCACGCGACCGGCAAATTCCGGGGTGGACGGGTCGGTGACTTTCAGGTCCGGCAGTACCAGGGAATCTACGGTGCGATGTTCTTCCTTGGCTTCGTAATACATGACGTCCTGTTCCTTGCCCCCGGCTTTTTTGTACGCCGGGTACAAGACCTCCTCTTCGAGACGGGTATGGATGGCGATCTCCATTTCCAGCTTGGCCAGCAACTCACCGCGCTTTTTAACACCACGCTCGGTGGATTCGCTTAGCTGGGCCAGGATGCCTTTTACGCGTTCATGGTCGGCTTTCAACAAGTCTATGGCGTTCATGGTCGAGTCTCTCCAACAAGTCAGGGGTGAGCGCAAACGGTCTCAAGGCCGAAGGTCGCTCATAGTCCTTGAGCATTTGTCGTGCCGGTTTTTCGGTGCGATAACGTTCTTATAAAACAATGAGTTGGAGTGGCTGATGGCAAACTGAAGTCATGCAGCCTGCATGAGTCCGGAAATTGACTCATGCAGTTCGCGGTGGAGTATTGATGCCTTGGGCAGTAAAAAGCCCGGCGATTGCGCCGGGCTTTTCAAGTTCAGGATATGGGTTCGGGTTGCTGGAGCGAACGATGAGCGTTTTGCGTGGAAATCGAGACAGGCGGGAAAGCTTGGTTGAGCAGCCGCAAGTGCTCGATTGCTTCCTCGAACTTCAAGTCGGCCTTCCTGCGCATCGCCTGATAGCGATCAAACCGTTCCACATCCATGTCGCTATCCTCGAGTAACGCAAAGGCGTTACGGCTCAGAGCCTGGGCCTCTTCAAACATCTGATGATTACGTTCCAGGGCGAAGGCCCGGCAGGCTTTGATTTCTTCGGAGGTGGAATAGTGAATCATGACCAGCACCTGATTTTCCGAGGTTCCTTTTGATAGGTATCGATGCCGTAGGGGTACCGAACCTGGCAAGTCCCGCCGTGCAAAAGTCGCGAGGGATCAAGGTTGTGACCTGCGGGCTCGCTAAAGGATTTCAAATTTATTAGCGAAAAATATCGATAATTCATGCCGTAAACACCCACGACCAAATCAAAAACCCTGTTTTTTTTGCCGTTCATATCGAGCCAGAATCGGTTGAGTGCTGATCCCGTGGAGGAGAATGCTGAGCGCGACCACAGACAACGTCAGGTCGATACATAACGTTGCTATCGAATCGCCCAACCCATGGTTCACGGCATAAAACAGGTAATACAGACTTCCGATGCCGCGTATGCCAAACCAGCCAATCAACATTCGCTGCTGACCGTTGAGCAAGCTGCCCCAAGGCATGGCGACGACGCTCAGTGGTCTTATCAGACAAAACAAAACGCCGGCGATCGGCAATGCGCGCCAGTCCCAGTGCGCCATCAGCACCACGCCGAGCAGCGTCACCAGAAAGACTTCCATGGCCCGCTCCACCAGGCTGCCGAAGGCGAGCATGTCGCCCATCATGATGCCCGCGGCGACCTGAGCATCTTCAAGGCTTGCGGTATCACCATGAACCGCATGTTGCGGCTCGACATTTTGATGTCCCACGACAGGCTGAACCAGATGCTCGGCGGGAAGCTCGTGGCTACCCGTGGATTTGACTTCTTCGTGGCGTAAACCCAGGCCGGCGGCGAACACCGACAGAAAGCCGTAACCGTGAATCGACTCGGCCCCGACATACGCCAGGGCAATCAAGGCGAGGGCGAGGTAATCATTCGGCGAAAGGGTGCTGTCGTCATTTTTGATGCGCATTAACAAGGTCAGGCGGCCAATGCCACGTCCCATCCAGTAGCCGGTGAGCAAACCGGCCGGGACTGCCCACAACAGACTGCGCAGCAACCAGTCGCTCAGCCAGCCGGGGTTGCCGTTGTGTTGCACCAGCAGCAGGCCGAGGATGACAAACGGGAAGGCGACCCCGTCATTGAGCCCGGCTTCACCCGACAGTCCGAAGCGCACGCTGTCGTCATCCCGGGCGTCGTTGACTTGCACCAGGGCGGCGAGTACCGGGTCGGTGGGCGCCAGAATCGAACCGATCAACACAGACGCGCCCCAGGACAATTCGAAACCGTAATGCAGCAACAGACTGACGCCGGCGATGGTCAGCACCATGACCGGGCCGGCCAGGCCGTAGGCAATCCGCCAGTTTTTGTCCCTGAGCGGCAAGCGCAACTTCAAACCACAGACAAACAACGAAAACAGCACCGCGACTTCCGTCAGATGCTCCATCCAGGTGGACGCATCTTCGGTGTCCAGTTTCAACAGCCCGAACGCCGCGGGCCCGATGGCTATACCCAGCACCAGGCACACCGCCGACGTTGTCACCGGCATCCATCGCAGGTACGACGACGTCAGCGCCAGCGTCAGCAGCACGGCACCCAGCACCGCCACCCACAAAATGAAACTCATGCTCGGTACTCGTCGGGTGCGTGCCGCGATGTAGAGCCTTTGGCAATCAATTGACGGTCGCGCGCAGGTATTCAGGTGTCAGTACGTTGAACCATAGCAGGATCATTGAGACCAGGAGGGTGACCAGCACCAGCAATCCGACGCCCCAGACGCAAACGGCGTTCAGCAGGCCTTGTTCCTTGCGCTCATGCATAAAGGTCGGCAAGCCGACGAACAGCAGAAACGTCGAATAGATCGACGCCGCGCCCAGCACCACAATCGCCAGCCAGCGGCTGGGGTATAGAGCGGCGAAGCCTGCGAGGAAAAACGGTGTCACAGTGTAAGCGGCAAAACCGATGCATTGATTGACGGTCGGCCTCGCGTCGAAGGTGCGCGACATCCAGCGGATGAACAGCCCCATCAGCGCCACGCCGGCGACGATGGTCACGTACAGCAGCACGCAGAGCTGTAGCGCGCTGGCAGTGCTTAGCTTGACGATTTCGTTGTCGGCCAGGCTCCAGCCGACGTAGGTGGTCCCGATAAACAGACACACCGCAGGAATCATGGCGAGCAACAGCAAATGAGCGAGGTAGTGGTGTGGATGCGCTTCCTCTTCCTTGCGGATATCCGTCCACGCAAAGTTCGGTTGAGTAAACAGCTTGACGATAGGTGCGGACATGATGGCCTCCGGATCTGGAGCGGCCCGTAGCAGGGGGGCCCTAAACGTATTGAGGGGCGAGTTTTGACAGGGGTTCACTTTTTTATCCCTGAGCCGGGCGTCGTCCGATAGAGGGAATGTTTGGAGACGCTGAAGGTCAACCGAGCAGCTCTCCTTTCTGGATGATGTGCCATGAGCGTCAGCCAATCCGTGGTCGAGTATTTGCGTCAAAACGACTTGCTGCTGACCACCGCAGAGTCTTGTACGGCCATTTGTTTCGCCTGGGCCTATCAGACCGGGCAGGGGCCATGTGTCTTCAGCCGACAACTGCGATTTTCCGGCTCACGCAGTGAGGTTCAGTTATTAGCATCAGAGCACGCGTTGAAGTTGCTGCCGCATTTCCATCAACGAGCATTGGCCGGTGAACAAGGGCAGGGCGCACTCGATGAACGATGAACCCGGCCATACCGATTATCACAGCCGCGACTATCCCGTGCGCGAAGACATGGCGCATCAGGTCAAGGTCTGGCGATTCGAGCGTTGGGGCTGGTTCACCTTGATGCTGTTGGTGTTGCTGGCGCTGCTCGGCCTGTTTTCACGCGGGCCGCTGAGTACCCGGGACATTTATGGCGACGATGGCAAGGTCAGGGTGCAATACGAGATGTTCCACCGCCACGGATCGTCCAACCCTATGCAGATCAGCGTGAGCGGTGCGCCCAATGCCACGGTTGAGCTGGAACTGAGCGGGGCGCTGCTGGACGGTTTCAACATTGAAACCCTGCAACCGCAACCCCAGCGCGCCATCAGTGCCGGGCAGGGCATGAAGCTGTGGGTGCAAACCGACGCTCAGGGCCAGGCAAACCTTTATCTGACGTTGCGCGGCGATGGGCTGGGACTGTTTCGCAACCGCGTTGCATCGCCCGGCGCCATGCCCGTGAACCTCGATCAATTCATTTTCCCTTAGGTGACCTATGGACTCGGTATTGCGCGCGGTCGCGATGTATCTGGCGCTGATGGTGCTATTCAAAATTGCCGGCCGACGCTCTCTCGCCGAATTGACGACATTTGATTTTGTGCTGTTGATGATCATTGGTGAGGCGACGCAACAGGCATTGCTGGGCGATGACTTTTCCCTGACCAATTCGATGCTGGTGATCGTCACGCTGATTGCCATCGACGTCGGCCTGTCGCTGCTCAAACAGCGCTCGCGATGGGTATCGCAGTTGATCGATGGCGGACCGACGATCATCGTCGAGAACGGCAAGGTCCTGCACAAACGCCTGCGCCACGCGCGATTGATCGAGGCCGACATCATGGAGGCGGCACGCTCGAGTCAGGGCATCGAGACCCTTGAGCAAATCAAGTTCGCGATCCTTGAGCGAAACGGCAAGATATCGGTGATTGCTCAAGAGCAGTCCTGAGCAAACCGTTGCAATAGAGCCATACCTGCTTTTGTGGCGAGGGAGCTTGCTCCCGCTGGCTGCGTAGCGGCCCCAAAGATCTGTGAGCGCTGCGCGCTCAAGCGGGAGCAAGCTCCCTCGCCACAGGTTTCTCGCTGATTGAAGAGCTGTGTTCAGAGCATCGGTTTGCCACCGGTGATCCCGTATCGCTGGCCCGTGATGTAACTGGCCTCATCCGACGCCAGCAACACATAAATCGGCGCCACTTCCACCGGTTGACCCGGCCGTCCGAGTGGCGTTTGCCCACCAAAGTTCTGCACTTCTTCATCGGGCATGGTCGAGACAATCAGCGGCGTCCAGATCGGCCCCGGTGCCACGCAGTTCACCCGAATGTTCTTCGTCGCCAGCATCTGCGCCAGGCCCGCGGTGAAGTTGGCAATCGCGCCTTTGGTCGTGGCGTAAGGCAGGAGGGTCGGTTTGGGCATGTCCGAATTGACTGAGCTGGTGTTGATGATCGAACTGCCGGGTTTCATGTGCTTCAACGCGGCCTGACAGAGCCTGAAAATGGCGGTGATGTTGACGTCGAAGGTCATCACCCATTCTTCGTCCGGGATGTCCTCGAAGTGTTCGTGGGTCATCTGGAACGCGGCGTTGTTGACCAGCACGTCGATCCGGCCGAAGCGTTCGACCGTCTTGTCCACAAGGGCCTGGCATTGGGCTTTCTGCGCCAGGTCACCGGGCAACAGCAGGCACTGCCGGCCGGCCTGTTCGACCCAGCGTGCGGTTTCCTGCGCGTCTTCATGTTCATTGAGGTAGGCGACGGCCACATCCGCGCCTTCACGGGCGAAGGCGATCGCTACGGCGCGACCGATGCCACTGTCGGCGCCGGTGATCAGGGCGATCTTGCCGTCCAGTCGGCCTGATCCCTTGTAGCTTTGTTCGCCACAATCGGGATACGGGTCCATTTTCTTTTGGGAACCGGGGACAGGCTGGGCCTGTTTCGGGAAGGGTGGTTTTGGATAGGCAGTCATTGGGAAATCTCCGTTCGCAAGGCAGAGGAGTCAAAGGGTTGACCCTGGTGTTTTGCCTTGAGTTCGGTTGGATTTCATGTCGCGAAAAATCAAAAGATCGTCCGAACGCGGCCAGAGACTTCGGACGATCTTTTGATCTGGATTCAAATTTTGCGATTGAGCAAACTGCGCTCCATCCGCGCGATGCCTTCTTCCAGCAATGCCCGTGGGCAGCCGAAATTCAGGCGCACGAACTGTTTGCTGTCATCGCCGAAATCCAGACCTGGGCTCAGCCCGACCTTGGCTTGTTCAAGGAAAAACTGCTGAGGGTTATCCAGTCCCAGCGCCGAGCAATCGAGCCACGCCAGATACGTGCCTTGCGGGATATTCATGGTCACCCCTGGCAGTCGCGTGTTGACCGCTTCCACCAGATAATCCCGATTGCTTTGCAGATACGCCTTCAACCCAGCCAGCCAAGGGCCGCCTTCGCTGTAGGCGACGCGAGTCGCTTCCATGCCCAACGGGTTGACGCTGTCAACCATGCCGCAGCGGGCATGGTTGACCTTTGCACGCAACGCCGAGTCCTGAATAATCATGAACGATGTTTTCAGCCCCGCGATGTTGTAAGCCTTGCTCGCCGACATCAGCGTGATGGTGCGCTTGGCGATTTCCGGGCTCAGGGAGGCCGTCGGAATGTGCACGCGCCCGTCGAAACACAGCTCGGCATGAATCTCGTCAGAGATGATCCAGGCGTCCTGCTCCAGACAGATGTCGGCGACCGCTTGCAGTTCTTCTCGCGGGAAGACTTTGCCCACCGGGTTGTGCGGGTTGCTCAGCAGCAGCGCACCGCCACCGGTCAGCGCCTGATTCAGGGCATCGAGTGGCGTGGCGTACGTGCCGTCCGCCAATGCGTCGAATTCGAGTTCGACCTTGTTCAGACCCCAGTGCCCCGGCGCATGACGCAGCGGCGGGTAGTTCGGGACCTGAACCACGACGTTCTGCTGCGGCTGGACCAGCGCATTCAGCGCCATGTTGAACCCCGACTCCACGCCCGGCAGGAAAATCAGTTCCTCAGGCAATACGCGCCAGGCGTACTTGTTCCACAGGTCGGCGACGATGGCGTTGCGCAAGTCATCCTGGGCCACGCTGTAGCCGAGCATCGGGTGTTCCAGACGTTTTTGCAGGGCCTGGATGATCACCGGCGGTGCGGAGAAGTCCATGTCGGCCACCCACATCGGCAACACGTCGGCCGGATAACGGCTCCATTTGGTACTGCCGGTGTTGTGGCGGTCGAACACCTGATCAAAATCGAAAGTCATGCTCAGTCTCATAAAAAGCGTGGTTGAACGTGGGGCAATGATAAACGCCAAGGACCTGTGGGAGCGAGCTTGTGTGTGGTGGCTGACTCCCGGCATTGCCCGATGGTCGGTTTTCACACAGTCAGTTCTAACATTGTCTACAGTTTTAAGTGTCGGCAGTCAGACTGCCGCAACCGTGATTGTCCAGAAAAACCCGGCAAAACTACCGGGTCTCCACCTGACAGGAGTGCACGATGGACCTCAACCGTCGTCAGTTCTTCAAGGTCGCTGGTATCGGCCTTGCGGGCTCGAGCCTCGGCGCGCTGGGCATGGCCCCAGCGACTGCCTTCGCCGAGCAGGTGCGCCACTTCAAGCTTGCCCACACCCATGAAACCCGCAACACCTGCCCGTACTGCTCGGTAGGCTGCGGCTTGATCATGTACAGCCAGGGCGATGCCGCCAAGAATGTCGCGCAAAACATCATCCACATCGAAGGCGATGCCGATCATCCGGTCAATCGCGGCACCCTGTGCCCCAAAGGCGCCGGCCTGCTGGACTTCATTCACAGCCCCAGCCGTCTCCAGTACCCGCAGGTGCGCAAGCCCGGCACCACGGAGTGGACGCGAATCTCCTGGGATGAAGCACTGGATCGCATCGCCGACCTGATGAAGGCCGACCGCGACGCCCACTTCATCGAGAAGAACGCCCAGGGGCAAACGGTGAACCGCTGGCTGACCACCGGTTTCCTCGCGGCGTCGGCATCGTCCAACGAAGCGGGGTACATCACCCACAAGGTGATTCGCAGTCTCGGCATGCTGGGGTTTGATAACCAGGCACGTGTCTGACATGGCCCGACGGTGGCAAGTCTTGCCCCGACGTATGGCCGTGGTGCCATGACCAACCACTGGACCGATATCGCCAACGCGAATCTGGTTCTGGTGATGGGTGGCAACGCCGCGGAAGCGCACCCTTGCGGTTTCAAATGGGTGACCGAAGCCAAAGCCCACAACAAGGCGCGGCTGATTGTGGTCGACCCGCGTTTCACCCGTACCGCCTCGGTGGCCGACTATTACGCACCGATCCGCACCGGCACCGACATTGCCTTCATGGGCGGGCTGATCAATTACCTGCTGACCGAAGACAAGATCCAGCACGAATACGTGCGGGCCTATACGGACGTGTCGTTCATCGTCAAAGCCAACTACGGCTTCGAGGACGGGTTGTTCAGCGGTTACGACGCGAGCAAGCGCACCTACACCGACAAGTCCGGCTGGGGCTACGAAATCGGCGAGGACGGTTTCGCCAAAGTCGACCCGACCTTGCAAGACCCACGCTGCGTCTATCAATTAATGAAGCAGCATTACAGCCGCTACACCCTGGAGCTGGCCAGTCAGGTCTGCGGCATGCCCGTGGACGCGATGCAGAAAATCTGGGAGGAGATCGCCACCTGCTCGCAACCGGGCAAAACCATGACGATTCTCTATGCGCTGGGCTGGACCCAGCATTCGACCGGCTCGCAGATGATCCGCAGCGCGGCCATGGTGCAACTGCTGCTGGGCAACGTCGGCATGCCGGGTGGGGGAGTCAATGCCCTGCGCGGGCACTCCAACATCCAGGGCCTGACCGACCTGGGCTTGCTGTCCAACCTGTTGCCCGGTTACCTGACCCTGCCGGCTGAAGCCGAACAGGATTACAACACCTACATCGCCAAACGTGCACTCAAGCCGCTGCGTCCCGGGCAGATGTCCTACTGGCAGAACTATGGCAAGTTCCACGTCAGCCTGATGAAAGCCTGGTACGGCGCCAATGCCACCGCCGAGAATAACTGGGGCTACGACTGGCTGCCCAAGCTGGACATTCCCGGCTACGACATCCTGAAAATGTTCGACATGATGGGCAAGGGCGAGGTCAATGGCTACATGTGCCAGGGCTTCAACCCGATCGCCGCCTTGCCGGACAAGAACCGTGTGATGAAGGCGCTGGCCAAACTCAAGTGGCTGGTGGTGATGGACCCACTGGCTACCGAAACTTCGGAGTTCTGGCGCAACGCCGGGCCTTACAACGATGTGCAAACGGCCGAGATCCAGACCGAAGTCATCCGTCTGCCCACCACCTGTTTCGCCGAAGAAAACGGTTCGCTGGTCAACAGCGGTCGCTGGCTGCAATGGCACTGGAAGGGTGCCGATGGCCCGGGGCAGGCGCGCACGGACGTGAAGATCATGGCCGAGCTGTTCTTGCGCCTGCGCAAGCGTTACCAGGCCAACGGCGGTGCCTGGGCCGAGCCGATCCTCAAGCTC
The DNA here is from genome assembly GCF_019947405.1 of Pseudomonas sp. GL-B-26. NCBI lineage: Bacteria > Pseudomonadati > Pseudomonadota > Gammaproteobacteria > Pseudomonadales > Pseudomonadaceae > Pseudomonas > Pseudomonas sp. GL-B-26. The sequence goes on along the minus strand of NZ_JAGYGJ010000012.1, from coordinate 66,437 downwards.
GACTGGCCCTACAAAATACCGGATGACCCGACGCCGGAAGAGCTGGCCCGGGAATTCAACGGCTACGCCGTCGCCGATGTCACTGACGCCTCGGGCGCGGTGGTCAAGGCCGGTCAGCAGCTGTCCGGCTTCGGCCAACTCAAGGACGATGGCAGCACGGCGTCCGGGTGCTGGATCTTCTGCGGCAGCTGGACCGAGCAGGGCAACAACATGGCCCGGCGTGACAACAGCGATCCTTTCGGTATGAAGCAGAACCTCGGCTGGGCCTGGGCTTGGCCGATGAACCGGCGGATTCTCTACAACCGCGCCTCTTGCGACCCTCAAGGCAAACCGTGGGACCCGAACAAGCGGTTGGTGTGGTGGAACGGCAAGGTCTGGACCGGCACCGACGTGCCTGACTACAAGGCCGATGTGCCGCCGGAAGCCGGGATGAACCCGTTCATCATGAACCCCGAAGGCGTGGCGCGTTTCTTCGCCCTCGACAAGATGAACGAAGGGCCGTTCCCGGAACACTATGAGCCGTTCGAGACGCCCATCGGCATCAACCCGATGCACCCCAACAACAAGCAGGCGACCAGCAACCCGGCCGGGCGGATCTTCGATTCAGTCTGGGACACCCTCGGGCAGGCCAAGGACTTCCCTTATGCGGCGACCAGCTACCGGCTGACCGAACACTTCCACTTCTGGACCAAACATTGCCCGATCAACGCCGTGACCCAGCCTGAGCAATTTGTCGAGATCGGCGAGGTGCTGGCCAAGGAGAAGGGCATTGCTGCCGGCGACCGGGTCCGTGTCAGTTCCAAGCGCGGGCATATCGAAGCGGTGGCGGTGGTGACCAAGCGGATTCGTCCGCTGCAGGTCAATAACCAAGTGGTGCATCAGATCGGTATCCCGTTGCACTGGGGCTTCACCGGCGCCACCCGTCACGGTTACCTGACCAACACCCTGGTGCCATTCCTCGGCGATGGCAACACACAGACCCCGGAATCCAAGTCATTCCTGGTCAACGTGGAGAAAGTCTAAATGGCCAGCCAAGACATTATCGCCCGTTCGGCCACCACCACCATGCCGCCCTCGGTGCGCACGCAAGAGGAAGTGGCCAAGCTGATCGACACCACCAAGTGCATTGGCTGCAAGGCTTGTCAGGTCGCCTGCTCGGAATGGAACGAGCTGCGCGACGAGGTCGGCCACAACCTCGGCACCTACGACAACCCTCAAGACCTGAGCGCAGATACCTGGACCTTGATGCGCTTCACCGAGCATGAAACCGACGCCGGCAATCTGGAGTGGCTGATTCGCAAGGACGGCTGCATGCACTGCGCAGAACCCGGTTGCCTGGCGGCGTGTCCGAGTCCGGGGGCGATCATCAAACACGCCAATGGCATTGTCGATTTCGACCAGGACCATTGCATCGGCTGTGGGTATTGCATCACCGGTTGCCCGTTCAATATCCCGCGCATCTCGCAAAAGGACCACAAGGCTTATAAATGCACGCTGTGCTCGGACCGGGTGGCGGTGGGGCTGGAGCCGGCCTGCGTGAAAACCTGCCCGACCGGCGCCATCGTTTTCGGCAGCAAGGAAGACATGAAAGAACACGCTGCCGAACGGATCGTCGACCTCAAGAGTCGCGGTTTCGAAAATGCCGGTTTGTATGACCCCGCAGGCGTCGGCGGCACTCACGTCATGTATGTGCTGCACCATGCCGACACGCCCAGGTTGTATGCCGGGTTGCCGGATCACCCGGCGATCAGTCCGCTGGTGGACCTGTGGAAAGGCCTGAGCAAACCCCTGGCGTTGCTCGCCATGGGCGCCGCAGTGCTGGCCGGGTTCTTCCATTACGTGCGCGTTGGGCCGCAGTTGGTCGAGGAAGACGAACATCCAGTCATCGTCGACCCAGCGGTGCATGAATTCGATCCATCGGTGCACACCTTTGATCCGACCAAACCCGGCGGGGAGGACAGGCCATGAGCGACAAACCAATCCTGCGCTACACCTCCAACCAGCGCACCAATCACTGGCTGGTGGCGATTGTGTTTCTGATGGCGGCACTGTCGGGATTGGCGCTGTTTCATCCGGCGCTGTTCTGGCTCAGCAACCTGTTTGGCGGCGGCCCGTGGGCGCGCATTCTGCATCCGTACATGGGCGTGGCGATGTTTGTGCTGTTCCTCGGCCTGGTGTTCAGTTTCTGGCGGGCGAATTACTTCAGCGCCAACGACCGGTTGTGGCTCAGGCGCGTCGGGACTGTCATGCGCAACGAAGAGGAGGGCGTGCCGCCGATCGGCAAGTACAACCCGGCGCAGAAGCTGCTGTTCTGGGTGTTACTGATCTGCATGCTGGTGTTGCTGTTCAGCGGGCTGGTGATCTGGCGCGCCTGGTTCAGCGCGTACTTTGGCATCACCAGCATTCGCTGGGCGATGCTGCTGCATGCGTTGGCGGGTTTCATCCTGGTGTTGAGCATTATCGTCCACGTCTATGCGGGTATCTGGATTCGCGGCTCGGTCCACGCCATGGTGCGTGGCAGGGTCAGCCGCGCCTGGGCGAGAAAACACCATGAGCTCTGGTACCGGGAAGTGACCCGTGATGATACGCCTGAGCCACCGATCAGCAAAAAAGGATGACCCCTTGGCCACGATCCTCGAGCCTGGGCAGATAGAAGCGGCGGCGAGTTCACCGCCGTTTCTGTACCTGCCACCGAACAACCTGTTCACTTTGCGCGCGCTGCGGCTGGAGCGTCTGGTAGATGGGAATCCCATGGCGGACTATCTGCGCTTGATCGCGGGGCTGTGCCACGCTCAGCAGAAATTGATGGACGATCCGCCTGTGGCCGCCATGCCCGATCCCGAACGTCTTCGGGTATGCGTGGAACATGGCTTGCCACCGTTCGCCGCCGACAGTCTGGTGCGCGAAAACGTTTGGTTGCCGTATCTCGAAGCCTTGTTGCAACGCTATCAGCCACCGCCACAAACGGCGGTAGAAAACGCCGTGGCGAGTTTGCGCAGTGCTAACCCCGGGCTGCTCAAAGCCTGGGCGATTGCCTTGGTCAGCGGCCAGTATTCAATGCTGCCGGCGGAGCTGGTGCCGTTCCTCGGCGCAGCGTTGCAGGTGGCCTGGAGTCATTGGTTGCTGAGCACGCCGGACCTTGCGCTGAAGCCCGGCGACAGTCTCAGCCAATGCCCGGCCTGCGGTTCGCCGGCCATGGCCGGCGTGATTCGCCATCGCGGCAAGTACAACGGCTTGCGGTATCTGGTGTGCTCGCTGTGTGCCTGCGAATGGCATGTGGTGCGGGTCAAATGCGTGTATTGCGAACAAAGCAAAGGCCTTGAATACGTCAGCCTCGATGACGACCGCCACGCCGCCAATCAGGCACCGACACGCGCGGAGGTCTGCCCCAGCTGCCACAGCTACTTGAAACTGCTTTACCTGGAAAACGACGCCGAGGCCGAAGCGCTCTCGACCGACCTGACCAGCCTGCTGCTGGACATGCGTCTGGAACAGGAAGGCTACCAGCGTCCGGCGCCTAACCTTCTGCTGGCACCCGGAGGTGGCTGAGCTACCCCTTTAAGCTACCCCTTTGAGCTCTCCCTTTAAACTCAGCGGCTACACTCAGGCGCTACGGTCAACGTTTGCGGGAGCGCCTGATGTCTTCCAGATCCGCCAGCCAGGCTCTGCGGCTGCCTTCCATCGACAGTCTGTTGCGCCATCCCGCCTGCCAGCCGCTGGCCAAGCGTTATGGGCGTGACGCGTTGCTGGCCAATTTGCGCCAATTGCTGGATGACTTGCGTGAACCGGTGCTTTCAGGGCAACTCGACGCCATTGAAATCGCGCCTGAAGCGTTGGCGGGCAGGGCGGGTGAACGCTTGGCCACTCAGCATCGCAGCAATGTGCGCCGGGTGTTCAATCTCACCGGCACGGTGCTGCACACCAATCTGGGGCGAGCGTTGTTGCCGGAGGAAGCCATCGACGCCGTGCAACTCGCGGCACGCTACCCGCTCAATCTGGAATTCAACCTGCACAGCGGCAAGCGCGGCGACCGTGATGACCTGATCGAAGGCCTGATCCGCGAGCTGACCGGCGCCGAGGCGGTGACGGTGGTCAACAACAACGCCGCCGCCGTATTGCTGACGCTCAACAGCCTGGGCGCGCGCAAGGAAGGCATCATTTCCCGGGGCGAACTGATCGAAATCGGTGGCGCCTTCCGCATTCCCGACATCATGGCCAGAGCCGGGGTCAGGCTCCACGAAGTCGGCACCACCAATCGCACCCATGCCCGAGATTACGAAGCAGCCATCGGCCCACGCAGCGGTTTGGTGATGCGCGTCCATGCGAGCAACTACAGCATCGAAGGCTTCACCGCGCGGGTGCCGACCGCCGAGTTGGCGCAACTCGCGCATCAACACGGCTTGCCGTTGCTTGAAGACCTCGGCAGCGGCAGCCTGCTGGACCTGACGCGCTGGGGTTTGCCCGCCGAGCCGACCGTGCGCCAGGCGCTGATCGATGGTGCGGACATCGTCACCTTCAGCGGCGACAAACTACTGGGTGGCCCCCAGGCCGGGTTGATTGTCGGCCGCAAAGACCTGATCGCGAAGATCAAGAAAAATCCACTCAAGCGCGCCTTGCGGGTCGACAAACTGACCCTGGCCGCCCTCGAAGCGGTGTTGGGCCTGTACCGCGATCCTGATCGATTGGCCGAGCGGCTGCCGAGTTTGCGCCTGCTGACCCGACCCCAGGCGGACATCCTCGCCCAGGCTGAGCGCTTGCAACCCTCACTGGCCAGAATCTTGGGCGACAACTGGAGCGTCAGCGCAGTACCGGCGCTGGGCATGATCGGCAGCGGCAGCCAACCGGTGGCGCGCTTGCCGAGTGCGGCTTTATGCCTGCGACCGCACGCGTCCAAACGTCTTTGCGGACGGCGGCTGCACGATCTGGAGGCGGCCCTGCGTGCATTGCCGATTCCGGTGCTCGGGCGCATTGATGACGATGCGTTGTGGCTGGATCTGCGGCAACTGGACGATGAACCGGCGTGGCTGGCGCAGCTCGATCAAATTGCAGGAGCCATAGAGTGATCGTCGGCACCGCAGGGCACATCGACCACGGCAAGACCGCCTTGCTCCAGGTCCTGACCGGCCAGGTCGGCGATCGTCGTAGGGAAGAGCGTCAGCGCGGCATGACCATCGACCTCGGCTACCTTTATGCGGCGCTGGAACCGCAAGCGCCCCTGACCGGTTTTATCGATGTGCCCGGTCATGAGCGCTTCACCCACAACATGCTGGCGGGGGCTCAGGGCATTGATCTGGTGTTGCTGGTGGTCGCGGCCGACGACGGCGTCATGCCGCAGACCCGCGAACACCTGGCCATCGTTGAACTGCTGGGAATCCCTCGGGCGCTGGTGGCAATCAGCAAATGCGACCGCGTCGAACCGTCCAGAGTGCAAGCCGTTCGCGAACAGATCCAGGCATTGCTGGCCCCTGGGCCTTATGCAACCGCGCCGCAGATTGCGCTGTCGAGTGTGACCGGGGAGGGCATCGAGACCTTGCGACAAGCCTTGCTCAAGGCGCAGCGTGAAGTCGTTCAACGCAGCACCACCGGCGGTTTTCGCCTGGCGATCGATCGTGCCTTCAGCGTGGCCGGCGTCGGTATCGTGGTGACAGGTACTGCGTTGTCCGGCGTGGTGGCGGTGGGCGATACGCTGATGCTCGGCCCGCAGGGCAAACCCGTGCGTGTGCGCGGCCTGCATGCACAGAATCGGGCCGCCGAAGTCGCAATGGCCGGACAGCGAGTGGCGTTGAACCTGAGTGCCGAACGCTTAGCCCTGGAACAGATTCACCGCGGTCACTGGTTGCTGGCCGAGTGGCTGTACGCGCCGACCCAGCGAGTGGATGTCGACCTGCAATTGTTAGTCAGCGAGCCCAAGGCCTTCGAGCACTTTCAGCCAGTACACGTTCACGTGGGGACTCAGGACGTGACCGGGCGGGTGGCGTTGCTGGAAGGCACCCGCCTGGCGCCGGGTGAACGGATGTTCGCGCAACTGCTGCTGAATACGCCGGTGCAGGCCGTCAAGGGCGATCCGTTGATCCTGCGTGACCAAAGCGCCCAACGCACCCTCGGCGGCGCGCGGGTGCTCGACCCGTTTGCACCGACCCGACAACGCCGAAGCCCCGAACGGTTGGCGCAGCTACACGCCCTCGCCACACGCAAAGAGTTGGAAGACAGCCTGCCGGCGTTGTTGGCCAACAGCGACACCGGGCTCGATCCCCAGCGTCTGGAACGTCAGTTCAACCGTCCCCGCAACACCTGGGTTTTGCCCGATCACGTGCGCCTGATCGACACCCGCCAAGGTCCGTTGCTGTTCAGTGCAGCCCGTTGGGAAGCGCTGAAAGTGCCATTGCTGGAACACCTCGCACGCTTTCATCAACTGGAACCGGATCAAATGGGCCCGGACCGGGATCGCCTCCGACGGTTCACCGGTACAGCGCTGGACCGTCCGACGTTCATCAGTCTGCTCGACGAATTACTCGCCAGCGGTGCCATTGCCGCCAGCGGGCCATGGCTGCATTTGCCCGATCATCAGGTGCGTTTAAGCGAAGACGACGAAGCCCTGTGGCAACACTTGCAACCGTTGTTCGAACAGGCTGGTTTTGATCCGCCGTGGGTGCGCGACCTTGACCATGACGAGGCGGCCGTGCGCTTGCTGCTGTGCAAAATGGCGAGGTTGGGATTGGTGCATCAAGTCGTCCGTGACCTGTTCTACACCGACACGATGATCCGCCGATTGGCGGCTATGCTTGTGCAACTGGCCGCGCAAAACCCGGTGATTCAGGTCACGGTGTTTCGTGATGCAGTGGGCCTGGGTCGCAAGCGCAGCATCCAGATTCTCGAATATTTCGACCGGATCGGCCTGACGCGACGGTTTGGCGACAAGCGCCATATCCGCCTCGACAATGCCTTGGCCCAACGCACCGACCACTGACTTCAAGGAAGGCAATCGCGCCCGGTGGCGCGGCCGGGCTTCAAACCCGGTTGGGGACGGCATCCGTTCCCGGGCAGGTTCGACTCCGGCTGCCTTCCGCCATTTTCAATCATGCTGGTCGAGTTGGTGGTGAACCGAGCACTGGATCGACTCGCCCCATCTGAGTAGTCACGATCCTATGTGGGGAGGGGACCGCCCCGTTCGGCGCTGTAGCAGCTGTCGAGCCTGCGAGGCTGCGTTCGGCTGCGAAGCAGTCGTAAACCCTGAGTACGCGATGAGTCTGACGCACCGCATTGACTGACCTTACGGCTGCTGCGCAGCCGGACGCAGCCTCGCAGGCTCGACAGCTGCTACAGAGCCAGCCGCCGCGCGGGGTTGTCGATCACTGCATTACGTAACGCCCCGGCGCCGACTCGATCGCCGGGTATTGCGCGTTACCGGTATGCAGTACCGAGGGCTGGCGTTCGCCAGACTGTTCAGCCAGCCAGATGAACCAGTCATTCCACCAGCTACCGGAATGTTGCTGGGCGTTCTTGAACCAGGTTTCCGGGTTTTTGGTGACCCGGTTGTTGGTCCAGTAATGGCGTTTTTCCTTGGCCGGCGGGTTGATCACTCCGGCGATATGCCCTGATGCGCCCAGCACAAAACGCTTGGTCCCGGAGAGCAACTCGGTGCTGGCGTAAGCGCTTCTCCACGGCACGATGTGATCGTCATGGGTGGCGAGGATGTACGCCGGAGCATCGATGGCGCGCAGGTCCAGCTTGACCCCGCAACAGTCCAGCTCACCGGATTTCAGGTCGTTCTGCAGATAGGTGTGGCGCAAATACCAGCAGTACATCGGGCCCGGGAGGTTGGTGCTGTCGTTGTTCCAGAACAGCAGGTCGAGGGGAATCGGTTTCTGGCCCTTGAGATATTTGTCGACGTTGTAGTTCCACCACAAGTCGTTGGGGCGCAACAGCGAGAAGGTATTGCCCATGTCCTCGCCCTTGAACAGGCCGATGGGGCCGTTCAGGCCTCCGATGGTGCGCTCGCGGTAGGCCACCAATTGTTCGTCGACGAAGATGTCGATGGGGCCGGTATCTAGGTAGTCGAGGAAGGTGGTCAACAGGCTCACGCTGCCAATCTCGCGGTCGCCGCGCGCCGCCAGTACGGCCAGCGCCGAACTCAGCAAGGTGCCGCCGATGCAGAAGCCGACGCAATTGGGCCGCTGCTCGCCGCTGATTTCGCGGGTCACTTGCAGGCCTTTGATGATGCCGGTTTCGATCAGGTCATCCCAGGTGGTGCCGGCATGTTCCTGGTCGAAGTTGCGCCACGACATCAGGAACACCGGGTGCCCTTGTTTCAACAGATGGGCAACCATCGAGTTGTCCGGGCGCAGGTCGAGAATGTAGTACTTGTTGATCGACGGCGGCACGACAAACACCGGGCGCCGGTACTGGGTTTCGCTTTGCGGGTAATACTGGATGAGCTGGAAGAGTTCGTTCTCGAACACCACTTCGCCGGGGGTGTTGGCCAGATCGACACCGACTTTGAATGCACCAGCGTCGCACTGGCGCATCTTGCCTTCTTGCAGGTCGCTGGCCAGGTGCAACATGCCTGTGAGGAGGCTGCTGCCCTGGGTCTCGACGACACGTTGCAGCGCATCGGGGTTACTGGCCAGAAAGTTACTCGGCGCCCCGGCGGCAATGGCTTGTTCCACCAGATAGAGCAGGCGTTGGCGCGGCTTTTTGTCCGGGATCGCTAATTTGTTCAGCAGCTTCAGCAGAAACTCTGCGTTGAGCAGGTAAAACGCTGCGAGGGAGCCGAACAGTGGCTGGCTCCAGTTGCCGCTGGCAAAACGCCGATCGTCGAAGCTGAATGGCTGACCGGTCAGCAATTGCTGGCCGAGTTCGCCCCATTGCTGCTGGTAGTCCGATTGAAGGCTGTCCAGGGTGCCGCGCGGCAGGTCAAACCACTCGTTGTATGCCTGGCCGGTAAACCACGGATTGGTGCTGACCCAGAGACGTAATTGTTGCACTGCAAAGGAGGCAATGAACGGAACCTGGCCTGACCAGAAGGTGTTGAAGGTATGCGAGTTATTGTCCATGGAGCTCCTTGCCCACATCAGTAAACCGGGCCGAAAAAACCGCGGCGCCGGACTTCGGCGCCGCGTCAGCAACTTAAGCAAACACTCCTGTGTTTCTAGCGCTCGATGACCAGGCTGACGCCCTGGCCGCCACCGATGCACAGCGTGGCCAGGCCTTTTTTGCCGTCGCGACGAATCAACTCGTGCAACAGCGACACCAGAATCCGCGCGCCCGACGCGCCGATCGGATGACCCAGGGCAATCGCGCCGCCATTGACGTTGACCTTGCTGGTGTCCCAACCCAGTTCCTTGCCGACGGCCAGTGATTGCGCGGCGAACGCTTCATTGGCTTCGATCAGGTCGAGGTCGTCCAGGCTCCAGCCGGCTTTGGTCAAGGCCAAACGGGTGGCTGGCACCGGGCCGATGCCCATGATCGACGGGTCGACGCCAGCGCTGGCGTAAGCCTTGATGCGTGCCAGAACCGGCAAGCCGAGGGCCTGGGCCTTGGCGGCGCTGGCCAGCAACAGTACGGCGGCGCCGTCGTTGAGGGTCGACGAGTTACCGGCGGTCACGCTGCCGTTTTTCTGGAATGCGGGTTTGAGGTTGCCCAATGCCTGCAGCGTGCTGTCCGGACGCGGCTGTTCATCGGTGTCGAAGACCAGCGGCTCACCCTTGCGCTGAGGGATCAGGATCGGGGTGATTTCACGCTTGAAGTAGCCCGCTTCGATGGCAGCAGCGGCTTTCTGTTGCGAGGCCGCAGCGAAAGCGTCCTGGTCTTCGCGACTGAGGCTGTACTTCTCTGCCAGGTTCTCGGCGGTGATGCCCATGTGGTAGTCGTTGAAGGCGTCCCACAAACCGTCCTGAATCACGCTGTCTTGCAGTTGCGCATGGCCCAGACGCAGACCGGTGCGGGCCTTGGGCAACACATACGGCGCCAGGCTCATGTTTTCCTGGCCGCCGGCAATGATAAGTTCGGCGTCGCCGCAACGGATGGCCTGGACCGCCAGCTGGACAGCCTTGAGGCCCGAGCCGCAGACCTTGTTCAGGGTCAGGGCAGGGGTGGTATGGGGCAGGCCGGCCTTGATTGCCGCCTGGCGTGCCGGGTTTTGTCCCGAGCCCGCGGTGAGTACCTGGCCGAGGATCACTTCATCGATCTGCGAGCCGTCCAGACCGGTCTCTTCCAGCAAACGGCGAATGACCGCCGCACCCAGCTCGGTGGCTGGAATCGCGGACAAGGCACCTTGAAAACTGCCAATGGCGGTACGAGTAGCGGCAACGATTACGACTTCGTTCATGCGTGACCTCATTAAGATTTTGTCGAGTGCAAGCAGGGCATCCATGCCCTGACAGGTCTACTGCATGTTCATGCCGCCGTTGACCGAGAAGTCGGCTCCGGTGCTATAGGCCGATTCATCGGAAGCCAGCCAGGCCACGATGGAGGCGATTTCTTCAGGTTGTCCGAGACGCCCGACTGGTGTGGCCGCGATCATGGTGTCGAGAATGTCCGGGCGGATGGCCGCGGTCATACTGGTCTGGATGTAGCCTGGGGAAACGGTGTTGACGGTCACGCCCTTGCCGGACACTTCCCGGGCCAGGGCCATGGTGAAGCCATGGATGCCGGCCTTGGCCGCGCTGTAGTTGGTCTGGCCGAACTGGCCGCGCTGACCGTTGATCGAGGAGATGTTGATGACTCGTCCCCAACCCTTGGCCAACATCCCTTCAATCACCTGTTTGGTGGTGTTGAACAAACCGCTCAGGTTGGTGCCGATGACCGCATTCCAGTCTTCGGGCGTCAGTTTGCGAAAGGACGCATCACGTGTGATGCCGGCGTTGTTGACCAAGACATCGATCGGGCCGAATTGCTCGCGTGCCATCTCGAACGCTTTGCGCGTTGATTCCCAATCGGTGATGTCGCCATAGATGCATTCGAATTGATAACCCGCCTCCAGTTGGCTCGCCATCCATTCTTTCTTGCGGGAGGAATCTGAGCTGCAGCCCACGATGACCTTGAATCCTTCCTTGTACAGGCGTTGGCTTATCGCAGTGCCAATCCCACCCATACCACCCGTTACCAACGCAATACGACCAAGTGACTTCATACACTTTCTTCCTTTTGTATTTTGCGCTGCAAGATGGGGAGGATTGTTCGGCATAGACGAGGTGTGCGGAAGTGTTGAGAGGTGACGGTCTGGTGTCCAACGGTGCCATGCAGATTTTTTCGGACCACTGGCAAAAAATGACGAGTGCCTATACTGGGATCAATATTCCAGACTTATTGGTCAGTTAGTATTCGATTCAACGCAGAGTAGTCATGGCTCCGGACAGGATGTTCGGCTCCACAGGTCATTGAGGACGTCATGTATAGAATCAGTTCAGGTTATGCCAGCGTGCTGGTGAATACGCTCTCGGCACAAGGGCTGGATGTTGCCAGTCTGTGTCGGGAGGCAGGGATGGACATGGAGACCGTTAACAACCCGGGAGCGTACTGCGAACGAGGGGCTATTTATCGGCTATGGGAGCTGGGAGCCCAGGCCGCTGGCGATCCAGACATCGGTTTGAAGGCCTATGGAAACTTCCATCCCGGAAACCTTCAGATCGTCGGCTACACCATGATGTCCAGTTTGAATCTGAAAAAAGCACTTGAACGCCTGGTGCGTTTCAGCCCTTTGATCAGCACCGGATTCAGCCTCTTCTTTGTGCCGGAGCAACAGCATTTTCGATTGGCGGCGCTTGATCATCAGCAAAAGGGATCGGTCAAACCCCGGCAGTACTCGGATGCAGGCATGGCTTCATTGCTGGGTTTTTGCCGTTGGCTGGCGGGAGGCAACTTACCGCAACCGTTGAGTGTGGAGTTCGCCTATCCCGAACCTGAAGACACGTCCGAGCATCAAAGGCTGTTTGGCTGCGACCTGCGTTTTGGGACTGCCTATGACAGCATCCTGTTTGACGGGCAGGAGCTTCTGCGTCCGCTGAGTATGGCTAACGAAGAACTGGCGGTACTGCATGACAGTTTTGCCGAAGCTCAATTGGTTTCGCTGTTTGGCTACACCATCGTCGGCAGAATTCGGGCACTGATTACCAAGCGCTTGAGTCAGGGCCAGGGGCCGTGCGATATGGAGTCGATTGCGGCCGCATTGAACATCAGCAAGCGAACGCTGCAACGCACCCTGGAAAAAGACGGGACACAATTCAAGGACGTGCAGAATTCCGTGCGCCGGCAATTGGCCGATTTCTACCTGCGCAATTCTCGCTTCAACATGAAGCATGTGGCGTATCTCCTTGGTTTTCATGACCACAGCAGTTTCAACAAAGCCTGTAGCCGCTGGTTTGGCATGACACCCGGAAAGTATCGGGCCGATTGAAATCGAGGACGCCGCGCCGGTGTGACGCGGTGTTCCCCAGCGTTAAACGTTATTTCACCGGAGGTTTTTTCACGCCTTTCTTGCCCTTGGCAGGTTTGCGCACTGGGCTCGCAACCTTGGCGACGGGGTCTGGGGTTACTGCGGGGGTTTTCTGTTTGATTGGCTCGGGAATTTCCACCGGGGTGATTTGCTTGATCTGCTCAGGGGTTATCGCCGGGACTTTCTCTTCGATGGCATCGGCTGCACCGGGTGGTTGGGTCAGGCTAAAACCTGGTAGCGGCACGTCAAGCAGCGTGTGCAGCTCACGCCAGAAGAGGTTGTCTGCGCCGCTGGCCAGCAGTTCCGGCAGCAAATTGGCGACGGCCGCCAGCACTTGTTGGCGTTCTTCGACCTCGGCAAGCATCAAGGGCAGGCTGTGCAGGCTTTCTTGCGGGTGGGTGGCGACCAGCAGTATTTGCAGGCGCAGGGTTTCGCGCAAATCAAGCGGCTCGGCACTGTAGTCCTGGAGCAGTACCTGCATTTGCAGGATCAATTTTTCGACGCTTTCCTTGCCCGGCTCGTCGCTGTCGCGGCCCAGCAGGAACAGGATCCGTATCAAGGCTTCCATCAGGCCGCCAAGGGGCAGGGCATCCTGCAAGCGCTCGATCAGGAGCTTGTCGTGCTGCTCGGCATGTTCCTGAAGATTTCGCCCGGGTGCATTGCCGGTGAGGCTGTTGAGTACGCCATACACGCCGTAGAAACACATTTCCTGAGCCGCATCGCGCAGATCCCGATAGCCGTTCAAGGCGTCCTGCACCTGGTTGGAAAACAGTTCCTGCCAGACCAGCAACGGGTTGGCCTGGCTGGCGGGGTGACGATCCTTGCTCACTTGAGCGGCACTGCCAGCCAGCCACCAGAGCGCCGGGTTCAAACTGCTCCAGGCCACTTGTTGCTGATGGAAAGGATGCGCCCGGCGCAGCATTTCGGCGCTCGGTTCGTTGATCAGCTGGCGCAACCACGGGCGTATGAATTCGTCATACACACTGTTGTTGATGGCGGACGCGCGCTGGACCAGCGCAAATTCGCGATCGTCATCACGGGGCGGCTGCACCTGGCCATGGATGTCGGCGATACGCCGGCGTTCGAAACGCACGGCATACGGCGTCGCCGAATGCTCCGGCAGGTCTTCGATCAGCATTTCATACAGCCCGGCTGACAGCGCGTTGATCGCATCGACCGCACCGAGCAATTCACGGTGCTCACGCCGCGCCACTTCACCGGACACGAAGATGCCCAGATGCCCGATGCTCGCGTGTCGCAGGTAAACGATGGTGCGTCCGGCATTTTGCAACGCGAGATCGCTGGGATAGACGTCGGTGATCCAGTCCAGTGCCTGCTGCGGGGAGGTGATGTTGTCGCCATACGAGCAGAACACCACCACCGGCACTTCGATCAGCTTGAGGTCAAGCCCGCTGCTCTTGCGACCGAGGCCACCGGACAGCCGATTGCCGATGAACAGGTCGTCGACAATCATCTCGATCTCTTCGCCATTGAGCAGGGTCGGGCTGCCCCACCAGCGTTCGAAATCCAGAAAGCGTGCGGCCTCGCTGTCGACTTTGCTGAACAGGTGATAGTACTTGCCCCACCAGGTGTTGGCCGGGTCCAGGTTTTCGAAATTGCTCACCAGCCAGGTGCCGTCGAAACGATCATTACCGAGGTCGCTACCGAAGCGCGCCATCCAGCCACCGCCCAGCAAACCGCCGGTGTAGCGCATCGGATTGCGGCCATTGACGCCGGCCCAGTACGACAACGGCGCACCATTGACGATGATCAGCCCCGGCAGCTCCGGACGGGTGGCCGCGAGCCCCATTAACGCCCAGCCCGCCTGGCAGTTGCCGATCACCACGGGTTTGGTGCTGTCGGGGTGTCGGGCGCTGACGACCTCGATGAACTTCGCTTGGGCTTCTGTGATATCGGCAAGGGTTTGCCCAGGGCGTGGCGAGTGACTGAAGGAGACGAAGTAGGTGGGGTGGCCAGCTCTCAGGCTTTCGCCGATGACCGAATCCTGTTTGAAACCGCCGATGCCCGAGCCGTGACCGCCGCGGGGGTCGATGATGATCACCGGCTGTTTTTTGCTATCGATCTGTTGTCCGGGACCGCCAAGGACTTGCAACAGCGAGTAATTGACCGGGCGGGGCAGGTCTTCACCGGCGACCAGCGTTTCATGATTGAACTTGAGCAGCAGCGGATACCCGGCGCGTTCGTGGGCCAGGGTGTTGTCGCCGCGCTGACGCAAGGTGTCCCAGAACAACACGCTGCGTTGGCCAAGGTCCGTGAAGTATTCCTGCCAGTCCGCGGGCGTTGGCTGTCGGAGTTGCCCAAGGCTTAAAGGCGCGAAGGTTTTTGCCTGGCGCTTCTGCACGGCGTCGAGGACGTTACGGGTATTGAGGCGTTGCAGATGATTGAGGTGCTCGAACAAGCCGGCGGGTTCGGAGAGCTTTTCATCTTGCGGCGCAATATTAACTTCCTGACCCATCGTGATCTCCTGACGCTGTGCATGGGAACCTGCGCATCTGAACCCTTTAGTTAAAGAAGGCTAGGCTGGCCGTTCGACAGACTGGAGTTTATAGCGAATAGGGAGGGCATGAGCAAAGTATATTTTGCACTGCACAAAAATAGACGTTGCCAAATGGTTTTGTGCACTGCAATATCAAGGCTAACGCGATGTCTGGCCGGATCGCTATCGCGTCCTCAGGTCCATCAGGGCCTTCCAGTACCAGGAGATTCAAGCATGTCTTTTTTCAATTCGGAAAAACTGCAAACCGCTCAGAAAGCCAATCTCGATCTTTTGCAGCAAATCAGCGGCAAAGTCTTCGCCAGCGTTGAACAGCTCAGCCAGTTGCAGTTCAAGGCCCTGCGCGACTCCACCGAAGAGCACTTCGAAGGTGTTCGCAAGCTGCTGGCCGTCCGTGATCCACAAGGTTTCGCCGAGCTGCAGGCTTCTTTCACCCAGCCGAGCGCGCAGACCGAACGTCTCGCCGAGTTCAATCGTCAGGTTCAAGCGCTGATCGTCGGTACTCAGTCTGATATCGCCAAACTGACGTCGAGTCAGGTCGAGGCTGGCACCCAACAGGTGCAAGAGTTCGTTGAAGCCATCAGCAAGAATGCACCGGCCGGTTCCGAGCCTGTTGTGGCAGCGTTCAAATCGAGCCTTGCGAATGCCGGTACTGTGTTCGAAAGCGCACAGAAAGCCGTAAAACAGGCTGCCGATGTGGCTCAGAGCAGTTTTGACGCAGCGACTGCCGCGGCCACCAAAGCGGCCCCGGAAGCAAGCGCCAAGGCTACCAGCGGTAACAAGTAAGTCACTTCAAGTCAGCGGCACCAATGGCGATGGGTTCATTCCCCGTCGCCATTTTTTTGTGCCGCGAAAAACCTTGGCGGCGCGGCTCTGGTTCACGCTGATACCAGTCGTCTAATCCAGTCCAGTAGCACATTGGGTAACAGTTCTGGTCTGTGCAGCAAGGCGTATTGCCGCGAGCCGAATACCGCTGGCAGGTAATTCGCCGCCTGGCGGTCGATGGTCAAACAGAAGGGATAGATGCCTTGGAGCTTGGCTTCAGTCACGGCCTGACGCATGTCTTCCACACCATAGCGGCCTTCGTACTGATCAACATCGTTCGGCTTGCCGTCGGAGAGCAGTAACAAGAGACGGTGCGTGGCGGCTTCGCGCATCAGCAATGTGCTGGCGTGGCGCAGGGCGGCACCGGCCCGGGTATAGCGTTCCGGTTCGAGGGCGGCAATGCGCCGACCGACTTCATCGCTGTAGCGCTCATCGAATGCTTTCAGGGTGCGGATCATGACCCGCTGTGGCCCTTCGCCGGAAAACGCCAGCACGCTATAAGGCTCGCCCAGGCTCTCCAGCGCCAGACAGACCAGCAGCAACGCCTCGCGCTCGACATCAATGACCCTGCGGTGGCAGGACAGCCAGCTGTCAGTGGAGCCGCTGACGTCGATCAGCAACATGATCGCCATGTCGCGCCGGCCACGGCGCTGGGTCTGATACAGCGCCTGCGGCATGCTCAGGCCGGCGCGGGCCTCGGCGCAACCGTCGATATACGCCTCCAGATCGATATCGTCGCCCTCCCATTGTTTGCGCAGCCTGACGCGTTGGGCCCGCAGACTTTCGAATTGCCGGCGAATGGCATCGAGCACCAGACGGTGAGCGTCGAGGGTTCGCTCGACCCACTGCTGCGGGCCTTCCAGGGCGCAACACAGTTGCAGGGTCGCACCCGGATCACGGTAGGCCTGGCGGCGGTAATCCCATTCGGGGTAGCTCACTGCGTTGTTGGCGAGATCCTGTACACCGCGCTGAGCGCGGGTCTGTGGCGGGTCGTCGGACAGCAGCACTTCTTTCGGGCGACCTGCCGTGATCACCAGTCGGGCTTCGTTGAGCTCGGACAATGACTCGGCGAAATCTGCTGCCGGTGTGTCGGTATCCCGGTCGGCAGGGCGCTGCATCCCCATGGGATCTTCGGCCTTTTCCAGCGGTTCGGCGGGCTGCACCATCCACAGGCCTTGTTCCTGATCATCGTCCTCGTCGGCACAGGCTTCGCGCACAGCGGGCTGACGTACGAGGCGGGCGCTGCGGGGCAGGGTATCGGCGGTGTCGATTTCGCCGGGCAGGGACGACACGTTCTGGTCCACCGACGGTTCGCGCAGATCGCCGGTCCAGGCATCAAGCAGCAACAGATGAGCGCCCAGCCTGTGCGGTTCGTCGATGGACAGGAAACGTTGCGCAAGGATTTTTGACTGGTGCACCGAGTCGGCCGTTTTGGCGGGTATCTCCAACCCTTCCAGAGGTGTGCCGCATTCGCTGCTCAGCAGTAAACGAAGGAAGTTTTCCAGGGGGTGTCGATGATGGGGAAAGGCGTGAAGCGGCGGGCGAGTGGCCAGGGCATGTCGGCGCAAACCATGGATCGAGGGCGCCAACCCCGGCAACAGTCGCACCAAATCCGTATCGGCAGCCCAGGCTTCCAGAAGCAGATAGACACTGCGCTGCATCGGGTTGTCGAGGGTTGACAGGGTGCTGGCACTGCCTCGTTGGGCGCGCATCGCCTGTTGCAAGACCAGGGTTCTATAACGTTGCAGCATGAGCGAGCCATCATCGCTGCCCAAGTCCTCCGGTAGCCATATAGTCACGCCATCGGTCGCCGGGACGGCACTTTGCCGACACGGCTTTTCGTGACGCAGCAAAAGCGTTTTCAGGAACGTGGGGGGCGAGGGTGGTTGCGCAACGCGCAGCGAATAGTGGGTGTTGAACAGCGCTTTGATCATTAAATCGAGGTGTTGTGCGACATCCCCGAGGGTGACGACTTTTGCGTTGTCCGAGGGTGCCCGGTGACGACGCCACAACGTCTGCGCATACACCGTAGCGTGGCGTGCGACGTCGGTGATGAGGTCCTCGGCTTCGGCCATTTAGATAAACGTCAGGTCGACGAGGTCGCGCATAGCGGCGACCAACACCGCGTCATCGGACAGTGGCGAGATCAACGCGACCCGACAAGCGATGGGCGCCGCAATGCCGCGGGAAATCAGCCGTGCCGTGGCAATCAGCAGACGGGTACTGGGGACTTCCGCCAAGCCCCGGTCCTGCAAGGCGCGTAGCCGTTGGGCGAGGGTGACCAGGGCGTGCGCGGTGGCGTAGTCGGTGCCACCCTCATGGATGACGATGGCGATTTCGCGCTCGGCCGGCGGGAAGTCAAAATCCAGCGCCACAAAGCGCTGGCGGGTACTCGGTTTCAAATCCTTGAGAATGCGTTGGTAGCCGGGGTTATAGGACACCACCAGTTGAAAGTGTGGCGAGGCTTCGAGTACTTCGCCGATTTTGTCCAGCGGCAGAATCCGTCGGTGGTCGGTCAGCGGGTGCAGGACGACAATCGTGTCTTGCCGCGCTTCGACCACCTCGTCCAGGTAACAGATAGCGCCTTCGCGCACGGCTCGGGTCAGCGGGCCTTCCGTCCAATGGGTGCCCTGGTGACCGATCAGGAAACGCCCGACCAGGTCGCTGCTACTCAGATCGTCATGGCAGGAAATGGTGATCAGCGGGCGTTTTAGACGCCAGGCCATGTGTTCGACAAAACGGGTCTTGCCACAACCGGTGGGTCCTTTGAGCATGACGGCCAGTTGCTGCGCATGGCATTGCTCGAAAATCGCCACCTCGTCGCCGCTGGGCTGGTAATAGGGTTCAGCTTGCAGCGCTGCGGGTTCGGCGTGCATCAGCGAACGTTCCATCACAACGCCGCGCCTGAGGCATGAGGTGTGGCCAGGACCGGATCGGCTTCATCGACATTGAAGTCCGGCGCATGGCGGAAAAATTCGAAGATGAACAGCCCGGCACCCAGGCTGAACATCGACGCCGTCGCCACCAGCATCAGGAAGTGCACCTGAATCTTCAGCTGCACGTCCAGGTAGCCCAGGCCGAGAATGCGCTCCAGGTACACCTGACCAATGCCCGCCGTGGCAAATGACAGGGTCATGCCGAACATTCCCCCCAACTGCAGCCAGAACGCCCAGTAACCGATACTGCTTTCCTCCACCGGACGACGGGTCATGCCGGGCAGCGCATAGGTGATCATCGCCAGGACAATCATGGCGTAGGCGCCATAGAAGGCCGCGTGGCCATGCATGGCGGTAATCAGGGTGCCGTGGGTCCACTTGTTGACGTCGGGGAAGGTGTGAGCCAACCCCAGCAGACCGGCGCCGAACATGGTGAACACCGCACTGCCCAAGGTCCAGTGCAAGGCCAGTTTGTTGGGGTGAGACAGACCGGAGCGGCGCATCGCGTTGTAGGCATAGATCGCCATGCCGATCAGCGCCATCGGCTCAAGTGCACTGAAAAAACCGCCCAGTGGCAGCCAGTAATGAGGAACGCCGATCCAGTAATAATGGTGTGCGGTGCCCAGAATGCCCGCAATGAATACCAGGCCGACGATGACGTACAGCCACTTCTCCATCACCTCGCGGTCAGCACCGGACAGCCGGATCAGCAGATAGGCAAGGAAGCCGCCCTGGATCATCTCCCAAACACCTTCGACCCACAGGTGGATCGTCCACCAGCGGTAATAGATCGACACCACGTAATTTTCATAATGCAGCAGCGCCGGCAGAAAGAGTACGGCGGCGCTGGCCAGACCCAGCAGCAGGACGCCCTCGGTGGCGGTGAAGCGCCCGGCCTTCTTGATCGTCATGCCGATGTTGTAGAGGAACATCAGCATGCAAATCACGATCACGATCTTGTGGGGCAGCGGCTGTTCAAGCAGCTTGTTCCCGGTGCCATAACCGAACAGGTAGCCAAGAACGGCGGTGACGCCCATGGCCGTCCACAAGCCGAGCTGGATGTAGGCCAGTTTGGTGCTGTGCAGCTCGCCACGGGATTCGTCCGGCACCATCCAGTAGGTCGCGCCCATGAACCCGGTGAGCACCCAGACGATCAACAGGTTGGTGTGAATGGACTTGGTGACATCGAATGGCAAGAGGTTCAGCAGCGGATCCGGCCCGAGGTATTTGGCCGCCGAGAGCAGGCCGAAGACCAGTTGCAGGCCGAACAGCACCATGGCAACGGCGAAATACCAGTAGGCGACGGATTGAGATCTGTAGCGCATGGTCATCCCCTGCGGTTACTGGAACGACGCCAGATAGGCGACCAGTTGATCGATCTGTTCGGGCGTTAGCGATTTGGCGAAGGTGTCCGGCATGAAGGACATGCCGTTGGCGGAAAACATGTCGCCCGGATGCAGGTAAACACTCGGCGTGACAATGGATTCGCGGATGAAACCTTCGGCGTCCTTGGCCTTGCCCTTGTAGTCAGGCGAGGCGATGACCTGTTTGGCCCGACTGGCCAACCCGGCCAGTGATGGCCCGGCGAGGTTGACGCCCGGCGCAATCGAGTGGCAAGCGCTGCACACCGGCGTTGCGGTCGTTCGAAATAGTGCCTCGCCCAGGGCGATCGGGTCTTCCTTGCCGGACACCGGGCGGGCGGCGGGAGGTGGTTGGTCGCCGCCGGTGGCATTCTGCTGTGCCACGGTGAGGTCCATGCCGGGGATCGACGCACCGGTCACCAGAATCGGGCGCGGTGGCCAGCCTTGATTGTCGACCTTGCTCACCCAGTCGAGGAAGGTGATCAAATCGGCGATTTCCTCATCGCCGAGTTTCAGGTTCGGCATCAGACGACGATGGCGTTTCTCGTCATAGAACTTTGAGGGGTCTTTGAGGAACGCAGTGAGGTAAGGGGCGCCGCGCTGCTGGGTGATTTTCGTCAGGTCCGGGGCGTAATAAGCACCCTCGCCGAACAGTGTGTGGCAATTGATGCAATTGTATTGATGCCAGACATCCTTCCCGCGAGTCACCTGCGGCGTGATTTGCTGGGCATTGGTCAATGTGGGGAACTGCCGGTGACTGTCAACAGTCATGCCCAGAAACACCACAGCGGCAATCGCTGTCGATATCAGTGCGAATGAGCGTGTCTGGCGTTTGTTCATTGCGAACTCCCTATACGCCGATACCGGTCCAATAGGTGATGCCGATCACTCCGGCATAGACGACCGCGCTGGCCATCAGCACGAGCACTGCATAGCTGACGAGCTTCAAGACTGTTTGCACGACTGCCTCCCAATGTGAAAGTGCAGGTGGAAAGTGCAGGGTCATTCGCGTTACGCATCAAGTATTGATGCGCGCGAAAGAGCGTTAGCCCGTTGTACTGACGATTGCTTGAGGTCTGCATTCGAACAGCTGCGAACAGGTGCTAAAGATTGACGACTTCACCAGGCCTTGCGTTCAAGTACCGTGGTTCAGTGGGAGAGGCAGGATGACTGTGAGCCTAGTAGACGTCGCGCGGCTGTCAATGAATCGGGAGTCCTTCATTCACCGTCTTTTTTCTTTCCGCCATCAGCATCTGGCTTGCCGCCGAACATGCCAAACAGGTTCTGGGTGTTCAGATAAAGCGCCTTCGACTGGTCGACATATTGGCGCATCAGGTCCTGCATCACCGGCGCCTGCTGGTGCATGAAGGTGCTCCAGGCTTCGGACGACTGCGCGCCGGTCTGGGACTGGATGTCGATGACTGTCTGGATGCTTTTATCCAGGTAGCTGCCGAGAACCCCCTGATAAGGGCCGTAGAACTGGATAATCCCCATCAGCATCTCGCTGGTGAAGATCGGCTCACCGCCGCTTTCAGCTTCCAGAATCACTTGCAGCAGGATGCTGCGCGTCAGGTCCTCGCCGCTCTTCGCATCGACCACCTGAAAGTCAATTTTGTCGACCACCAACTGGCGTATGTCCGCCAGCGTCAAATGACTGCTGGTGTGGGTGTCATACAGTCGGCGATTGGGGTACTTCTTGATCAGGCGGGGGGTGGTATCAGTCATGCGGGGCGTCTCGCGGCGGGCCTGGTTTGCAGGCATCTTAACCTACAATCACCATTGGTGTTTTTGAGGCCGCCTTCGCGAGCAAGCCCGCTCCCACTCTTGACCGAGTCTCCCATGAGAATGCGGTTAAATGTGGGAGCGGGCTTGCTCGCGAAGAGGCCCGCCATCACCACACAAATCCAGCAGCAAAAAGGAGACTGCGCCGTCAAGCGAGTCCCCCCTTGTGCTGCCAGAACTGACTTACCAGATCGGCAGGGTGTAACTGACGATCAGGCGGTTTTCATCCAGATCGCTGCCGAAGTTGGTCGAGCGAACCGTCGCGTTACGCCATTTCACCCCAACATTCTTCAGCGGCCCGCTCTGCACGACATAGCCGATGTCGGTATCACGTTCCCATTCCTTGCCTTCCGGTCGGTTGCCGCCCAGGTCGATATTGTCGCCGGTGAGGTAGCGAGTCATGAAGGTCAGCCCCGGAACGCCGATGGCCGCAAAATTGTAGTCGTAGCGTGCCTGCCAGGACTTTTCGTCCTTGCTGGCGAAGTCGCCGATTTGCACGAAGTTCACCAGGAAGGCGTCGGTGCCGTTGACGTACGCGTAGCCAGTGTCGCCGCTCATGCCTTGGTAACCCAGGCCCAACGCATGCCCGCCGAGGCTGTAGGTAAACATCGCGCCGATGGCATTGTTATCGACATTGCTGCCACCATCGTCCGTGGAGCGGGCGAAGCGCAGATCCGTCTTCAGCGACTGTCCGGTTGTGACCGGCAACACGTAGGTCAGGTTCACCAGGTGCTGGCTGTAGAAATTGTCGAGGTGACCGTAGCTGTAGCCGGTGGCGAGGTTGCTGGTCCATTTGTAGTTCAGGCTGGCGAAATCGAAGCTGTCGCTATCGAGATGACGTGTGGTGATGCCCTTGGCGCCGGTTCGGGTGATGCCCATGTCCTCGTAGTCCGAGGAGTCGCGCTGATTGACCTGCGTCAGTCGCCCGGCATCCACGGTCAGGCCTTCGATTTCCAGCGAGGTCAACTGACCGCCCTTGAAGGTTTGTGGCAACAGCCGTGAATCGTTGGCCAAGACCGTCGGCAGTTTCGGTAGCAGGGTGCCGAGTTTCAGTGTGCTTTTCGAGGCACGCACTTTGGCGGTCAGGCCCAGTTCGCCGTACTCGTCCTGAGCACCTTTGCTCGTGTCGCGGTGACGTTTGAGCAGGCCGGAGCCTGCGCGATCAGGGCTGGAATCGAGCTTGACGCCCAGCAGTCCGATGGCATCGAAACCGACACCGATCAAACCGTCGGTGAATCCCGACTCATAGCGCAGCAGGAAACCCTGGGCCCATTCCTCTTGTTTGGATTGGGGAGCGTTGTCCTGGCGATAGTCACGGTTGAAATAGAAGTTGCGCAGCTCAAGGCTGGCCTTGCTGTCTTTGACAAAGTCCGCAGCGGCGGGGGCCGAGAGGCTGATGACGCCGCCGGCCAGCAACAGTCGGGCAGCGAGATTGCGGGTGTTGCGGTCCATGGTGAAGCCCCTTTGTTTTTATTATGGAAAGACAGGTCCCGCGGCCCTCGCCAGGTGGGCGAGGGCTTATCGATAAAAAACGCGAACGCCAAAAAGATAGGAGCGTGGCGCCGCGTGCGGTTCAATCGTTAGAACTGTTCGGCGCTCAGGCCAAACAACGAGGCACTGCCCGCACGGATGGATTGCTCCAGGCTCAAAATGCGCGGCAGCAAGCGGTGGATATAGAAGTCGGCGGTGGCGATTTTCGCGCTATAAAACCCTTCGTCTTCGTGCAGCTTTTGCTTGGCAACCTGCGCCATGCGTGCCCAAAGCCAGGCATAGGCGACGTAACCAAACAGGTGCAAATACTCCACCGAAGCGGCGCCGACTTCGTTGCGGTTGGTCGCGGCCTGATCCTGCAACCAGTCGCTCAGGTCTTCCAGACGCTGCACGGCATCGAACAGTTGAGCGGAGTAGGGCGCGTCAGGCTGATGGGCGAAATGACGGATCTCAGCGGTGAACTGGCGCAGCGCGCAGCCCTTATCGGCGAGCACTTTGCGCCCGAGCAGGTCCAGGGCCTGAATACCGTTGGTACCTTCGTAGATCTGCGCGATGCGCACGTCACGGACCAATTGTTCCTGGCCCCATTCGCGGATGTAGCCATGGCCGCCGAACACTTGCTGGCCGTTGATACAGCTTTCCAGGCCGGTGTCGGTGAAGAAAGCCTTGGCCACCGGCGTCAGCAGCGCGACCAGGGTTTGCGCGCTGTCCCGCTCCTTGGCGTCATCGGAAAACTTCGCCAGATCGAGTTGTTGGCCGACATAACTGGCGAACGCACGGCCGCCCTCGGTCATGGCTTTTATGCTCAGCAGCATGCGGCGCACGTCGGGGTGAACGATGATCGGGTCGGCCACTTTGTCCGGGGCAATGGCACCGGTCGGCGCGCGGCTCTGCACACGTTCACGTGCATAGGCGACAGCGCTCTGATAGGACGCTTCGGCGCAGCCAATGCCCTGAATGCCGATGGACAGGCGTTCGTAATTCATCATGGTGAACATCGCCGCTAGGCCTTTGTTGGCTTCGCCGACCAGCCAGCCGCTGGCGCCGTCGAAGTTCATCACGCAGGTGGCCGAGGCCTTGATGCCCATCTTGTGTTCGATCGAACCGCAACTCACGGCGTTGGCATCGCCGAGGGAACCGTCGGCATTGACCCGTATTTTGGGCACGACGAACAGTGAGATGCCTTTTGGTCCCGCCGGTGCGTCCGGCAGTTTGGCCAGCACCAGATGGACAATGTTTTCGGTCAGGTCCTGATCGCCACCGGTGATGAAGATCTTGCTGCCGGTGATGTTGAAACTGCCATCGGCCTGTGGTTCGGCGCGGGTGCGGATAATCCCCAGATCGGTGCCGGCGTGGGCTTCGGTCAGGCACATGGAACCGGCCCAGCGGCCTTCGTACATTGGCGGCAGGTAGAGGTTTTTCAGGGTGTCGCTGGCGTGGGCATCCAGCGCAAGGCAGGCACCGGAACTCAACGCCGAATACAGGGCGAAGCTTGAGTTGGCGCCGTAGAGCATTTCTTCAAACTGCACGGCGAGCATTTTCGGCATGCCCATGCCGCCGAAATCGGCGTTACCGGAAAGGCCCACCCAGCCGCCTTCGATGTAGGTGGCATAAGCCTGTTTGAAACCGATCGGCGTGCTGACCTGGCCATCGACCCACTGGGCGCCTTCCTCGTCGCCGCTGCGATTCAATGGCGCAATCAGGTGAGAGGTGATTTTGGCCGCCTCCTCAAGAATGGCGTCAGCGGTGGCGGCGTCGACACTGTCGGCCAGGGCTGGCAGGCGTGCCCACAGGGCCGGGGCATCGAACACTTCATGCAAGACAAAGCGCATGTCGCGCAGAGGGGCGTTGAATTCGGGCATAACGTGAACCTCAAAAGGTTGTGCGATGGGCACGGCGCCGCTTGAGCAGGCCGTGCCCTTTCAATCAATGAGCGGAAGCGCTGGCGGCACCGAGGCCGGTCTGGGCGCGAACGAACTGGTCGGCGTAAGCGTCACGCTCCTTGTCGGCCCGCACGCTGCGGTCGAGTTTCGACACCGCGACGATCACGACGAACGCCAGCGGCATGGAGAACAGTGCCGGGTGGTCGTACGGGAAGATCGCGTGAGCATGGCCGAGCACGGTGACCCAGACGGCTGGCGAGAGGATCACCAACACCAGTGCGCAGATCAGGCCGGCGAAACCACCGATGATCGCGCCTTTGGTGGTCAAGCCTTTCCAGTACATGGCCATGATCAGCACCGGGAAGTTGGTCGATGCGGCGATGCCGAAGGTCAGGCCCACCAGGAACGCGACGTTCATCTTCTCGAACAGAATACCCAGCAGAATCGCGATGATGCCCAGGCCGACAGTGGCCATACGGGTCACGCGCATTTCCTGCTTCTGGGTGGCTTTGCCTTTCTTGAATACTGTGGCGTAGAGGTCGTGGGATATCGCCGAGGCACCGGCCAGGGCCAGCCCGGAGACCACCGCAAGAATGGTGGCGAAGGCCACGGCCGAGAGGAAACCGAAGAACAGGTTGCCACCGACTGCTTTGGCCAGGTGCATGGCAACCATGTTACCGCCGCCAATCAAGGCGCCGCCGACTTCGCCATTAACGTAGTACTGCGGGTCGGTGCCGATGATCACCATCGCGGCAAAGCCCAGGGTGCAGACAACAAGGAAGAAGAAGCCGATGAAACCGGTGGCGTAGAACACCGACTTGCGCGCTTCCTTGGCGTTAGGCACGGTGAAGAAGCGCATCAGAATGTGCGGCAGGCCGGCAATCCCGAACACCAGGCCCAACGACATCGAAGCGGTGTTGATCGGGTCGGCGAGCATTGAGCCGGGGCCCATGATGTTCCAGCCGCTGGCATGGGCTTCGACGGCTTTGGTGGCCAGGGTTTCGTAGCTGAAACCGAATTGCGACATGGCCATGAACGCCAGGGTCGTACCGCCGGCAAGCAACAACACAGCCTTGATGATTTGCACCCAGGTGGTGGCGATCATGCCGCCGAAGATCACGTACACCAGCATCAGCGCGCCGACGATCACCACCGCAACCGGGTAGTCGAGGCCGAACAGCAACTTGATCAACTGACCGGCACCGACCATCTGCACGATCAGGTAGCAGCACACCACCGTCAACGAACCAAACGCGGCGAAGATCCGCACTTTGTTCTGGTCCAGTCGATAGGACACGATGTCGGCAAAGGTGTAGCGCCCCAGGTTGCGCAGACGCTCGGCCATCAGGAAGGTGATGATCGGCCAGCCGACGAAGAAGCCGATGGTATAGATGAAGCCGTCGTAGCCCTTGGCAAACACCAGGCTGGACAGCCCCAGCAGCGTGGCGGCGGACATGTAGTCGCCGGCAATCGCCAAGCCGTTCTGGAACCCGGTGATGCCACCGCCCGCGGTATAGAAGTCAGACGTGGATTTGGTTTGCCGCGCCGCCCACCAGGTGATGGCCAGCGTGCCTAGCACGAAGAGGAAGAACATGCCGATCGCGTGCAGGTTGAGCGGTTGTTTTTCCACCGCACCCAGCGCGGGTGCAGCCAGCACAAAGGAGGCCGGCAAGAGCCCGGCAGCGGCGAGGAGAAGTTTACGGAGCAGGTTCATTACTTGCTCTCCTCGAGAATGGCGGCGCCCAGTGCATCGAAACGTGTGTTGGCGCTGTAGACGTACCAACCGGTCAGTAGCCAGGAAAAAATGATGATCGCCGCGCCAACCGGCATGCCCAGGGTCAACATCCGATGCTCGGCGAGCGGCGCATGCAGCCACTGCGGGGCAAACGCCACTACCAGCATGAACGCGTAGTAAGTGCCCAACACCGCAGCGCTGAGTGACCAGGCCAGACGCGAACGGCTGCTCACCAATTGAAGGAATTTCGGGTTGGACCGAATGCGTTCACAGCGTTGGGTATCGGTTGAATGGATGTCGATCATGGGTGGCTCCACCTTGTTGTTGTTATCGGTGCTTTTGGTATTCAAGGGCAGGGCAGCGCCGAATCCGGCCTGCACGAGCCCGAAGCGGCCGGTAAAAACACCGGCCGCTTGACGGGTACAACGTCGATTCGGTTAGAGCGCTTTGGCCCTGTCGCGCAGAACGTACTTCTGGATCTTGCCGGTGGAAGTCTTCGGCAGCAGGGTGAAAATCACGGTGCGCGGGACTTTGAAGCCGGCCAGGTGTTCGCGGCAGAAACTGATGATGTCAGCCTCGCGAACGTCCTGGTGATCAGCCTTCAACGTGATAAAGGCGCAGGGCGTTTCGCCCCACTTCTCATCGGGACGGGCGACGACGGCCGCTTCCATGACGGCTGGATGGCGATAGAGCACACCTTCCAGTTCGATGGTGGAAATGTTCTCGCCGCCGGAAATGATGATGTCCTTGAGTCGGTCCTTGATCTCGACGTAACCGTTGGGATGACAAACCGCCAGGTCACCGGTGTGGAACCAGCCGCCTTCGAACGCTTCGGCCGTGGCGGTCGGGTTCTTCAGGTAGCCCTTCATCACGGTGTTGCCGCGCATGAAGATTTCACCGATGGTCTGACCGTCTCGTGGGGTCGGCTCCAGCGTCTTCGAGTCGCCGACCATCACGCCTTCGAGCGTCGGGTAGCGCACGCCTTGACGGGATTTGATTTGCGCTCGTTCGTCCAGCGGCAACTCATCCCATTCGGCGTGCCAGGCGCAGAGCGTCACCGGGCCATAGGTTTCGGTCAGGCCATACACGTGGGTGACCTTGATGCCCATTTCTTCCACGGCACCGATCACTTTGGCCGGCGGTGCGGCACCGGCGACCATCGCGTTGACCGGGTGATCAATCGCCGCTTTAGCCGACTCTGGCATGTTGACCAAGGCGTTGAGCACGATCGGCGCAGCGCACAGATGGGTGACCTGATGCTCGCGGATCAGCGTGAGGATTTTCTGTGGATCGACGCGGCGCAGAAACACATGCACCCCAGCCATGGCGGTGATGATCCACGGGTAGCACCAACCGTTGCAATGGAACATCGGCAGGGTCCAGAGGTAGACCGGGTGGTTGCCCATGGCCCAGGTCATCTGGTTGCCCAACGAGTTCAGGTATGCACCGCGATGGTGGTAAACCACGCCTTTGGGGTTGCCGGTGGTGCCTGAGGTGTAATTCAGCGAGATGGCTTGCCATTCGTTCGCCGGCCACTGCCAGGCAAAAGCCGGGTCGCCTTCGGCCAACAGCGCTTCATAGTCCAGATCGCTGACCGCCTGGCCTTCGCCGTATTCCGGATCATTGACGTCGATCACCAGTGGCGGGTGATCGAGCATGCCGATCGCCGCGTGAATCACATCATGGAACTCGCGGTCGGTAATCAGCACCTTGGCTTCGCCATGCTGCAGCATGAAGGCGATGGCTTCGGCGTCCAGACGCACGTTGAGCGGGTTGAGCACCGCGCCAATCATTGGCACGCCGAAATGCACTTCAAGCATCTCGGGAATGTTCGGCAGCATCACCGCTACCGTGTCGTTCTTGCCGATGCCGCGACCGGCCAGCGCCGAAGCCAGACGGCGGCAGCGGGTGTAGGTCTGCGCCCAGGTGCGGCGAATAGAACCATGAATGACGGCGGGGTAGTCCGGATAAACGCTGGCGGTGCGCTCGATGAAGCTGAGCGGAGACAAGGCAATATGATTGACAGCCGCAGGGCCTAGCCCTTGTTCATAGATCGACATGTACGGGTACTCGGTGGCTGATTGTTAGCTCTATAGGTGACCCTTGCAGCGTCGCCGCTGAGGGCACCTTTTATGTCCGGTTTGCTTTATATAACATTCAGCTACCGATATGGAAGTACAACCTACGTCATATAGGATATGTACTATATTTGATTCTGGCCGATCTAAATCAATACAGTCACACCGCCAAGGCCGGTATATCCTTGGCTCCCCCAACGAAGCGGACCTGTGATGACCCTGACTCCCGTTCGATTGCACAGCTGGTTGCGCCTGCAGCGCGAGGGTGTGTCTCTGGCCGCCCGGGCCGATGCGTTGTGTCGTGCGTTGCAGGAATGTCCCGAGGTGCGCCGGGCGGTTTATCTGAGTTGGCAACCTAATGCGCGGATTTACAGCCACGAGGGCGCCGCCCAACATTTTCCACCGGGCCTGGGTGACCCGTCGCTGGCCAGCGACCAGTTGCTGTTTGATCGGCTAGTCGAGGCGGGGCGCCTGGATCTGGCGCAAGTGCGGCAACTCGATTGCTGGTTGTCCGGTCGATTGCGTCGGGCCGCCATCAGTCATGGCCAGGTGTTTGATCTGGCTTTGCAACCGGGGCAGCCGGGGTTGTTGCTGGTGGAAGTGTGCGAGGGCGTGAGTCTTGATTGGCTGGGTTGGGTGCAGGACTTGCTGACGACCTTGCTGAACAGCGTCAACGGTATGCTGCGCGGCTCGCCGCTCTTGGGTCACGATCCACAGCCGAGTCTGTTGCTCGATGCCCAAGGCCGGCCGCTGGAATTCAATGCCGCGCTATTGGCACTGCTCGCCGAAAAACCGCTGACTGATGTGCTGGGTTTTCTACCGGTCAATCACCGGGTGCTGGTTCGTGCCTGCCTCGACCAGCAACGCGCCATCGATGGGGTCGAAGCCCAGTTCGAAGCGCAGATCCTGATCTGGACGTTTATCCCCGATCCCCAGGACAACCGCGTGCTCGCCCGTTGCCGCGATGCCACAGCGCAAGTGTTGGCCGAGCGCGAAGCCGCCACGGCACGGCGGCTGTACCGGCTGATCATCGAGAACACCACAGACCTGATTTCCCGACACACTCCGGACGGGCGCTTTCTGGATGCCTCGCCCGCGTCCTGGACATTGCTCGGTTATTGGCCGGAAGAGTTGCGCGGGCAAATGGCCCAGGGTTTGTTCCATGGTCAGGACCTGGCCAGTCTGGTGCAGCGCGCACGGGATGCCCTGGAGCAGGACGGTTATCACACGATGACCTATCGCATTCGTCATCGCGACGGGCATTACTTGTGGTTCGAAACCGCGAGCCGGGCGATTCGTGAGACCTACACCGGGACAGTGGTCGAAGTGGTCAGCGTGTCCCGGGACATTACCGCCCGTGTGCAAGCCGAGGAGAACAAGCGGCGCCTGGCGGAGGTCGTCGAAGCCAACATCGATCCGGTGTTGTTCATCGACCCCGAGGGGCAAGTCACTTACCTCAATCCAGCGGCGCGGCGCATTCTCGGGATCGACGAGCAACAACCGATGCCGGCTCTGGCGGAGTTGTTTGCCAGCGGCGACCTGGCACGTCTGCAGCGTGATGGCTGGAGCAGCGCCGAACGCGACGGTGTCTGGAGCACCGATGCGCGATTGCAGCCACCGGGGGGCGGCACTTCAGTGCCGGTATCGCTGGTGTTGCTGGCGCACCGTTCGGCCGGCGGCGAGCGTTATTACTCCTTGGTGGCGCGGGACATGACCGAACGTGAACTGCGAGAGGTGCAACAGCGCCGCCATCAGGACGAACTGGCGCACACCGCGCGGTTGGTCACCCTGGGTGAGTTGGCCTCGGGCATCGCTCACGAAATCAACCAGCCGTTGGCAGCGGTGGTCAATTACGCCAATGCCAGCCAGCGCTATTTACAGACGCTGGATTCCAATCCCCAAGCCGCTGCCCGAGTGGCGCAAGGGCTGGAGCGCATTACCCATCACGCCACGCACGCCTCGGAAGTGATCAGACGTTTGCGCGCGTTTCTGCGCAAGGGACAACGCCGGATGCAGGCCCTGAATTTCACCGACGTCGCCCGCGAGGCCGTGCGTTTGTGTGCCTGGGAAGCGAGCAATTGCCAAGTGACAATCGAGGATCGCCTGCCGGATAATCTGCCGCCGATTTATGCCGACCGGGTGCTGCTGGAACAGGTGCTGCTCAATCTGTTGCGCAATGCCATCGACGCCAACCGCGAACAACATCCGGGGCAACCTTCGCTGATCGTGATGGCTGCGGGGCAGGGCGGTGGTGCAACCGTGGAAATCAGTGTGCAAGACCAGGGACCGGGCGTCAGCGAGCCCGAACTGGAGCAGATATTTACCCCGTTCTATACCAGTAAGGCCGATGGCCTGGGACTTGGCTTGTCCATGAGCCGCAGCATCATCGAAGGTTTCGGTGGCGAATTGCAGGCCCTACGCCAACCGATCGGACTGCTGATGTGCTGCCGTTTGCCGCTGGCCGGCCCAACAAAACAACAACAGGAATAACGTAATGGCAGGTGTGACGGAGCACGTGGTGTATGTGGTCGACGACGATCAAGGCATGCTCGACTCAACGGTCTGGTTATTGGAATCGGTAGGGCTCAAGGCCTTGCCGTTTACCAGTGGCGTGGAGTTTCTCAATGCTTGTGATGCCACGCTCGATGCCTGTGTGCTGCTCGATGTTCGCATGCCCGGCATGGGCGGTTTGAACGTGCAGGAAGAAATGCGCACACGTGAGCTGAACCTGCCGATCATCTTCGTCAGCGGGCACGCGGACGTGCCGATCGTGGTTCGCGCCTTCAAGGCGGGCGCCCATGACTTCATCGAGAAGCCCTATAACGAGCAATTGCTGCTGGACAGCGTGCAACAGGCGCTCAGCAACTGCGCGGCAAACCGTTCAGGCAATCAGGGCCATGAAGCCTTGCAGGCACGTTTGCTGACACTGACCCCACGGGAGCGCGATGTCTTGCTGCCGCTGGTCCAGGGTTACACCACCCGTGAAATCGCTGAACAACTGGGCGTGAGCGCAAAAACCGTCGACCTGTATCGTTCGCGGGTGATGAAACGCATGCAGGCCAATACCTTGCCGGACCTGGTGGGCATGGCCATCGCCGCTGAACTGGTCGATCCGCTGAAGCTGCGGTGATTGCTCGCGTTTTCTAATGAACGTCTATGCTGGGCTAACCGATCTCTTACCTTTGCAGCGATCTGCAAGGAGGCAGCAATGGTGCCCACATCCAGTTCTGAAAAGGCGTTCACGCGCAGTCTGCTCGATGTTTTGATCCGTGCCGGGCTGATTGCCGTAATGGTGATGTTCTGCTTTGAGATCTTCAGCCCGTTCCGCGACCTCATGCTGTGGTCGCTGATCCTGGCGATCACCCTTTATCCATTGCAAGAGCGGCTCAAGGGGTCGCTGGGTCAGAAAGACGGCCACATTGCGACGCTGATTGTGCTGATCGCCATCGTTGTGCTCATGGTGCCGATCTATCTGTTGGTCACCTCGATTGCCGATTCGGTCGCGCATGCCATGACCACCGTCAAGGACGGCAATTTCCATATTCCGCCACCCGCTGACTCAGTCGCTGACTGGCCCTTAGTGGGCAAGCCGGTCTCTGCTTTATGGCTGCAGGCCTCAACCGATCTTCCCGACCTGGCAGCGAAGTACCTGCCGCAGATAAAACATTTCAGCGTGAGTTTCCTGGGCAAACTGGCCGGCGTCGGCATGGGCTTCCTCACCTTTATCTTTGCATTGATCATCGCCGGCATTTTCATGGCCTACGGCGAGGCCGGCAGCCGCAGCGCGGTACAGATCGCGACCCGCATCAGCGATCCGGGCAAGGGGCCGAAAATCGCCGAGCTGTGTACCGCAACGATCCGTGCGGTTGCGCTGGGGGTGGTCGGCATCGCCTTCATCCAGATGCTGCTGGTGGGCATCGGATTCGTGCTCATGGGCGTCCCCGGTGCCGGGCTGCTTGCCTTGGCGGTGCTGCTGCTCGGCATCATGCAATTGCCGGCGACACTGATTACGCTGCCCGTGATTGCCTTTGTGTTCACCACCGAGGGGGCCAGCACGTGGACCATCATCTTCGCCATCTATGTGTTCGTTGCCGGCCTGGTGGATAACGTACTCAAGCCCTTGCTGCTGGGGCGCGGTGTCGATGTGCCGATGCCGGTGGTGCTGATCGGTGCCTTGGGTGGCATGGTCACCAGCGGCATCCTCGGTCTGTTCATTGGCCCGGTGGTGCTTGCGGTCGGCTATCAGTTGTTCTGGCAATGGGTGGAAGATCAACCGCAGAACAGACCGGACGTCCCGCCGACGCTATGACTGCCCGGGCTTGCGCTAGCATGAAAGGTGTTCAGGCCACAACGTGGAAGGGTTGAATCATGTCCGTCCATTCCTGGGAAAAACTCTACCTCGATGACCTGAGCATGGGTCAGCAGTTCGAAAGCGACAGCCTGCGTGTCCATCGAGCGTCGATGCTGGCCTTTGCTCAGGAATTCGACCCGCAACCGTTTCACCTCGATCCTGAAGCCGCCGAGCTGAGCCTGTTCCGAGGTCTGGCAGCCAGTGGCTGGAACACCGCCGCCCTGACCATGAAGCTGCTGGTGGAAAGCGTGCCATTGGCAGGCGGGATCATCGGCCTGAGCATTGAGTTGAGCTGGCCGACGCCGACCTACCCGGACGATCTGTTGCGTCTGCAATGCACCGTGCAGGCCATCGATCCATCCAGCACCAAACCAGACCGGGGTGTGGTGACCCTGTTCATGGAAACACTCAATCAAAACGACAAGGTCGTGCAGCGAGCCACCGGCAAACTGCTGGTCTTCAGAAGACCGGCGCCTGATTGAGAAACCAGTCATGGGTGTGTGGAGCGTGCGTGATCGGCAAGGCGTCTTGCCGTTACATTGAGCGCGTTCTTTGTCGATTGCAGGGGCCGGAGGCGGCGTGGTGAAAACATTCCTGCTCAGACCTAGCGCCTCAACGCTGAACATGTTGCGTCAAGCGTGCCTGCAACGCCGAGATGCGGTGCCGCCAACGTTAACCGAAAAAGCGCTCATCCCTGGCATTCCGGATGCTCGCTACTGGCTGGACCAGGATCTGACGCCGTTCATTCGGGATGTGAGTCAGGCCAACGTTCGAGAAGCCGCGGCGCTCGCCAGCGCAGGGATGCCCAATGACACCCTGCCGCTGGCAAGCATGTTGGCCGTTTCGGGGGGCGGCGATGCAGGCACATTCGCGGGGGGCATCATTGCGGGATGGACCCTGCATGGGTCTCGTCCCGTGTTCAAAGTCGTCACCGGCATTAGCGCTGGCGCCCTGGTCGCCCCGTTCGCCTACCTGGGGCCCCAGTACGACGGTGTCATTCTGGGTATCTGCAATGCAGTCGGTCCAAAAGACATTTTCCATGCGCGTAATGTGCTGACCCGTCTTGCCAGCGACGGTATCGCGCACAGCAAGCCTCTGTCGCGGCTGATTGCACAGCACATCACTGCTGAGGTTCTTGCGGCGATCGCGTCGGAATACGCCAAAGGACGACTGCTGATGATCGGCACCACCGACCTTGATTCAGGACGCCCGGTCACCTGGAACATGGGCGCTATTGCCTCCAGCCAGGCACCGGGCGCGCTCGACCTGTTTCGCAACATCATGGTCGCGTCGATGAGTATTCCCGGCGCCGTCTCACCCGTCATGATCGACGTGGAGGTTGACGGCCAACAGTTTCAGGAAATGCACGTGGACGGAGGCGTCCTGACTCAGGTGTTCCTTTACCCACCCGGCACTGTGATGGCGCTGAACCGCGTGACCGGGGCGCGCTTGCGTGATGAACGGCATTTCTATGTCATTCGCAACGGCAAACTGGAGTTGCAGTGGTCCGGGACGAAGCGCCGCACCTTGAGCATCGGCGGTCGCGCCATCAGCGCATTGATCCAGACTCAGGGGATCAGCGATCTGGATCGCATTTACCGAATTGCACAGCAGGATGGGGCGGACTTCAATCTGGCGTACATCGGCTCCGATTTTGATACTTCTCGCGCTCATAAATTCGATGGCGAGTACATGAAGCGCTTGTTCGATTACGCCTTTCAACTCAGCGCGGAAGGCTATCCGTGGCATAAATCGCCGAGTACGTGAGAGCCAGTCAGTTAAGCCGTAACGCAAAAGTGTCGCGGCTGAAATATTGGTATAGCGACGCTTGATAATCAGCTGACCGGCTCGGCCGTACAACTCATCGCCCCTGAACCTGGCTTCTGGAAAATGACCCCGTTGCCTTCTTGCCAGAAGCGGTAGTTCCCTTGGGAATCCTTGCCGGTGTATTGGGTTCCCGAATCACTCGGTACCTGGTTCAGGGTGATCGAGGTGTTCGCCCATTTCAGGTACACGACACTTGGCTGCGTGTTGAAGAAAGTGGCGGAAATCAGCGCGTTAAACCCTGTGCAACGAAAAGCCAGGGGGCCTTCGGTGAGCCTGTCTGGATCCTTGGTTCTCACAATGGCCGAGCCTTGGCGTAGCTGGTGCGCGCGCTCGGCATAACTTCGGATCGTGCACGCCTTGGGCTCACGGTCCGAGGCACACTGATTACGGGAGTCGATCCAGAACTGCTGGTCGATCAAGACTTTGTCTGGCCGCGGTACTGAACGTTCATCTGTGAGCGCCAGGCGATAAAGACGCGTCAGTTCGATATCCATCTGTGCCAGTTGCGAATCGCGACAGATAAGCTTTTCGACGGATGCCCTTGCCGTGGCGCAGTCGAAGCTGGTCTTGAACGACGCAGCATTCGCGCAGGTGCTCGTCGCCGCGCAAACGCTGGCAGCGAGCAGACAGGTGAAAAGGGTCGTGACCGTTTTCATCTTGGCTTCACCCAGATCATGACGTGATCCCCGGATTGCCATGGAACCTATCGATCTGTTGGACATTCATTCGTTCGCATTGGGTGTATCGCAGTGTAAGTCAGTGTTCAAAACTTGCCACACCGCCGGGCGCAGAAACGCATGCCTTGTAGCCGCTGACGAAGCCTGCGTTCGGCTCTGTAGCAGCTGTCGAGCTTGCGAGGCTGCGTCCGGCTGCGCAGCAGTCGTGAAATCAGGCAATGCGGTGTATCAGGAAAACCGCGTGCTCAGGGTTTGCGACTGCTGCGCAATCGGACGCAGCCTCGCAAGCTCGACAGCTGCTACAGATCAAGTATGGAATTACCGAGGATCCGCAGGTGATGTTAAAAAATGTTAGATTGAAAAAATACTTCACATAATCTGATCATTGGTAGATGATCTCCATCAGCCGGTATGACAACCTGATAACTCGACAAAAACAGGATTGCCTTGATGTTCGATGAGATCCCGACTCATGTGCTGAATGACAGCGCCCCTCAGCGGGTTTATCCGCTCGGCGCTGATCCTGTCTACCGCAGCCCTCTCTACAACGCGGCCAATGTCTGCGCCTTGCAGGCGCGCAAGCAGTCGCTGCTTTCCACTGGAGTACCCCATGAATAACAAGAATGTCGGTGTTGTCGGTCTGGGCGCGATGGGCCTGGGCATTGCTCGCTCGTTGTTGCGCAGCGGTTTCAATGTGCATGCCTGTGATGTGCGGGCTGCGGTGACTGAACAGTTTGCCGGGGAGGGCGGTGTGGCTTGCTCTTCTCCATCGCACATGGCCGCTGAGTGCGACGTGATAGTGACCGTGGTGGTCAACGCCGAGCAGACCGAAACCGTATTGTTTGGTGAGGGTGGTGCCGTGGCCGCACTGCGGCCGGGCAGTCTGGTGATCGGCTGCGCCACCGTAGCCCCGACTTACGCGGTGGATCTGGGCCAGCGCCTGGCCGCGTTGGGCCTGCTGTATCTGGATGCACCGATTTCCGGTGGCGCCGCCAAGGCGGCCGCTGGCGAGATGACCATGATGACCTCGGGTCCAGCCGACGCCTATAGCAAGGCTGAGTCGATCCTGGCGGGCATGGCCGGCAAGGTTTATCGCCTGGGTGATGTCCATGGCCTGGGGTCGAAGGTCAAAATCATCAATCAGCTGCTCGCCGGGGTGCATATTGCCGCCTCTGCCGAAGCCATGGCGCTGGGCCTGCGTGAAGGGGTCGATGCCGATGCGTTGTATGAGGTGATCACCCATAGCGCCGGTAATTCCTGGATGTTCGAAAACCGCGTACCGCACATTCTCAAGGCTGACTACACACCGTTGTCCGCGGTGGATATTTTCGTCAAGGACCTGGGCCTGGTACTGGATACCGCCCGGGCCAGCAAATTCCCGCTACCGCTGTCGGCCACCGCTCACCAGATGTTCATGCAGGCATCCAGTGCCGGCTTCGGCCGTGAGGACGATTCGGCGGTGATCAAGATTTTCCCGGGCATCGAATTGCCGACAGCCAAGCCCGAGCCCGTTTGAGGAACACCCCATGACTACCTCCACCGCACGCCCGCTGCTGGGCTGCATCGCCGACGATTTTACCGGTGCCACGGACCTTGCCAACATGCTGGTGCGCGGCGGAATGCGTACCGTGCAAAGCATCGGTATTCCGAGCGCAGACATTGCCGCCGGGCTTGACGCCGATGCGATCGTCATTGCGCTGAAGTCGCGCACCATTCCTGTCGCCGACGCGGTCGAACAGTCCCTCGCCGCGCTGGCCTGGCTGCGCGAACAAGGCTGCGAGCAGATCTTCTTCAAATACTGCTCGACGTTCGACTCCACCGCGGCCGGTAATATCGGCCAGGTCAGCGAGGCGCTACTGGCCGCGCTGGACAGTGACTTCACCCTGGCCTGTCCGGCGTTCCCGGAAAATGGCCGGACGATCTTTCGCGGCCACTTGTTTGTGCAGGATCAACTGCTCAGCGAGTCGGGCATGCAGCATCACCCGCTGACGCCGATGACCGATGCCAACCTGGTTAGGGTCCTGCAATCGCAGACCGGTCTGAATGTCGGCCTGTTGCGCTACGACACCATTGCCCGCGGCACTGAGCAGGTGCGTGCGCGAATCGCAGAGCTGAGGGCTCAAGGTGTCGGCATGGCAATCGCTGATGCCTTGTCGGACAGCGATCTGTACACCCTCGGTACCGCCTGTGCCGATCTGCCGTTGTTGACGGGTGGTTCGGGGTTGGCCCTGGGTTTGCCGGAAAATTTCCGTCGCGCCGGCAAGCTGCGCGACCTCGATGCCTCGAAGCTCCCGGCGGTATTCGGCGGGGAAGTGGTGTTGGCCGGCAGTGCTTCGATCGCCACCAATGGACAAGTGGCGGCCTGGCTCGAAGCCGGGCGGCCGGCCTTGCGCATTGATCCGTTGGCCTTGGCTGCGGGTGAACCGGTGGTGGCGC
This sequence comes from Pseudomonas sp. GL-B-26, assembly GCF_019947405.1. Lineage (NCBI taxonomy): Bacteria > Pseudomonadati > Pseudomonadota > Gammaproteobacteria > Pseudomonadales > Pseudomonadaceae > Pseudomonas > Pseudomonas sp. GL-B-26. Next base: position 28,107 of record NZ_JAGYGJ010000012.1, on the reverse strand, counting down.
AAGCCTTGACCTTCGCCCGTGATAACGATCAAACCGTTTTGATCTACGCCACCAGCTCACCGGATGAGGTCAAGTCGGTGCAACAGCAACTGGGTGTCGAGCAGGCTGGCAGTCTGGTGGAAAACGCTTTTGGCGAAATTGCCCAAGGTCTGCGCCAGAGCGGCGTGCGTCGCTTCGTGATCGCCGGAGGAGAAACCTCGGGTGCTGTGGTTCAGGCGCTGGGCGTACAGCTGCTGCAGATCGGCGCGCAGATCGATCCGGGTGTGCCGGCGACCGTCAGCAGTACTGACGAACCTTTGGCGTTGGCACTCAAATCGGGCAACTTCGGTGGCCGCGACTTCTTCAGCAAAGCCTTGAACCAACTCGCGGAAGGTGCGCAATGAGTAACGAAAGCGCCCTGCGTGAGGAAATCTGCGAGGTTGGCCGTAGCCTTTACCAGCGCGGTTACACCGTCGGCAGCGCCGGCAATATCAGCGCACGCCTGGACGACGGCTGGTTGATCACACCGACCGATGTCTGCCTCGGGCGCCTCGATCCGGCGACCATCGCCAAGGTCAATCTGGCCGGCGAATGGGTGTCCGGTGACAAGCCTTCAAAGACCCTGGCGCTGCACCGCCAGGTCTACGACCGCAACCCGAGTGTCGGCGGCGTGGTGCATACCCATTCCACTCATCTGGTGGCGTTGACGCTGGCCGGTGTCTGGCAGGCGGACGACATCCTGCCGCCGCTGACGCCATATCAGGTGATGAAAGTCGGGCATATCCCGTTGATTGGCTACCAGCGACCCGGTTCGCCGAAGGTTGCCGAGCAAGTCGCGCAACTGGCCAATAGTGTTCGCGGCGTGATGCTCGAACGGCTTGGCCCGGTGGTCTGGGAAAGTTCGGTCTCCAGGGCCAGTTACGCCCTGGAGGAGCTCGAGGAAACCGCGCGGCTCTGGCTGATGAGCGATCCCAAACCGGAACCTCTCGACCAGTCGGCTCTGGACGAGTTGCGAGAGACCTTCGGCGCGACCTGGTAAAGCGCTGGCTTAACACGACAAATCGATACAGCAGGCCCTGTACATGAGGCGCGCAGCGACTCTCGATGGACCCGGCTTGCCTAAAAAACAATAACAACAGGAAATCCAAGCATGACTCACTTCAGATTCAGTGGCAGAACCGTTTCGTTTACCCGGCGTGGAGGGGTTCTGAAATGAGCCCTTTAGTCCTGATGATTACCGCAGCGGTGGGCATCGCGCTGTTGTTGTTCCTGGTGCTCAAGTACAAGTTCCAACCCTTCGTGGCCTTGATGCTGGTGAGCATTCTGGTGGCGCTGGTGGCCGGGGTGAAACCGGCCGATCTGGTGGCGACCATCGAAGGCGGCATGGGCAAGACCCTGGGCCATATCGCGATCATCATTGCCTTGGGCGCGATGATCGGGCGGATCATCGAGCTCTCCGGCGGTGCCGAGGCGCTGGCCAAGACCCTGATCACTCGATTCGGCAACCGGCGTACACCGCTGGCGCTGACGATTGCCGGGTTCATGGTCGGGGTGCCGGTGTTCTTCGAGGTCGGCGTGATCATCCTGATGCCGCTGGCCTATGGCATTGCGCGCAGTGCGCGTAAGCCACTGTTGGTGTTCGCGCTGCCGATGTGCGCGGCCTTGTTGACCGTACACGCCTTTCTGCCGCCACACCCGGGCGCAGTGGCCGCTGCCAGTCAGTTGGGCGCGGACCTGGGTCGCGTGCTGATGTTCGGCCTGCCGCTGACTGCGTTCCTTTGTTATGTCGGCTACCGCGTGGCCGGGCGCATGACCCGTCGGGTGTTCCCGATGACCGACGATATTCGTGCCGAGGTCTATGGCCCGCATGTCACCAACGAAGATTTGGCCGCCTGGTCCAACGGTAATGACAAGAGTGCTGAGCGCGCGGCTGTGGCCGTGTCGCACATGGGTCTGGAAGAGTCCACCAGCAGCATCGTTTCCAAGTTGCCGCCGGCACCCCCTCCAGGGTTTGGTTTGATCGTCAGCCTGATTGTGTTGCCGATTATTCTGATCCTGCTGGGAACGCTGTCCACCTCGTTGCTGCCTGCCGAATCGACCCTGCGCGGCATCATGACCGTGCTCGGCGCGCCGCTGGTGGCGCTGCTGATCGACACCTTGCTGTGTGCCTGGTTGCTGGGTTCGCGTCGGGGCTGGAGCCGTACTCAGGTGTCCGACGTGATCGGTTCGGCCTTGCCCGGTGTGGCCATGGTGATCCTGATTGCCGGTGCCGGCGGGGTGTTTGGCAAGGTGCTGGTGGATACCGGAATCGGCGCCGTAGTCTCCGATATGCTGCGCACCACCGGTCTGCCGGTGCTGGCGCTGGGCTTTCTGCTGACCATGCTGTTGCGCGCGGTGCAGGGCTCGACCACGGTGGCGCTGGTGACCACCGCCGGCATCATCAGCCCGCTGATTGCGACCCTCGATCTCACTGCGAACCACATGGCGCTGCTGTGCCTGGCCATGGGCGGTGGCGGGTTGGCCATGTCCCATATCAACGATGCCGGTTACTGGATCTTCACCAAGCTGTCCGGACTGAGCGTGGCCGACGGCTTGCGCACCTGGACGGTGTTGACCACCTTGCTCGGCACTTTGGGTTTCTGTATTACCCTGCTGATCTGGCCATTTGTCTAACGAACTGTCGACCTGTAGGAGCTACCATGCCTCGTTTTGCTGCCAACCTCAGCATGCTCTACCCGGAACATGCGTTTCTGGATCGCTTCGCCGCCGCGGCCGCCGATGGTTTCGAAGCGGTGGAGTATCTGTTTCCCTACGACTACAGCGCTGAAGAACTCAAGCAACGCTTGAGCGACAACGGCCTGGTGCAGGCACTGTTCAACGCGCCGCCCGGTGATTGGGCGGCGGGCGAGCGGGGCACGGTGTCGTTGCCGGGCCGTGAGAGTGAATTTCGTAGCGGTTTTGATCGCGCGCTGGAATACGCCTCGGTGCTGGGTAATTCACGCATCCATGTGATGGCCGGCCTGCTGCCGTCGGAAAGCGATCGCCCACGGCATCACGGCGTGTACCTGGAGAATCTGGCTTACGCTACCGCGCAGGCTGCCAAGGCTGGCATCACGGTGCTGCTGGAGCCAATCAATACACGAGACATGCCGGGCTTTTTCCTCAATCGGCAGGACCAGGCCCAGGCTATCTGCAAGGAAGTAGGCGCCAGTAACCTGAAGGTTCAGTTCGACTGCTATCACTGCCAAATCGTCGAGGGCGACCTGGCCACCAAACTGCGTCGGGACTTCGACGGCATTGGCCACATCCAGATCGCCGGCGTGCCGGATCGACATGAGCCGGACCTGGGAGAAGTCAATTACCCGTATCTGTTCGAGCTGATCGACCAGTTGGGTTATGACGGCTGGGTAGGGTGCGAATACCGGCCGCGTGGTAACACATCGGCCGGCTTGCAGTGGCTGCGTGACTGGAAGGCGCGCTAACGCCCTACGCGTTGCTATCAGAAGGCAACAACAGTTCGACTCCCTGTTTGCGAATGCCATCGGCCGCGGCCGGGGCCAATGCATCGTCGCTGAGGATAATGTCGAACTGCTCTAACCCGGCAATCTTGTACATGCTGAATGTGCCGTATTTCGAGCTGCTGGCCACCAGCACCACTTGCGAGGCCGATTGCATCGCAGCTTGTTTCACCTCCACCTTCAGCGCCGAAGGCGTGGTGAGGCCGCGACGCAAATCCCAAGAGCTGGTCGATATGAACGCGATGTCCGTGACGACCTGGCGCAAGGTGGCCACCGCCAGGCCGCCCACGCACGATTGATTGGAGTGATCCAGCTGCCCGCCGGTATGAATCACCGTGACATGGGGGGCTTCGATCAGCGCCTGGACAATGCCGAAGTCGTTAGTCACCACAGTCATGCCGGACAGCGCCTTGATGTAGGGGACGATTTCCAGCGTGCTGGTTCCCGCATCCAGGTAGATCGTCATATCGGCATGCAGTAGCCGGGCGGCGAGCTTGGCCATGGACTGCTTCTGTGGCAACTCGACCACCGCCTTGAACTGATGGCTGGGCTCACTATGGAGCTGGCTGGCGATCCGCACCCCACCCGTTACCGAATAGGCCCGACCTTCCTGCTCCAACAGCGCGATATCGCGACGTATGGTCATGTGCGAACAGTCGAACATTTCCATCAACTGATGCACGCTCAGCACCTGATGCTTGCGCAACTGTCGCAGCATCAATTCACGACGCTGTTCAGGAATCATCGGTGCGCCGCTTTCGGCGGCGATGTCCTTTTGATTAGGCATTCGGGCTCCAGATTAAGGAAAGCTGACGGTCAAACATAGTAGCGAATCTGTGGCGGGATCAGTAGCGCGGCGATGGGACGGGGCCGGGCGACAATGACTGTCACTCTGACTTGATGGGTGCCTGGGACTAAAATTGAGTCACGTTTCGCGTGGAGAGGGCTTCCTGCTCTTTCGATAAGTAGCGAGTGAAGGCACAATGCGCATCCTTTTTTGGCTGGCCTTGCCGGAGGCGCCTCGAAATGATCAAAACGCCGTACTACCTCATCGATAAACAAAAGCTGCTGGCGAACATGCAGAAGATCGCCTATGTGCGCGAACAGTCCGGGGCCAAGGCGCTCCTGGCACTCAAGTGCTTCGCCACCTGGTCGGTGTTCGACCTGATGCAGCAATACATGGACGGCACCACGTCGTCGTCGCTCTACGAGCTCAAGCTCGGTCGACAGAAGTTCGCTGGCGAGACCCATGCCTACAGCGTGGCCTGGGCCGACGACGAGATCGAGGAGATGCTCGACAACTGCGACAAGATCATCTTCAACTCCATCGGTCAGTTGCAACGCTACACTGAAGCTTCAGCAGGCAAGGTGCGTGGCCTGCGGGTCAATCCACAGGTGAGCAGCTCGGATTATCTGCTGGCCGACCCTGCGCGGCCGTTCAGCCGTCTGGGCGAGTGGGACCCGGTGAAGATCGAGCAGGTCATCGAGCAGATCTCTGGCTTCATGTTCCACAACAACTGCGAGAACGGTGATTTCGGCCTGTTCGACCAGATGCTGTGCACCATCGAAGAACGCTTCGGCGACTTGCTGCACAAGGTCGAGTGGGTCAGCCTCGGTGGCGGTATCCATTTCACGGGTGAAGGCTACGCGATCGACGAGTTCTGCGCGCGTCTCAAGGCCTTTTCGCAAAAATACGGCGTGCAGGTTTACCTGGAACCGGGCGAAGCGGCCATCACGCAGAGCGCGTCGCTGGAAGTCACCGTTCTCGACACCCTCTACAACGGCAAGCACCTGGCGGTTGTGGACAGCTCCATCGAAGCGCATATGCTCGACCTGCTGATCTATCGCCTGAATGCCAAGCTGGCGCCTAGCGATGGCGAGCACACGTACATGGTGTGCGGCAAATCCTGCCTGGCCGGAGACATTTTCGGTGAGTATCAATTTGATCGTCCGCTGGCGATCGGGGATCGGCTGTCGTTCATCGACGCAGCGGGTTACACCATGGTCAAGAAGAACTGGTTCAACGGCCTGAAAATGCCGTCCATCGTAGTGAAACAACTCGACGGTACTGTCGAGGTGGTTCGTGAATTTGGTTACAACGACTACATGTCCAGCCTTTCGTAAGCTGGCTGAGAAGGAGAGAGAGAAAAATTGAAGAAGAACGTGCTTATCATTGGTGCAGGAGGTGTCGCCAAGGTGGTGGCCCACAAGTGCGCGCAGCACAACGATGAACTCGGTCGTATTGCTATCGCGTCGCGCAACATCTCCAAGTGCCAGGCCATCATCGACAGCGTCAAGGCCAAGGGCAGCCTCAAAGTGCCCGCCGATATCCAGGCCTTCGCGCTGAACGCTATGGATGTCGAAGCGACCAAGGCGCTGATCCGCGAAACCGGATCGCAGATCGTCATCAACGTCGGTTCCGCCTTCCTCAACATGTCGGTGCTGCGCGCCTGCATCGATACCGGCGTGGCCTATCTGGACACCGCCATTCACGAAGAACCGGGCAAAATCTGCGAGACGCCGCCCTGGTATGGCAACTACGAGTGGAACCACCTCGAAGAGTGCAAAGAGAAGAACATTACCGCCATTCTCGGCGTGGGCTTCGACCCGGGTGTGGTCAACGCCTATGCAGCACTGGCGCAACAACAGTATTTCGACCGCATTGATTCGATCGACATTCTCGACGTCAATGCCGGTTCCCATGGCAAGTATTTCGCCACCAATTTCGACCCGGAAATCAACTTCCGCGAATTCACCGGACAAGTGTGGAGCTGGCAGAACAGCCAGTGGACCAGCAACACGATGTTCGAAGTCAAACGCACCGACTACCTGCCGGTCGTAGGCGCGCAGAACCTGTACCTGACCGGCCACGATGAAGTGCACTCGCTGTCGAAGAACCTCGACGTGCCCAACGTGCGTTTCTGGATGAGCTTCGGCGAGCACTACATCAATGTGTTCACCGTGCTCAGGAACCTCGGCCTGCTCTCCGAGCAACCGGTCAAGACCGCCGAAGGCCTGGAAGTCGTGCCGCTGAAAGTGGTCAAGGCCGTGCTGCCTGACCCGAGCTCGCTGGCGCCTGGCTACACCGGCAAGACCTGCATCGGCGACCTGGTCAAGGGCACCAAGGATGGCCAGCCGCGCGAGGTGTTCATCTACAACGTGGCTGATCATGAAGACGCTTACGCGGAAACTGACAGCCAGGGCATTTCCTATACCGCAGGCGTGCCGCCCGTGGCAGCAGCCCTGCTGGTCGCCCGCGGCGAGTGGGACGTGCAGCGCATGGCCAACGTCGAGGAGCTTCCGGCTGAGCCGTTCCTCAAGGCCCTGGATGTGATGGGCCTGCCGACCCGCATCAAGGACGAGAATGGAGATCGTCCGTGGAGCTGAAACGCTTGAGGCTCGCCACATACAGGTGAACCTCGTTTCCCGCTCCATACGCAAAAACGCCGCTCATTGAGCGGCGTTTTGGTTTGTGCGTTGTGGGGAATGCAACATTCCCGCCCGTCACCCACATGGAAACCCGGCCCGTCGAACCGGCACTAACCCGTGGTTGCGTGGTCAGTAACTGGCGCCTGAAGCGACGAGGATCGTCTCTGATAGCGGCGCATCCGGCTACGTTTAGTGTTTTCTCCAATGCCTTGGGGCAAAAAAACTCGCGATGGATTGCGTCCTGGACCGACTTTTCCTTTTGCGGGCGACACTCTATGGGTTTGCTTCTCGATCCGCGTCATGACATTGATGCCGCTTTATTAAGCTATCGCCGAGTGTTCTGGTCGCTGGCGCTGTTCAGTGGGGTGATCAACCTGCTGGTGCTGGTGCCGTCGCTCTACATGATGCAGGTGTACGACCGGGTCCTCACCAGCCGCAACGAAACCACCTTGTTCATGCTCACCTTGATCGCCCTGGGATTGTTCATGTTCAGCGCCCTGATCGAGTGGGCACGTGGCGAGGTGATGATTCGCATGAGCGCGGGGCTGGACGATGCCTTGGGCGAGCGGATTTTCGACGCTGCCTTCACCCGCAGCCTGCGCGAGCACAACGCTAACCCGGCGCAGGTGCTCACCGATCTGGCGACGCTGCGGCAGTTGATCACCGGCCAGGGCCTGATCGCCTTGCTCGATGCGCCGTGGTTGCCAATCTTCCTGCTGGTGGCGTTCATCTTTCATCCCTGGTTCGGCGTGCTGACGCTGGTTCTGGCGCTGGTGCTGATCAGCCTGGCGCTGTGGGGCGAGTTGGCGACTCGCACACGTTTGGGCGAAGCCAATCGCCTGGGCGTGCAGTCGTCGATCTATGTAAACAGCACGTTACAAAATGCCGAAGTCATCCAGGCCCTGGGCATGCTCGGGCCGTTGCGCCAGCGTTGGAGTCTGCTGCAGCAACGCATCATTGCCGCCCAGGCCCATGCCAGCGACCGCGGCGCGCGCATCACTTCGATGACCCGTTTCGTGCGCATTTCCGGACAGTCTCTAGCCCTGGGCCTGGGGGCGTTGCTGGTGCTTGAAGGCCAATTGTCGGCGGGCATGATGATTGCGATGTCGCTGCTGCTGGGGCGTGCCCTGGCACCCGTGGAAATCGCCATTGGCTCGTGGAAGCAATTCAACTCCGGCCGCCAGAGCTACCAGCGCCTGAGTCAACTGCTTGCCCAGCATCCGCGCGAGCGCCTGCGCATGCCTTTGCCACCGCCCACCGGGGCAGTGCGCCTGGAGCAATTGTATGTCGGCCCGCCCGGCGCCTCGCAACCGATCCTGCGGGGCATCAATTTCAGCCTGGCCAAAGGTGATGTACTCGCCGTCGTCGGCCCCAGCGCCAGTGGTAAATCAACACTGGCCAGGGCGATGGTCGGCGTATGGCCGGCCATGGGCGGTTCGGTGCGCCTGGACGACGCCGAGATCAGTCAATGGTCCCACGACGCTCTGGGCCCGCACCTTGGATACCTGCCGCAGGACATCGAGCTGTTCGACGGCAGTGTGGCCGACAACATTGCCCGCTTCGGCGAGCAGGACGCCGACAAGATCATCGCCGCCGGGCGTCACGCCGGCATTCACGAGATAATCCTGAGGTTCCCCAAGGGTTACGACACGCCGCTGGGCCCCGGCGGGCTTGGCTTGTCCGGTGGACAAAAGCAACGCCTCGGCCTGGCTCGAGCACTCTATGGGCACCCGTCACTGATCGTGCTCGATGAACCCAACTCCAACCTCGATGAAGCCGGAGAACTGGCACTGGTGCAGGCCATCAGTGCGCTCAAGGCTGCTGGCAGCACCGTAGTGCTGATTACCCACCGGCCTAATGTGCTGGCGGTGGTCGATCACATTCTGGTACTCAAGGACGGCACTCAACAAGCATTCGGCCCACGGGATCGGGTGCTCAAGGCATTGATGCCGGTGCCTAGGACGGCCGCGGTCAGGGGGGCTGGCGAAGATGCTTGATCTGACCCCTGAGGCACAAATCGAGCAAGGTCTGAGCGTGCGCAACACCACGGCGCTGCCCAGCGCCAGTACCGACGCCGGCGGTGCGGCGCGCTATGGTGTGGGTTTTCTGGTCCTGACGCTGGGCGGCTTCCTGCTCTGGGCCTGCCTGGCGCCGCTCGACCAAGGTGTCGTGGGCAGCGGCACCGTGGTGGTGGCGGGCGAACGCAAGGCTGTGCAGTCGTTGGTCGGTGGGGTGGTGGAAAAGCTGCTGGTCAGCGATGGCGACCGCGTCACCCAGGGGCAGTTGCTGGTGCAGCTCAATACGGTGCAGGCGCAGTCACAACTGGACGTGACCCTGGGCAAGTTGCTCAACGATCGCAGCGTCGAGGCCCGGTTGATTGCCGAGCGCCTGGGTTCTGCCGAGATTCAATGGCCCGCTGAACTGCTGGAACATGCGCACGAGCCGCGGGTCAAGGCGGCCATGGCCTTGCAGAGCCAGTTGTTTCTGACTCGCCGCGCAGAGCTGGGCAGCCGCTTGCAAATCATCGAACACGAAGTCGCGGCATTGCAGCAGCAATTGCTCGGCTACGAAGGCGTCAAGCGCAACTACGACACGCAGATGCGCTTCCAGCAGCAAGAGCTGGAAGGCCTGCGTGGTTTGGCCCGTGAAGGTTACATTCCGCGCAATAAACTCTTCGAGGCCGAGCGCAACGCGGCCCAGTTGGCCGGGCAGATTTCCTCCGGAGTGGGCGATGTCGGCAGGACCCGCCAGGCGATCAATGAAAGCCGGCTAAAGGCCTTGCAGGCGCAGCAGGAATTTCGCCGCGATGCCGAAACCCAGCTCAGCGAGGTCTCTGCCGAGGCGGCAGGTTTTGCCGATCAGATTCGTGCCTTGCAGTTTGAAGTCGACAACGGTGCGATCCGTGCGCCGGTGTCCGGGCAGGTCATGGACGTGAACATTCATACGGTCGGGGGCGTTGCGCAGGCCGGCCAAACCCTGATGCAGGTGGTGCCGCTGGATGCGCCGATGGCGATCACCGCGCGTTTCGAGCCGCTGATGGCCAATAAGTTGCGCCCGGGTCTGCCGGTGCATGTGCATTTCACCGCGCTGCAACGGGTGGATACGCCGACGATCACCGGCACGGTGACTACGGTGTCGGCGGACCAGTTGATCAATGAACAGACGCACCAGCCGTACTTTTCCGCCAAGGTCGAAATTCCCGCCGACACCGTCGCCTCTCTGCAGGCCGCCGGCCTGCTGGTGCGCCCCGGCATGCTCGCCGATGTCACGGTGGTGACGGGGGAGCGCACCTTGATGAATTACTTGATGAAACCTTTGCGCGAACGCTTGCTTGCTGCCTTCAAAGAGGAATGAGCATGTTGTGGCGAGGGGATTTATCCCCCGTTGGGCTGCGAAGCAGCCCTGACATCTGCAGTCGCGGTATGTCAGGCTGACTTCAATTAGCTTCTTTGGCGCCGCTACGCAGCGCAACGGGCCACATTGGGTCTGCGGTGGTCTTCAATTTTTCGGGCACTGCAATTCCCTTGTGGGAGCGAGCCTGCTCGCTCCCACAAGAGGTCAGGCTGTAAAGTCGCTGGCGTGCAGCTCCTGGACGCCCACCAATTCGAACTCGAACTCGGGGGTGGCGTCGGCGTTGACACTGCCGTAGAGAACACCATCGGCAAAGCGCAGTTGGCCGGTGGCGTTGGTGGGGTCGAAGGCGTTGCTGCCGATGAACGTGAAGGCGTCGACAGTGGCGGTCAGCGGGTTGGCGTCCAGGCCGGTAAGATCCAGATGATCACCCTCGGTGGTCTTGAAGCCGCTGATCACATCGCGCAAAGCCCCGACGCCCATGTCCGACAGCACACCAAACGCGTAGGTATCCGCGCCGGTGCCACCGGTGAGGTTGTCGGTGCCTGCACCGCCGATCAGCCGGTCATCGCCCGAACCTCCCACCAGCGAATCGTTGCCCGCACCACCGTTCAGAACGTTCGCGGCGCTGTTGCCCGACAGACTGTCGGCGTAGGCGCTTCCCGTCACGTTTTCTAAGAATTTCAGGGTATCGAGCCCAGACCCCACGGTGTTTTGTTGCGCTGACGTCGAGAGGTTTACGGTAACGCCGGACAGGGCGCGCTCAAAGGACACCGTGTCAATGCCATCGCGCCCGTCCAGCACATTGTTGCCGGCTCCGGCGAACAGCGTGTTGTCCAACGCGTTGCCCGTGCCATTGGCGGCGCCAGTACTATCAATGTAAAGACGCTCGACGTTGGTGCCGAGGGTATAGGCCGCCAGTCTGCTGTGCACGCTGTCGATCCCTCCAAGCGCCGCGTTGCTGTTGGTTTCGATCACTGCGTCGTCGGCGTTGTCGACATAGTAGGTGTCGTTGCCATCGCCGCCGCTCATGCTGTCGTCCCCTGCGGCACCATCGAGTACGTTATTGGCGGCATTGCCGGTGATGAAGTTGTGCCGCTCATTGCCGGTGCCGTTGATGGCCGACACGCCGGTGAGCACCAGGTTCTCGAGATTGGCGCCCAGGGTCCAGCTGACCGAGGCCAGCACCGTATCGATCTGCGAGGTCGAGGTGTTGGTTTCCACGACGCGGTCGGACGTGTTATCGACCACGTAGATGTCGTTGCCATCACCACCGGTCATGGTGTCGGCACCCAGGCCACCATCCAGTTTGTCGTTGCCCGAACTGCCCACCAGGGTATCCGCCTGGCTAGTACCGGAAATCATGTTCTGAGCGTTGTCGAAAATGTCCTGCACGCTGTTGTTGTCGTTGGGGTTGCCCTGGAAGCCAAGGTCATTGGCAATGTAGTCGGCCAGGCGCTGGCCGACGATCTCCGCCGACTCCTCGTGCAGGTGCCAGACGTCGTCGGGATACGCCAGCGGATCGACTTCGTGGCGCAAGGGCAGGTCGGTGTAGTCCACCGCCAGCTTGACGTCGGCGCGCTCGGCGGCGATGGCTTCCTGGGCGGCGCGGACATAGCCAACCCCCTCGACGATGGAGGCAATCTTGTCTTCCGAATAACCACGGGTACGCGCCGCGTCTTGCTCGTAGTGACCGGTTTCCATCATGTATACGCTGAAGTTGCCGAGCTGGGCATGCAGGTAATCAAACACCTTCAAGGTCGCGGCCTTGTAGGCCGCTGCTGCCGCTGGTTTGTCCGTGGCGCGGGCGATCTCCTGGGCGGCTTCCTCGCCCTGGCCCCAAATGATGCCCATGGTGACGTTATTGATGGATTGCAGTTCGGTAAGCTGGTCCCGCAGCAGCGTCACGGCGCGCAACAGCGCAGCCCCGGGTTGGTTGGTGTCGGTCAGCCACCAGCACAACTTGAGTTCCTCGGCGCTGAGAGTCGACAGGCCGGTGACCGTGCTGCCGCCCACCGCGATATCGATGCCGTTGCCATCGGCGTCGGTGAACTGGCTGCGCACATCATAGGTGGTGTAGCGGTCCAGATCGTTGACCAGCGTCGAGGTGCCGGACTGATTGTCGTCCTCCGTCATGCGCAGCAGGCGCGCATTGGATTGGCCGAGGGTGGGCACGTAGAGGATGTTCTGCTGGGCGCGCTCGCCGAAGACGAAGTCGCTGGCGGTCAGGGTGTTGAGGTAGTTGCCGTTGAGGGCGATTTCGAAGCGATTGCCATCGGCGTCGGCCTCGGCGGATTTGATGTAGGTCTTGTCGCCGGCCGCGTTGAGGGTGATGTACAGCGTTCCATTGCTGCCATCGCCGAGGCCGATAAAGCCCAGGCCCGAAACATCGATTTTGTCGACGCCCGCGGTGAAGTCATAAATCGTGTCGGTGGCCGTGACACCGCCGGTGTCATAGTCGCGGTAGCTGTCGAGTACGTTGGTGTAGCGGAAGGTGTCGGCACCGTCGCCGCCATACAGCGAGTCGCGTCCGGCACCGCCGTCGACGGTGTCCGCGCCGGTGCCGGCCTTGATTGTGTCGTTGCCACCGAGGCCGAGGATCAGGTCTGCGCCCGCCGTGCCGTTGAGGGTTTCGGCATTGTTGGTGCCGGTGATGGTGTTGGTGGGCGCATCGGCCACTACCAGGGCGTAGCTGTCGCTGACCGACGCACCTGAAGGATCGGTGGCCTTGACCAGTACGTTGTAATTGCCGGACGCGGTGCTGGTCGGCGTGCCGGTGAAGGTCAGGCTGGTGGCGTTGAAACTCAGCCAAGCGGGTAGGGCGCTGCCATCGGCCAGGGTCGCGGTGTAGCTGAGGCTATCGTTATCCGGATCGGTAAAACTGGTGGCCGGCACCGTGTAGCTGAACGGGGTGTTCTCGGTCGCGTTCTGATCCAGCAACGCCGTCGCCACCACCGGCGCATGGTTGACCGTTGGCGAAGTGGCAAAAACGAAATTGGCGCTGGTCAACTTACCAAGGTAGTTGCCGTCCAGTGCCACTTCGAAGCGGTTGCCATTGGCGTCGGCGGTCAGGGACTTGATGTACGTCTTGGTGCCGGCACTGTTGAGCACCAGGTACACGGTGTTGTTCTTGCCATCACCCAGGCCGGTGAAGCCCATGGCCGAGAGGTCGATCTTGTCGGCGGTGATATCGAAATCGGTGATCAGGTCGCCAAGGTTGGCGCCGCCGGTGTTGTAGTTGCGATAACTGTCCAGACGGTTGGAGAACACGAAGGTGTCCGCCCCGGCGCCACCGGTGAGGGTGTCCATACCGGCGCCACCGTCGAGCCTGTCGTCGCCCGCGCCGCCATTGAGGCTGTCGTTACCCGCGAGGCCGAGCAGGGTGTCGGCCGAATCGCTACCCAGCAGCGAGTCGCTGCCGCTGGTACCAGTGACCACCCGATTGAAGATGAAATTGCTGGCGGTCAGGGTGCTGGCGAGGTTGCCAGAGAGAATCAACTCAAAGCGATTGCCGCTGGCGTCGGCATCGTAATCCTTGATGTAGGTGCGGTCGTTGCTGGCGCTGTAGCTGACCTGCAAGGTGCCGCCACGGCCATTGCCCAGGCCCGTGAAGCCGAGGCCGGCGAGGTCGATCTTGTCCTGGGTGACGTCGAAGTCGGTGATGGTGTCATCGAAGCTTGCGGTTGCGTTGCGGTAACTGTCGGACTGAATGACAAAACGGAACGTATCGGCGCCGGTACCGCCGGTGAGTTTGTCGATGCCTGCACCCCCCACCAGAATGTCGCCACCGGCCCCGCCATTGATGGTGTCATTGCCGGCACCGCCGAAGAAAATTTCGCTGGCGGCGCTGCCCAGCAGGGTGTCGTTGCCAGCCGTGCCTTGCACGGTGGTCATCGGCACCGTGGCGCTGACGTAGCTGCCGTCACCATAGACCAGCGTGGCACCGTTGCTGGTGTGACTGATGGTGTTGCCGATGATGGCGTTGCGATCGGTGCCGTCTTCATTGCGCTCTGCAACGCCGTAGGTCGACAGGTTGCTGCCGCTGATGATGTTGCCCTGGATCGTGTTGTCGCTGCCGTTGAAGTACTTGCCGGACACGCCCGCGGTGTCGTCGTAGGACTGGATGATGATTTCCGGTACGGGGTTGCCCAGGGAATTGTTGTTGAGCGTGTTGTCGATGATCTCGACGTGGTTGCTGCCGTAGATGCGGATCCCGGCGCTGGCGTTGTCGTGAATCTCGACGCCACTGACGGTCACCTCGCTGGACAGTTTGATCAGCACCCCTTCGGCGCCGTTGCCGTACACCTCGCCACCGGTGATGGTGATGTTGCTGGGGGAGGGGATGTCCTCGCTGCCGCGCTGCACCACGATGCCATTGCCGCCGTTGTCGTAGGCGACGTTATTGGTCATGGTGAAATCGTGGGTGCTGGTGACGACGTTGAAACCGTGTCGGTCATTGTCGTAGGCGACGTTGTTTTCGAAGGTGCTGTCGCTGAGGAAGTCAGCAACGAAGCCGTCCAGGCCATTGCCGTGGGACACGCTGTTCTTGATGACCATGTTGACGGTCTGCTCGTGGGGGTCGAAACCGTACCCGGAGCAATCTTTTATCTCGACGCTGTCGAGGGTGACGTTGGAGTCGTAGCCTGCTTCGCCGGGAATGTAGCCGTTGAACCAACCGTCGATCTTGCCCGTGGTGTTGTTACGGTTGCCGTCGATGGTGAGGTTGCTGACGCCAAAGTCGTGGGTTTCCTCGCCATAGGCTGAGCGGATGATACCCGTGATCTTGGTGTCGGAGCCGTCAGCCACCTTGACGGTGGTTTCGCCCATACCGTCGCCGTACAGGTAGACGTTGCTCTTGAGCATCAGGCAACCGTCGGAGGGTTCCTCACCTCCCGAAACGATATAAGTTCCGGTCGGCATATACACCTGCCCACCACCTGCGGCGGCCGCTGCATTAATCGCACTTTGTATCGCCGCCGTGTCGTCTGTAATGCCATCTCCTTTGGCGCCAAAATTTTGTACATTGAAAATCATGAGCTTATCTCCGTATCAGGCGAAAACCTCGGTAGATGCCAATATTCCATCGACAGCTACCGTGTTATGACCCAACGGAGCGCAAAAGTTGTGACCGCATATCGGGGAAGCGTCAAAAAACCGAACTAACTGATTAGCGGTTGTGAGGTGTTTCGTAAAAGTAACGCTCTGTTGACGCTCGCTCAGTTAGCGAGCGATGCCGCAGTGGAAGGCGTGAGCGGCGGAATATAGGTATTAGCGGCCGTGCTTTTTATTACCTTCGTTTTCGCAGCTACCTTTTGGCAGAAGGATTCGCCAAGTAGCAAGGAACGGCAGCGCTGACACGTTCAAGGTCGCTTCGCAGATCTGCGATAAGGGTCTCGATGGCAAAACCGTTGTTGAGCGGGGCAATCGGGATCCCGGTGACAGTGAGGATTTCTTGATTGGAGGTGTCGTGATAAAAACGAACGGTCAGCGCCGCAGGTGGATCGACCGTACAGTCGCAGCGAGTCGGGAGGAAGCTTTGCTCTACGAGGTGGCGTAGTTCCAGAGTAGATAACATGGCGACATACCTTGACGGGAGTCAGCCAAATGACTTTTGTCAGACGTGGGTGGGAAAGCTCCTGGAAAGTAGATGCTTGGTAGGCTCCCTAAACACATTTGGCCAAGAGCCTCTTATTCAGTGTATTCCTGAACCCCCCGAGGGATTAGACCGTTTTTCTCTGGTGGCTCTGAAAGGCAGCGCATTCGTCGCGGTCGTTCAGACGGGGCTTTTTCTGAGAAAGTTTTAGGCAGCAATGCGCGAGAGGTTAGAGTGTTCATCAATGTCTGTTCGTAAGGACCCTCCACTCGCTTCGCATCGTCGCGCCAAGCGGTTTCAGCGAACGAACAGGGCAAAAAAAACCGTATATCAATCGTTATGTGAAAAATGAATCGTCCGCTGTTTGTTTCTCTAGATGGGCCCAAGGGAGCCGGCAAAACCACACTGTTGGAGGCCGTTACGAAAGCACTGAGGGCAGACAACAAAAAGGTGATCCGACTGTGCGAGAAAAAAAGCGATCCCTATAGGGGGGAAACAATGACCCTCGTAAACAAACTCGTCAGAAATCCCACCCGGGATTTGGAGTTGGAGGTTTGTGAGCGCTTTGCTGATAGCCGTACCTGGATTTCCCGGCACGTGCTGGCTAAACAGCCACCAGGCAGCATCATCTTGATCGATCGCTGGTACCCGTCTGATGCCGCGTTTCGCCGGATAGTCCCGTTTGCAGAGATTCTGCAGTTGAACATTGATCGAAACGTGCGAGTGCCAGATCTGCATGTCGGGGTTGTCACCGCCCCTGAAATTTCATGGGCGAGGGCAGCGGCACGACGGCGTGGGCTGAGCAGCACTGTCATCCATAAGCTGGAAGAACATGTCGCTTGTACCAAGGCGTTCGAGCGAGCGATTGCAGATCACGGCTGGGTTTTATGCCGTAATGAAGGAACGATCGAAGACGCAACGATGCAGGTGATTTCTGAGATCTATAAAGTCCTTCGCTGCCCTGTAGGCGAAGTTCTCTGCGCCGGCTTGTAGTGGTGAATGCAGGCATGCTCTGGCGCATTCGATAACGCCAGAGCCGCTGGCGGAATAAACGGCTCGCATACTGCGACCCTTGATCCGAGTGAAACAGCAACCCCTGAGGCCTTCCACATTGCTGGTAGGCCATGTCCAGCGCCTTGATAACCAGCTCGGCGTCCGGCTTTTCCGACAATGCCCAGCCCACTATCCGACGCGCACAAAGATCCAGCACAACAGCCAGGTAGTGCCATTTGCCCTGGGCCCAGATGTAAGTAATGTCGCCGCACCAGACCTGATTGGGCGCGGGGACATCGAACTCCCTATTCAACGTATTCGGGATATCCAGTCGTTCAACCGTCGCTCGTTTATAGGCGTGAGAACCAGGTTGTTTGCTCACAAGCTCAAGTTCGCGCATTAAGCTACGTACTTTGAACCAGCCCAGTTGCTCACCGTCTTCACGCATCATCGACAAGATGCTGCGGCTGCCCGCAGCACTGCGACTTTGCATGGGCTCATCCCTGTCCGACTCAGAATTCATGCCGGCCGCGAGGTGAACGCCAGGCGAACCGCAAGCAACACCAATACGAATGCCAGGCCCCGCGACTGCCACTTCGCGGACTCGCCTTTGTGGGACGCGTAACCCCGGATGATTCCCCCCACCAGGCCTAGCGCGACGTGGAAAAAGGTCGCGATCAGTGTCAACACCAGCCCCAGCATCAGGATTTGCTGTGCGACCGGAGAACTGCCCCGAACAACGAACTGCGGCAAAAACACCATGAAGAACAGCAGCGCTTTCGGGTTGAGCAAAGAGTTCAGCATCGCACGAATGAACACCGACATCAGCGAGGCCTGGATGGTGGAGTGGAGTGGAAGTCCGGCACGAACCCGTATGGCCTTCCAGGCCATCCAGAGCAGATAGAACGCACCGGCCCAGCGGATCAGGTCGAACGACGGTGGCCACTGCGCTATTGCGGCCGTGAGACCGGCTGCGGTGAGCGCGGTCAACACGAGGTCAGCTGCGCCAATTCCCAATGCAGCAACGACGCCGCCACGCCAGCCGTAGCTCGCGCCGTGCGCAATCACGAAGGCCATGTTGGGGCCGGGAGACATCAGCAACAGCAACACCGCCCCCGCAAACAGCAGTAGCGTCGATGGCTCTACCATGTGTGCTCCAGATCGCCGCGATAGACGATGTGAAGCTTGTTGCCATCAGGGTCTCGAAGGTAGGCGCCGTAGTAGCCCTCGCCATACCAGGGCCGCTCACCCGGAGTGCCTTCATCAGTACCCCCCAGCAGAATCCCCCCGGTGTAGGCCGTGCGTACGCTGTCGGGCGTTTCGGCATGAAACGCGAGCATGCTGCCATTGCCCGGCGTGGCCGCAAGGCCATCACGCGGCAAGTAGACATAGAACCTGGGCAGTGTGTGGGTTGGATGCACCCAGCAAGCCGAGGCGGGGCCTCCATCCGGGGTCACCACACGGCGGATCAGCCCGAGTGGCGCAAGCACGGCGTCATAAAAAGCCGATGCTCTTTCGAGGTCGGTGCATCCCACAGTAACGTGACTGAACATGTCTCAATCGATTCGACGCCACTGGAACGGTTGCGTCCTGCGCGCCGAGCTCGCCTCCTTGTTTTGTGAGGTAGTGGAGCCTACGCTCGCCACTTGATACACACAAAGAATTGTTCTAGGTACATTCAATGACGATGCCACGGTACAAAACCATTGCTGACCAGGTAGCGGAAAACATTCGCAGCGGACGTTTGCGCCCTGGAACCCAACTCCCGACGGTACGCACATTGATGAGCGAACATGGCATTGCGCTTGCGACAGCAGCTCGCGTTTACCGCACGTTGGAATCGATGGGCCTGGTGGTGGGTGAAATGGGGCGTGGCACCTTCGTGCGCGACACATCTCTTCCACGCGACCTCGGTCTGCAAACGGCATCCGAAGCGGGAATAATTGACCTGACCTTCAATAATCCAGCGGTTCCCGGGCAAGCAGAGTTGCTGAGGCAGGCACTGCGCAGCCTCGCATCGTCGGGCGATCTGGACGCCTTGTTGCGCAACGCCCCCCATGGCGGGCGTGCGCATGAACGAGAAATCGCTGCGATACATCTTCGCAATCGAGGGATTCGAGTCCCCGGATCGCAGGTGTTGATCGTCAATGGCGCGCAGCAAGGGCTGGCGCTCGCGATGATGGCGATACTCAAGCCGGGCGACGTGCTCGCTGTCGACGCGCTCACCTACCCGGGCATCAAAGCGCTGGCCGTCGCCCATCGCATTGAGCTTCTGCCTATACCGTTGGCTGATGGCAAGACCAATCTCGACGCGCTCGCGGCAAGTTGCAAGCGGCGTCCGGTACGCGCGTTTTATGCGATGCCAACCCTACACAATCCGCTGGGATCGATCATGCCGGCTGCCGACCGTAAGCGTTTGGTTGCGCTGGCCGAGGAACACGATTTTGCGCTGATCGAGGACGGCGCCTATGCGTTTCTAGCCGAGCCGGCGCCGAAGCCGTTGTTCATGCTCGCACCGAATCGCACGATCTACGTTTCCGGCCTTTCCAAAAGCGTCGCCTCGGGCTTGCGAATCGGATTCATCGCAGCGCCTGTATCGCTCATCCCTGCGCTCGAGCAAGCGGTGCGAGCCTCCACATGGAGTTCGCCATCGATCACCGTCGAACTGGGGTGTCGCTGGATCGAAGAAGGCGTGGTGGATGACCTGGAAGAGTTGAAGCGCAAAGACGCCGCGAATAGACAACGACTTGCCCGCCGCATTTTCGGCGGCATCAACCTGGTCGCGCATCCAAACGCCTACTTCCTGTGGCTACCATTACCCGAAGACATGCGGGCCGAGAGCATTGCTGCTGCATTGCGGCGCGACAACATTTTGGTCACGACAGCAGAGCCGTTTTCTGCTGCATCCCATGCGCCTAATGCGCTGCGCGTGGCGCTGGGATCGGTGCCTGTTGAAACGCTTGAACTCGCCCTGAAAAAAGTGAGAGTTGCCTGCGGCTATTAGTTTGAGTTTTCATACCATCATGTTCTTTCGCCACGTAGGATTATTGCTACTGGCGTGCGCTAAGCTCTCGTTTACATCGCTGTGATTGGCTACCCCTTACTTGATATGCCTCTACAGCAGTCCTCCTCCGTATATGCGATAACAGCTGCCCTTTGCCTCACCAGGCATCGATAAGTTCGCAACAAATACCACAGGCCGTTGTAGATTTCGCTCAAAGACTGGCTACTGGTTCTTGTCGTGATGCGTGTGCCCAGCGCGACGTCCTTCAGTACCTGGTAGACATTGCGGGCGGTGAGAGGGGGAGGTTGTGTTCAAAGTCGTTGTTCGAGTCATGACATTTCCCAGCCCGGTTAAGGGGCTGATATCGGTGTGATTTGCTGCCGTTCTGTGCTGGCAGTCAATCGCTCTAGTATTCAGCTTCCGCTATCGCCGTCGTAAAACTGTAATGTTACGGTCATAGAATTGACATGACTTCTTACACCTTCTTTCAGTCGGCCTTCGGCCTTTTTCATGGATGAGCAAGCCCCATGCGTCGTGTTGTATTCAATCAGAAAGGGGGCGTTGGAAAATCCAGCATTGCCTGCAATCTTGCCGCAGCGAGTGCTGCCGAAGGCTACCGAACGCTTTTGGTTGATCTCGATCCTCAGGCAAATTCGACACACTATCTCACGGGCCTGATCAACGAGAGCATCCCTTCGGGCATCGCCGATTTTTTCAAACAAACACTATCCGGCGGCTTCGAAGGTCGAAGGAATCGCGTGGTCATAACCGAGACCTCTTACGACAACCTTCACTTGGTGACTGCCAGTCCTGAACTGTCAGACCTCCAGTCAAAACTCGAGTCCAAATACAAGATCAATAAGCTGCGCAAGCTCCTGGTTGAACTGTCCGAGGACTATGAGCGCATCTATATCGATACACCCCCGTTTCTCAACTTCTACACATTCAGCGCGCTGGTGGCTGCGGACAGTTTGCTAATCCCATTCAATTGCGACAGCTTTTCTCGCCAGGCGCTGTATCGCGTCATCGCGCAGGTAGAGGAGCTACGTCTTGATCACAATGAAACACTGAAAGTAGAGGGGGTAGTGGTCAACCAGTTCACGGGGCACACTAGGCTTCATCAAAATCTCGTTGATGAGTTATTGGCCGAAGGTTTACCTGTGCTACCGGTGTACCTAAGCAGCTCCGTCAAGATGCGCGAATCTCACGAAGCTTCAGTACCCATCATCCATTTGGCCCCTCGGCATAAGCTTTCTCGGGAGTTTTTTGGTTTGCTGGATGCTCTGGAGCGAGCCGCTTAGCTTCATCAATGACGGGTTGCTACTAGCGTAATTGCCCCCTCAGGTTCTCCCTCCGGCTAGCATCAAATGAGCCGGAGTCGGTAATTCAAGCCAGTTCGTGCAGCTGAAATATTGACGAAACATTCTGGCCATATGATTCGTGTCACTGAAATCCAAGGAGTTGGAGATGAATCGACCATCAAGAAGCATGCGCAAACTGCTCGACGCCGTTGCCACCAACAATGAGGCAGCGGCGCTTGATGTGATGCGTGCTGCTGAGCAGCTCCAAGACGAAGTGCTACGCCAACGGTTGCTCAACATGATTCACCGGCTCAACCAGGACGCTAATGACTTACGAATGGCGCGTGACGATATCCAGGGCGGAGCGATAAAGCTCGCATGATTGGGCTCGGAGACGTTTCTTAGTCGGTATGCCGCACTGGTCTCTTGGGCCAAGGGCGTGTTGACCTATTCCGAGCTATCCCGATGGTCAGCCGGGTAGTTGGGGCGATGTTCATCTGCTTCGGAGCAGCCATCCTGACCCTGCGTCGACAGGCTGCATAAGAGGAGGGCGGCTACCCGTAGATGATCCTGAATGATAGGCGTCAGATGCCACATGCAGTTTGCTTAGGCATGCAGCGGTTTCAGGTGCGAGTACGCACATGCTAGCGAGACCGTCGGCACGCGGGTCAACTTGGCCTCGGCGTCAACAGCTCCGGGTGAGTAGTAGGTAGATCACATTGCGATAGGGGTCGAAATACAAGCAGGAATGTGGTGATGAGTCCGCAGGTATGAACGCCCTCATCTGTTCGCGCGTCCTGAGCACGAGCTTCCAGTCCATGAAAGCTTCCATGTAGCCCCGCCCCCAGTTGTCCGGTGTAAAGTTTGCGATCAGGAGTTTCCCTCCTGGATTCAGTTTACCCATCAGCCAAGCTGTAAGCGCCATTGCCTGGGCGCGATTTAGGTAGTCATAGATGCCAATGCTGTAGATGAAGTCGAATCCATCGTAATCATCACTTTCAGGCAGCTTCTTGACATTGCACTGCCACTTGATGATTTTCGAGCAAGCTAGAGTGGCAGCCGCCAGCGTCTCTGCGTCATTATCAAATGCGACGAAGCGCTGGATCCGCTGTCGGGTCTCTGGTTTGAGAAGCTCCAGTTCTCGGCAGTGGCCACAAGCGACGCTCATGATGGAAAGCGCTTCCCGATGGGACGCCAGCCGCTCAATCAAGCCTGCAATGTGCTCACGACGCCAGCGTACGCTCAGCGCGTTTGGGCTTGAGGTGACAACCTCGAACATTAATTTTCCGATCGCGCTGGAGTCGGGAGGAGGATTCTGAAAGTAGGCGTAATCCAGCATTACAGCGTCCCCTGGGTAGCCTCTGGGTTTTTTGAAAGCTCGTAAGGTGTAGGGGTCTTCCTGGAGTAGTTGAAAAATCGGATGTTCACGACATTGATCGACTATGTCGTCCTGCCAGAGCGTGTCGGGCAAACTTTGGCGGTACTCCGTTAGCAGCTCGGTCATGCAAGTGATGGCGTGCATATGGTCGCCACGGAGAATTTCTTGCTGGAAAATATCAAGTCCGCTAATCAGGCCTCTCATCATCAACCTCAGCTGCGCCGCAAAGTAGGTGAGCCACTGGTATAGATTAGTAGAACCGGTGCAGTGCAGCGCCTCACGGAGAGTCATATTGCGAATCTGCGCATCGCATCGACTCTACTGAATATGGTGAGGACAAGGCTGGAAACGAGCGCTGTACTCGATCCTATCGGTAGACTGGAGAGGGGAGTGCTTGCGTGAGACTCATCAAAGATTTGATGGGCAAGGAAGCTAAAGCTATTTTTGTTATCGCTCTTTCGGGCTTGAGCCCGGCTCGACCCCAAGTCTTCACATGCCCTGGGCGAGTCACTCCACAGTTGGCCCGTCATGATTGATTCAAGAAGCGTATTACGGATGCCTTATTTCACCTCGGCGTTGCCACGCTGTCCGCTATCCCAGGCCTCAGTCAGCTTGTCTATTCGATCCGCAATCTGAGGTGTTTTTGATAGGACTAGGCAACGCGTGTTGCCGACAAATTCCTCTATCAAATACAGCGAGTCGCCAACATCAAGCTCCAGCTCCTGCATCGCTTCGTCTGGGATTCGAATTGCACCGTCCCCATCCCATTCTTCGATCATGATTTTCATAGGTCCGGGTGCGCCAGGAACGCCGTATCCTTCCGCATCGGATATTGGGTGGAGGCATAGAAACCTACCTGATTGAGGTATTGGCAGGGATGCTTGGAATTGAGCATGAATTGACTCAGCAGACCCACGTGCTGCTGGTCTCGAATATTGTAAAAGTTCCGCCCTGACACATCATTTAACATAATATACATTACACGTAACAATGTGTTTCGAGATTAGCCCGGTTTTGCACGCAGATTTTGAGGCGATCAATTCACCCCAGCCCTCATTCTCCCATCAGCTTCTCAAACAGCTCCGCGTGTTCAGGAAATTGCTCGGTAAGCTTTTGCTGACTGCCCAGCTCCATATCTGCAAAATCAAACCCAGGTGTAACCGCTTCGCTGATCAGGCCGTATCCTGCCAGTCCATTTGTAAGCTGCGAAGCTTTCCAGACGCCGCCAGGCACATGCAACTGCAGACATTGTCCGGCGATTATATCGGTGCCCATCACAACCGTTTTTAATGTGCCGTCTGGAAAAATCAGGTTGTACTGAATCGCATCTCCGACATGGTAGTAATGCACGATGTCCGATTGGTTCCGATGAAAATGACCTATCGGCGAATCCTTGGTCAGCAAGTAGTAAATGGATGTCATCAGGTAGCGCCGGCCCCCAGCGGTCTCAACCATCGCGTGGTGATCGGTTTGAAAGGTTCTGCGGTAGAAACCGCCTTCCATGTGGGGTTCCAGGTTCAGTGCTGCGATCACAGCCTCTGCGCTGGGAATGTGTCTATCAAAGGTGTTGGTAGTCATGTTGATTGAGCCCTCCAGCCTTTGAAATAGCGCGCAATTAATGCGCTTGCTCTATTATGGCTATACACATGATTAATAATAACTATGCTAAATAGCTCTTTAGTAGAGCTAGCCATTAGAGCTTGAACGCACGAGTACTCACTACCCTCGCCCACTATTGTTGTTCACGCTGCACTTGTGTTTGCGACACGAGCCGTGCGAATAAACAAGGCGCGCACTTTCTCCCAGAAATTCCCCCCCAATACGAAAAAGCTGCCAATTAGCATGACGTCACCCAGTGCTTGAACTTGCCAGAGGTTGGGTCTGAGCCCCGGCCAAATGCTGTCGACGTAGGGTTCAAGAAAGGAAGAAATCAGTGGCACAAAGAACATAACGATGCCAACTCTGTGACGCCATGGGCCCACTTCGACTTCTGTGCTAGGAGCAAGTGAGGACACATAACCGAACAGGCTGCGCTTTAACTGCTGGAATCCGGCTTTGCCCATCACCGCAATAACGATGATCAACAGGATTTTGTTGCTGATGAACAGCACGCCGGTCAGTGCAGCGATCTTTGAACCCGGCACATCGGCTGCCGCTGCGAGTGGCACCAACAGCCAGGAACCCAGCATCAAGCAGATAATGACAATGCCCAACTTAAAGCGCCAACCGGCTGAATGGGGTTCAACAACACCTGGGGTGTTATTCATAATCGTCGTACCTTTCTAACAGATCACAGTAGATTTGATGGCGCTTAAAAAGCGTAGCAGCCGTGTGCCCATTTGGACGGCTATGCTCCAGTGATCTTTGTTGGTCGGGAAATGCGTAATGCATCCAGGTACAACCCTGCTGAATTGGCCTGGCCGGTTCGTGCTGCTTGGCGTATTCGGCCTCAGTGGCTGCGTACGGCTTGGGCCGGACTTCCAGCCGCCCGGCGAAGAATGGGTCAAACACTGGAGCACCCCTGCCCTTGAGCAATCCAGCCAGCGCGGACTGAACCCGGATCTGCGTCAGTGGTGGCAAATCTTCGCCGATCCGGTCCTCAATCATTTGATTGCCGAGTCGGATGCACGCAACTCCAGCCTCAAAATCGCCGGCCTGCGCGTCATGGAAGCCCGCGCCCAACTCGGTATTGCTCAAAGCGGTCTTTACCCGCAACTACAGCAAGCCAGTGTCGACAGTCTTTACTTCAACCGCAGGCAATCCGGCGGGACCAACCCGCAAGACAGCCACTTC
This sequence comes from Pseudomonas sp. GL-B-26, assembly GCF_019947405.1. Lineage (NCBI taxonomy): Bacteria > Pseudomonadati > Pseudomonadota > Gammaproteobacteria > Pseudomonadales > Pseudomonadaceae > Pseudomonas > Pseudomonas sp. GL-B-26. Next base: position 2,768 of record NZ_JAGYGJ010000012.1, on the reverse strand, counting down.
TGGCAACACAGCGTGGGGTTCGACGTGGGGTGGGAGTTGGACTTCTGGGGCCGCTTCAGTCGCGCCATCGAGTCATCCGATGCCAGCTACTTCGCCGCCCAGGCCAACTATGAAGACGTGCTCGTCCTGCTGCGCGCGCAAGTGGCCGATACCTATTTCTCGCTGCGTACCACCGAGGCCCGTTTACGCGTCGCCCGGGAAAACGCCAAACAGCAAAAGCGCAACTTCGAGATCACCGAGAAACTCTTTAATAGCGGCCAAACCGCCGAGCTCGACCTGCAACAAGCCAGGACCCAGTACCTGGGTACGTTGAGCACCATCCCCAACTTCGAAGATCAGCGCCAGCGCACGCGCAATGCGTTGGCGGTATTGATTGGTCAGCCGCCCGGCGCGCTGCCGCAACTGGTCGAGAATGTGGGATTGATCCCGCTGGTCGACCGTGCCGTGTTGCAAGATGTACCGGCCAACCTGCTCCTGCGTCGGCCCGACGTGCGCGCCGCCGAGCTTAGTGTCGCCGCCCAGTCAGCGCTGATCGGTGTGGCCGAGAGCGATTTCTATCCGTCGCTGACCTTGCTGGGCAGCATCATCTGGTCCACCGACACGCTCAGTGGCACGCCTCGGAATCTGGATTTGATCGGCGGCCCCAGTCTGCGTTGGAATCTGTTCGATCACGGCCAGATCAGCAACAACGTGCGCGTGCAGGATGCGCGGTTGCAGCAACTGATCGAGGCTTACCGCGACAAGGTTCGCCAGGCGGCACGCGAGGCGGACGATGCGGCTTATGGCCTGATCAAATCCCTGGAGCGCGAACGCATTCTGGGTGAGGCTGAAGTGGCAGCCAAACGCTCGCTGGTGTTGGCCAGCGCGCAGTATCGCGAAGGATATTCGGACTTCCAGCGGGTGCTGGATGCGCAGCGTGCCTTGCTCGAACAACAGGACAATTATCTGGTCGCCCGCAGCAATGCCGTGAGTAATGTCATTGCCTTGTACAAAGCCGTGGGCGGTGGCTGGTACAGCGCCCAGCCGAAAGTTGATCCAGCCACCCGCCAGCAAATGGAAAAACGTACCGACTGGGGCGATCTGCTGGAAGAGCCCGCCACTGAACAACCTGCCATTCCAATGTCTTACAAGGTAAAAGACCAATGAGTGAAGCCGCCAAGCCCACGCCCGAGACACCTGTCACCCAGGCGCCAGCGCCGGCTGCCGACCCGGCGAAAAAAGGCATCAAGTGGGTGCTACTGCTGATCCTCTTGAGTCTGACCTGGTACCTGTTGGCGGATCGTTTCACACCCTATACACAACAGGCCCGGGTGGGGGCCTTTGTGATTCCTGTTGCCTCGGAAGTGGCGGGCCGCGTGATCCGGGTGAACGTGCGCAACAACCAGGACGTCAAGGCCGGCGAAATCCTGTTCGAGGTGGACCCTCAGCCGTACCAGATTGCCGTCGACCGTGCGCGTGCTGACCTTGAATCGACCCGCCGACAGATCGGTGCGAGCACCGCCGGTATCGCCTCGGCGCAAGCCAACCTGCGCGCCGCCCAGGCCAATGAACTCAAGGCGCGCCAGGACAATCAGCGTCTTGAGGGTTTGTATCGCGAAGACCCCGGCACCATTTCCGTACGCCTGCTCGAAGTGTCTCGCGCCAACCGCGAACAAGCGGTCAGCCAGGTCGCCGCTGCCCGCGCCGAAGTGCAGCGCGCGCGTGAGCAGGAAGGTGGCAGCGAGGAAGACAACGCCTTGCTGCGCAGTGCCGCCACGGCGTTGTCCAAAGCCGAACTGGATCTGTCCAACACGCAGATTCGCGCTCGCTCGGCCGGACTGATTACGGATCTGCGCACTGACGCTGGGCAATTCGCCGCGGCCGGCAGCCCGGTCATGACCCTGATCGCCATTCATGATGTGTGGATCAGCGCGGACATGACCGAGAACAACCTCGGTCTGGTGAAGCTCGATACACCGGTTTCGATTGTTCTGGATGCTCTGCCGGGCGAGGTTTTCGAAGGCCGCGTGCGCAGCGTCGGTTACGGCGTCAGCGTGGGCCAGACGCCAGCGCCCGGCACGCTTCCCAGTGTGCAGAACAGCCGCGATTGGTTGCGTCCGGCCCAGCGCTTCCCGGTGATTATCGAGTTTTCCAAAGACTCAATGGACATACTGCGTGACGGTCGCGCCATCCGTGCCGGAGGGCAGGCCGAAGTCATGGCCTTCCCCACCGAGGGCAATCCGCTGAACCCACTCGGCCACGTGTTTGTGGGGTTCATGAGCTGGCTGAGCTATGCCTATTAAGGGTATGTCGACTCGGCGCACGCCACGGGATCAACGCGCACTGCGCCTGGCCACCGGCACGGCGTTAAGCCTCACCGCCAGTTTCGGCCTCGGCTTGCCGATTCCTTTTATGGCGCCGGTGCTTTGTCTGCTGTTGCTGGCCTCGGTCAATCGCCCGCTGCCGTTCAAGGCCGGACTGGTTCTCGCACTGGCCGCCATGTTGACCACCGGCATCGGCCTGCTATTGATCCCGGTCCTGCGTTATTACCCCGTCAGCGGCGTGCTATTGATCAGTGTCGGTCTGTTCCTGGCGTTCCGCTTTGGCCTGCGCGGCGGCAACGCCTTGATCATGACCTTCCTGGTGATTGGCCTGACCATGATTTCCTCGGCCGGTATCGCCGAATACGATCTGGCGGCGATGGTCATCGGCGCACTGGTCAAGGGTTTACTGCTTGCCGTTGTCGTCGTGGCGCTCAGTCATGGCTTATTCCCGGACCCACCCAATGC